>NZ_BAAAMY010000005.1:55814-268583 GCF_039529515.1 Nocardioides lentus
GTGCTGCGGTGGTGCGTGGAGCGGGTGGACTCAGAAGTCCATGCCGCCCATGCCGCCGGTCGGGTCGCCCGCGGGGGCGGCCTTCTCCGGCTTGTCGGCCACGACGGCCTCGGTGGTGAGGAACAGCGCGGCGATCGACGCGGCGTTCTGCAGCGCGGACCGGGTCACCTTGACCGGGTCGTTGATGCCGGCGGCCAGCATGTCGACGTACTCGCCGGTGGCCGCGTTGAGGCCGTGACCGGCCTCCAGGTTGCGGACCTTCTCCGCCACGACGCCGCCCTCGAGGCCGGCGTTGATGGCGATCTGCTTGAGCGGGGCCTCGGTGGCGAAGCGCACGATCTGCGCACCGGTGGCCTCGTCGCCCTCGAGGTCGTTCTTCTCGAACGCACGGTCGGAGGCCTGGACGAGGGCCACGCCGCCGCCGGCGACGATGCCCTCCTCGACGGCCGCCTTCGCGTTGCGCACGGCGTCCTCGATGCGGTGCTTGCGCTCCTTGAGCTCGACCTCCGTGGCCGCGCCGACCTTGATGACGGCGACGCCGCCGGCCAGCTTGGCGAGGCGCTCCTGGAGCTTCTCGCGGTCGTAGTCGGAGTCGGAGTTCTCGATCTCGGCGCGGATCTGGTTGACCCGGCCCTCGATCTGGGCCTGGTCGCCCGCGCCCTCGACGATGGTGGTCTCGTCCTTGGTGATGACGACCTTGCGGGCCTGGCCGAGGAGCTCGACGCCGGCGCTCTCGAGCTTGAGGCCGACCTCCTCGGAGATGACCTGGCCGCCGGTGAGGACCGCGATGTCCTGCAGCATGGCCTTGCGGCGGTCGCCGAAGCCCGGGGCCTTGACGGCGACGGACTTGAAGGTGCCCTTGATCTTGTTGACGACCAGGGTCGACAGCGCCTCGCCGTCGACGTCCTCGGCGATGATCAGCAGCGGCTTGCCGGCCTGCATGACCTTCTCGAGCAGCGGGAGGAGGTCCTTCACCGAGGAGACCTTGGAGTTGACGATCAGCACGTAGGGGTCGTCGAGGACGGCCTCCATGCGCTCCATGTCGGTGGCGAAGTAGGCCGAGATGTAGCCCTTGTCGAAGCGCATGCCCTCGGTCAGCTCGAGGTCCAGCCCGAAGGTGTTGGACTCCTCGACCGTGATCACGCCCTCCTTGCCGACCTTGTCCATCGCCTCGGCGATGAGCTCGCCGACGGAGGGGTCACCGGCGGAGATGCCGGCGGTCGCGGCGATCTGCTCCTTGGTCTCGACGTCCTTGGCCATGCCGAGCAGCTGCTCGGAGACCGAGGCGACGGCGGACTCGATGCCGCGCTTCAGCGCCATCGGGTTCGCGCCGGCCGCGACGTTGCGCAGGCCCTCGCGCACCATGGCCTGGGCCAGGACGGTGGCGGTGGTGGTGCCGTCGCCCGCGACGTCGTCAGTCTTCTTGGCGACCTCCTTGACGAGCTCGGCGCCGATCTTCTCGTACGGGTCCTCGAGCTCGATCTCCTTGGCGATGCTCACACCATCGTTGGTGATGGTGGGCGCGCCCCACTTCTTCTCGAGGACGACGTTGCGGCCCTTGGGGCCGAGGGTGACCTTGACGGCGTCGGCGAGCGTGTTCATGCCACGCTCCAGACCGCGCCGGGCCTCCTCGTTGAAAGCAATCAGCTTCGGCATGGCTCCTGCATCCTTGAACGGAGTTCTGGGGACGGCCCGGGACTGCCCGCGACGGACGGTGCGCGGCTCCCGCGGACCCTTCCCGCGGTGGCCACGGACCTCAGTACGCCGGTCCGAATTGGCACTCTCGTGACGAGACTGCCAACACAATGTCTAGCACTCGCCCTGGGCGAGTGCAAACGCCTACGGCCCCGCCGGCGCCTCAGGCCGGCCAGCCCGCGAGCACGACCTTGCCGCGCGTCGAGCCGGACTCGAGCATGCGGTGGGCGCGCACGACGTTCTCGGCCGTGATCTCGCCGTAGGTGTCGGTCAGCGTGGTGCGCACCCGGCCCTCGTCGACCAGGCGGGCGACCTCGGTCAGCAGCCGGTGCTGCTCCACCATGTCGGGGGTCTGGTGCACGGGTCGGGCGAACATGAACTCCCAGTGCAGCGACGCGCTCTTCTGCTTCAGGCCCATGACGTCCAGGCCGTCGGCCGGGTCGTCGATGACGCCGATCCGTCCCTGCGGGGCGACCAGGTCGGCGTACGCCGCCCAGTGGTCGTCGGTGCCCGTGAGCCCGGCGATCAGCTCGACGTGCTGGACGCCGACCTCGCGGACGGCGGCGGCGAGGTCGCCGGAGTGGTCGACGACGTCGTGGGCGCCGAGGTCGCGGACCCACGCGCTGGTCTCCGGGCGCGAGGCGGTGCCGACGACCCGCAGCGACGTCAGCTGGCGGGCGAGCTGCACGAGGACCGAGCCGACGCCGCCGGCGGCCCCGACCACGAGGAGGGTCCGTCCCTCTCCCCCGCCCTGCTCGACGCCGAGCCGGTCGAACAGCAGCTCCCAGGCGGTGATGGCGGTCAGCGGGAGCGCGGCGGCCTCGGCCATCGACAGCGAGGCGGGCTTGGCGCCCACGATGCGCTCGTCGACGACGTGGAGCTCGGAGTCGGTGCCCGGCCGGGCGATGGAGCCGGCGTAGTAGACCTCGTCGCCCACCGCGAACAGCTCGACCTCCTCGCCGACCGCCCGCACGACGCCGGCGGCGTCGTAGCCGAGCACCTTCGGGGTGCCGTCCTCGGAGCCGCCGCGCGTGCGGACCTTGGTGTCGACGGGGTTGACGGAGACGGCGGCGACCTCGACGAGCAGGTCACGGGGACCGGGGGTGGGGTCCGGGATCTCGACGTCCTGCAGCACGCTCGCGGGTCCCGCCTCGGTGTAGCCGACTGCCTTCATCTCGCTGGTCCTCCTGGTGGCCTGGACCGCTCGGTCGACCGGTCGCACCGGACGGTCGCTCGGATCGGTCGCTCGGATCGATGGGGTGAGCCTAGGCGGGGACGACGACCGGCTCGTGCCGCACGGGGAACGCGACGGACGCGGCGATGAAGCACGCCTCGGAGGCGTCCCGGTGGATGCGCAGGGCGGTCGCGACCGTCGTGGCGTCGGCGACGACCACCCGCGGGCGCAGCACCACCTCGGTGAACCGTCCGCCGATGCCCTCCTGCCGCATCGTCCCCACCGGCGAGTCCTCGTACGCCGTGACGACGACGCCGTGGACCACCGCGAGGTGCAGGTAGCTCAGCAGGTGGCACTGGCTGAGCGCGGCGAGCAGCAGCTCCTCGGGGTTCCACCGCGACGGGTCGCCGCGGAAGGGACGGTCCGCGGAGCCCTCGAGCGGGGCCTTGCCCTCGGCGACGACGAGCACGTCGCGGCCGTAGTCGTGGTAGCCGCTGGTCCCGGTGCCGCGGTCGCCCTGCCAGGCGACCTCGAGGGCGTAGTGGTGGTCCACCGCGCCGGCCCGCCGCGCGGGCTCAGCCGCCGGCGACGGCGGGGATGACCGAGATCTGCGTGCCGTCGGGGGTGGCCGTGCCGAGGTCGTCGAGGAAGCGCACGTCGTCGTTGCCGACGTAGACGTTGACGAAGCGGCGCAGCTTGCCGCCGTCGTCGAGGATCCGGCCCTTGATGCCCGCGTGGTGGGCGTCGAGGTCGTCGAGGACCTCCGCCAGCGTGGCGCCCTCGGCGGTGACCTCGGACTGCCCGCCCGTGTAGGTGCGCAGGATGGTCGGGATGCGGACGGCGACGCTCAACGTGTCTCCTTCGTCGGTGGGGTCGGAGGGTGCGGGACGGACGGCGCTCAGGCGATGCCGGTCGCCGCGAACGCGGCGTACGACGGGTCGATCGTCGCGGCGGGCCCGACCTGGCCGGAGATGGCGTCGAGGGTCTTCAGGCCCATGCCGGTGTTGATGATGACCGTGTCGAGGCTCGTGTCGAGCTGGCCGGTCTCCACGAGCTTCTTCAGCACGGCGGTCGTGGTGCCGCCCGCGGTCTCGGTGAAGATGCCCTCGTTGCGGGCGAGCAGCAGGATGCCGGCGCGGATCTCGTCGTCGGTGACGTCCTCGACGGCGCCGCCGGTGCGCCGGCAGACGTCGAGCACGTACGGCGCGTCGGCGGGGTTGCCGATGGCCAGCGACTTGGCGATCGTGTCGGGCTTGACCGGGCGCACCACGTCGGTGCCGGACTTGTAGGCCACCGACACCGGCGAGCAGCCGGTCGCCTGGGCGCCGAAGACCTTGTAGGGCTTGTCCTCGACGAGGCCCAGGGCGATCAGCTCCTGGAAGGCCTTGTCGACCTTGGTGAGCTGGGAGCCGGAGGCGACGGGGATGACGACCTGGTCGGGCAGGCGCCAGCCGAGCTGCTCGGCGATCTCGTAGCCGAGCGTCTTGGAGCCCTCGGCGTAGAAGGGGCGGACGTTGACGTTGACGAACGCCCAGCCGTCCTCCTCGCCCGCGATCTCGGAGGCCAGCCGGTTGACGTCGTCGTAGTTGCCGTCGACGGCGACCAGCGACTCGGTGTAGACCGCCGAGTTGACCTGCTTGGGGTGCTCGAGGTTGCTGGGGATGAACACGACGGTCTTCATGCCCGCGCGCGCCCCGGCCGCGGCGACGGCGTTGGCCAGGTTGCCGGTCGAGGGGCAGGCGAAGACCTTCGAGTGGAACTCGCGGGCCGCGCTCAGGGCGCAGGCGACGACGCGGTCCTTGAAGGAGTTGGTGGGGTTGGTGGAGTCGTCCTTGACCCACAGGTTGCTCAGCCCGAGCTCGGCGGCGAGGTTGTCGGCCTTGAGCAGGCGGGTGAAGCCGGGCTCGGTGTTGGGGCTGGTCTCGATGTCGGTCGGGACCGGCAGCAGCGCCTTGTAGCGCCAGATGTTGGCCGGACCGGACTCGATCTGCTCCCGGGTGAGGTCGGTGGGGAAGTCGTAGGCGACCTCGAGGGGGCCGAAACACTCCATGCAGGCGTACTGCGGGCCCAGCGCGACCTCGGAGCCGCACTCGCGGCAGACCAGGGCGCGGGCGTTGCCGAAGGCGCCCTCGCGAATGACGTCCGGGCCGGCGGCCTCGGGGGTGGCGGCGGTCTCGGGTGCGGAGACGGTGGGGGCGCTCATGTTCCTCCTCCTCATCTTCCCCGTCGGCGTCTCTCGCCGCGGGCCGGAATTGGCACCTCTCCGGCCTCGCGACGCCAGGAGCGGCGGTGCGGGCGGTGGTTGCCGGGACGTCGACGGGCCGTTCCCTCAGTCCCTCGTGATGAGCACTCGCCAGGTTACGCAGCCGCCCCTCGGCCCCGCACATCGGGGTCCCGCCATGTGGACCCGTCGTCCGCATGGCGAGACAGCGTGGAGCGGGCGCGCGGTTTCACCAGGTATGTCACCGAACCACCACTCCTCGTGCCGGGCAGCACGCGAGAAGCGGCAGCCGGACGACATACCTGGTGAAACCGCGCCGGACCCCTCGGGCTGGCGGCACCGCGCCGGGCCCGCCGGGCGGGGGTCAGAGGGGTCAGAGCCGGGCGCCGGCGGTGTCGCGGGTGAGCTCGCGCAGCAGTGCGAGCACTCCGGCGGGGCCGTCGACGACCACGTCGGCGCGGTCGGTGAGGGCGGTGACGGCGTCGGCCGCGTCGGAGACCGAGGCGACGAGCAGTCCCTCGGCACCGCCGGAGCGCAGGCGGGCGACCTCCTCGAACGCCGCGAGGTCGCCGAGGTCGTCGCCGGCGAACAGCACGGCCGACGCCCCGGTCATCGCCACGAGCTCGCGGACCGCGGCGCCCTTGTCGGCGCCGTGGGCCCGGACCTCGAGGACGTGGCGGCCGGGCTCGACGACGAGGTCGTGGCGGGCGGCGAGGGCGGCGACGGGCTCGCGGAGCGCCTCGAGCGCTCCCGCCGGGTCCGGCAGACGGCGGGTGTGGACCCCGACCGCCAGGCCCTTGTCCTCGACGAAGGCCTCGCGGGCGTCGGCCGCGGCCAGCACGTCGGGCAGCTCCGCGGAGAACGCCGTGAGGCCGGCGGGCGGACGCGGCGAGACGACCCGTCCGGTGTCGGAGGACCACTGCTCGTTGCCGTACTGACCGCGCAGGTGCAGGGTCCGCCCCCGCGCCTCCATCGCGGCGCCCAGCTCCTCGAGGCCCCCGAGCGCGAGGGCCTGACGGGCCGGGCGTCCGGTCACGACGGCGACCGCGCGGACCTCCTCGGCCAGCGCGAGCAGGACCTCGGCCGCGTCGGGGTGCACGTGGGCCGCGGCGGGGTCCTCCACGATCGGCGCGAGCACGCCGTCGAAGTCGAGGCAGACCAGCGCGTCCTCGCCCGCCCGCACCAGGCCGGCGTAGTGCTGCTCGGAGGAGGCGTGGGTGAACTCCATGGCGTCACTGTCCCATGGCACGGTCGTGCACCGAGGGGGGCCCGGGCGACCCGGCGCCGACCGGGCGGAGGGCCGCCTCAGGCGTAGTCGGCGGTGAGGATGACCGTCAGCCGGTCGAACCGCATGGGGGCCACGGCGGGCATGAGCCGGGTCACGCCGAGGTCCTTGGCGAGGGTGTCGGCCTGGCGCTCGAGGCGCGGCGGGAAGTAGACGGTCGACGACGGGATGGTGCCCACCCAGTTGTCGGAGCCCACGACCTGCCAGCCCGCGGTGGCCGCGGTGTCGGCGGTGGTGCCGGCGAGCCCGGCGATGCCGGAGTTGTTGTAGACCTCGACGAGGACCTCGCTGCGCTCCACCGGCGCGGGGGTGCGGCTCGTGCGCGGCTCGCTGGGACGCGGCGCACGGGTCGCGGACGGCGACGGGGTCGCGGAGGGGGTCGCCTCGACCGTGACGGGGCGGGCGACGTCGGACTCGACGTCGCCGGAGGTGACGGCGAAGGCGAGACCGGCCATCGCGACGGCGACGATGCTGAGCATCACCAGCGGCGAGGGGAAGGCCACCCCGCGCTCGTCGCGGGTGCGCACGACCCGGGAGCCCATCAGACCTCGAACCCGAGGCGGCGGGCCGAGCGCTGGCGCTGGCGCGCGGACCGGAGGCGCCGCAGGCGACGGACCAGCAGCGGGTCGTCGGCGAGGGCCTCGGGGGTGTCGATCAGGGCGTTGAGCACCTGGTAGTACCGCGTCGCCGACATGTCGAACTGCTCGCGGACCGCCTGCTCCTTGGCCCCGGCGTACTTCCACCAGTGGCGCTCGAACTCGAGGATCGCGGCGTCCCGCTCGGACAGCCCCGACGTGCTGGTCCCCGGCGCGTGCGTGGGGGCTCCGAGTGCGTTGGCGGCGTCCATGCCGTGCACTGTAGACGCCGAACGACAGCGATGTCATTCGCTCCTCGGCGCGTCGGGTCGACAGCGCGGCTAAGGTCACAGACGTGGCAGTGCGCAACCGCTCGGCGGACCTCGTGATCGTGGCCAACCGGTTGCCCGTGGACCGGGTCACCGACGACGACGGGACCCCGTCGTGGCGGCCCTCGCCGGGTGGTCTGGTCAGCGCCCTGGAGCCGGTGATGCGCGCCAACGACGGCGCCTGGATCGGCTGGCCGGGGGGCACCGAGACCGGGATGCGGCCCTTCACCTCCGACGGCCTCTCGCTGGTGCCGGAGTCGCTGAGCGCCGAGGAGATCGAGGAGCACTACGAGGGCTTCTCCAACGGCACGCTCTGGCCGCTCTACCACGACCTCGTCGCCAAGCCGGAGTTCCACCGCGAGTGGTGGGACGCCTACGTGCGGGTCAACCAGCGCTTCGCCGACCGGGCGGCCAAGATCGCCTCCCACGGCGCCACGGTGTGGGTGCAGGACTACCAGATGCAGCTCGTGCCGCAGATGCTGCGCGACAAGCGGCCGGACCTGCGGATCGGCTTCTACCTCCACATCCCCTTCCCGCCCGCCGAGCTCTTCCAGCAGCTGCCGTGGCGCCGGGAGATCCTCCAGGGCCTGCTCGGCGCCGACCTGGTCGGCTTCCAGCTGCCGGGTGCGGCGCAGAACTTCATCCGCCTGGTGCGGCAGCGGGTCGGCCACAAGACCCATCGCGACCTCGTCTACCTGCCCGACGGGCGCACGGTGAAGGCAGCGGCGTTCCCGATCTCCATCGACGTCGACGGCTTCGAGGAGCTCGCGGCGAGCGAGTCGGTCGCGGAGCGCGCCTCCGAGATCCGCGAGGCCCTGGGCAACCCCGACACGGTCTTCCTCGGCATCGACCGGCTCGACTACACCAAGGGCATCTACGCGCGGCTGCGCGCCTTCTCCGAGCTGGTGCGCGACAAGCACCTGGCCGTCGGCGAGGCCGTGTTCGTGCAGGTCGCCACGCCCTCGCGGGAGCGGGTGGAGCAGTACCGGATCCTGCGCGACGACATCGACCGCCTCGTGGGGCGCATCAACGGCGACCTCGGGGAGATCGGCAAGCCGGTCATCTCCTACCTCCACTCCTCCTACCCCCGCCACGAGATGGCCGCGCTCTACCGCGCCGCCGACGTGATGGTCGTGACGCCGTTCCGTGACGGCATGAACCTCGTCGCCAAGGAGTACGTCGCCTGCCGCCTCGAGGAGGACGGCGCGCTGGTCCTCTCGGAGTTCGCCGGCGCGGCCGACGAGCTGCGGCAGGCCTGGCTGGTCAACCCCTACGACATCAACGGGATGAAGGCGGCCCTGCGGCAGGCGCACGACGCGGAGCCGAAGGAGATCCAGCGCCGGATGCGGGCCATGCGCCGCACGGTGCGGGAGCGCGACGTCAACCACTGGGCCGACGGCTTCCTCTCCGAGCTCGCCGCGACCCGCCCCGACCACGGCAAGAAGGTCCGGCCCGTCGGCCGCCCGGAGGAGGACGACTGATGGCCCTCGTGACCATCCCGCGGCCCGACGAGGTCGTGGGCTCCGCGACCCGGGCGGCGGGCAACCTCGCCCACACCGTCCTGTACGGCGGGCTCGCCGACCTGCGCCCGATGCCCCGGACCCTGGTGTCGTCGGGCTCGCGCCGCGAGGTGCACCACTACCGCTCCCTCACCGTCCGCGAGCAGGGCGACCCCGTCCTGCTGGTCCCGCCGCTGGCCGCGCCCGCCCGCGTGTTCGACCTGCGCCGCGGGTGCTCGCTCGCGGAGCACCTCGTGGTGGCCGGCCGCCCGACGTACGTGGTGGAGTACGGCGACGTCTCCTTCCGCGACCGGTCGCTGTCGATCGACCCGTGGGTGGCCGACGTGCTGCCGCAGGCGATCCGCGACGTCTCCGCGCACGCCGGACGCCGCGGCGTGCACGTCGTCGGCTGGAGCCTCGGCGGGCTGTTCGCGCTGCTCGCGGCCGCGGACTCCCCCGACCTGCCGATCGCGTCGATCAGTCTGCTCGGCACCCCTGTCGACACCCGGCTGGTGCCGATGGTCGCCCCCCTGCGTCCGCTGCTCGCCACCTCCCCCGGCGGGGTCGTCGACCGCGCGTCCCGGCTGATGGGCCTCGCGCCGAAGCCGGCGGTGCGGTGGGCCTCGCAGCTCAGCGCGTTCCAGAACCTCGTCACCAAGCCCGTCGCCGTCGCCACCCACCTCGACGACACCGAGTGGCTCGCCCAGATCGAGGCCGTCGGTGCCGTCCGTGGCCGGATGGCGGCGTACCCGGGCCGCAGCTACGGCCAGCTGTACCACCGGTTCGTCCGCTCCGCGGACCTCCGCGAGGGCCGCGCCGAGGTCGACGGGCGGACGGTCGAGCTGGCCGCCGTCACCGCCCCCGTCGCCGTGTACGCCGGCGCCACCGACGGCATCGCCCCGGTCGCCGCCGTGCGGGGCGTGACCTCGCTGCTCACCGGCTCGCGGCAGGTCGACGTCGAGATCGTGCCCGGCGGCCACCTCGGCCTGCTCACCGGCCGCGGGGCCCGCACCACCACGTGGCGCTCGCTCGACGAGTGGTTCGACCGCTGGGGCACCGCCGCCGGCTCCGACGACGCCGCGCTCGACCGCCCCGCCTCGCGGACCCCCGCGAGGAGGACCGCCGCCCGGAAGACCGCGGCCACGAAGACGACCGCGAGGCGAGCGCCCGCCACGAAGGCGCCCGCCACGAAGGCGCCGACCAGGAAGGCGCCCGCCACGAAGGCGCCGACCAAGAAGGCGACCGCCAAGAAGGCGACCGCGAAGAAGGCGACCGCGAAGAAGGCGACGACCAAGAAGAGCGCGGCGACCAAGAAGGCGACCACTACGAGGAGCACGGCGACGAGGGCGCCCGCGAAGAGGGCCGCGGGCGGGTCGAGCGACGCCCGGGGCATCGGGTCGAACCCCGAGCGTCGCTACTCCTCGCGGGCCTCGCGCGGTCTCTCCGGGTCCGGTCCCGGGTCGTCCTCCGGGTCCTGAGCGACCCGGGGTCTCAGGGCAGCCGGTCCAGCAGGTCGGCGACCTCGACGCGGGCGCCGGTGTAGAAGGGGATCTCCTCGCGGACGTGGCGTCGCGCGCCGGAGGCGCGGAGGTCGCGCATCAGGTCGACGATGCGGCCGAGGTCGTCGGCCTCGAAGGCCAGCAGCCACTCGTAGTCGCCGAGCGCGAAGGACGACACGGTGTTGGCGCGCACGTCGGGGTAGGGGCGCGCCATCTTGCCGTGCTCGGCGAGCAGGGCGCGACGCTCCTCGTCGGGCAGCAGGTACCACTCGTAGGAGCGGACGAACGGGTAGACGCACAGGTGCCGCTTCGGCTCCTCGCCCGCCAGGAACGCCGGCACGTGGGACTTGTTGAACTCGGCCGGGCGGTGCAGCGCCATCTGCGACCAGACGGGCTCGAGGCGACCGCCGAAGGCGGTGCGGCGGAAGCGGTGGTAGGCCGCCTGCAGCTGCTCGGAGTCGGCCGCGTGCCACCAGACCATGACGTCGGCGTCGGCGCGGAGGCCGGACACGTCGTAGAGGCCGCGCACGACGACGTCGTCCTCGGCGAGGCCGGCGAGCAGCTTCTCGACCTCGGCCGCCTCGGCGGCGCGGTCCGCGGACCCCAGCACGTCGCGCAGCCGGAACACCGACCACATCGTGTAGCGGGTGAGGTCGTTGATCTCCTTCAGCCGGGACGCGTTCGTCTGCTCGCTCATGGGCCCATTCTGCCGCGCAGGTCCTCGGCGAGCTCGCCGGCCGCCCGGTGCGCGGAGCCGATGACCGCCGGCACGCCGACCCCGTCGTACGCCGCGCCGCACACGACGAGCCCCCCGACCTCGGCCACCGCCGCCCGCACGCGGGCGACGCGGTCGAGGTGGCCGACGGCGTACTGGGGCAGCGCCCCTCCCCAGCGCTGCACCACGGCGTCGACCGGACGCGCGTCGAGGCCGGTCGCCGCCCGGAGGTCGGCCAGCGAGTCGGCGACGAGGTCGGCGTCGTCGCGCTGCAGCGTCGCCTCCTCGCCCAGCCGGCCGAGCGAGGTCCGCAGGTGCACCACGCCCTCCGCGGCGCCGGCGGCCCGCACGTGCTCCCACTTCGCGAACGAGAAGGTGGACGCCTTGATCGCCCGTCCGTCGACGGGCGGCACGAGGAACCCGGCCGCGGACCCGTCGTAGGACCCCAGCCCGGCGACGTCGGCGGCGGCGAGGGCGAGCGCGACCACCACGGTGGAGGCGGTCTCGACGCCCGCCAGCTCGGCGGCGGCGCGCGGGGCGAGGTCGCCCAGCAGCCGGCTCGCGGGCGCCGGCGGGACGGCGAGGACGACCCCGTCGACCTCCAGCCGCTCGGGCGCGGTGGTGGGTCCGACGACCAGGGCGAGCCCCGCGGGGGTCCGCACGAGCTCGCGGACGGTGGCGCCGGTGCGCACGACCAGGCCCGCCGCGAGCGCGTCGACCAGGGAGGTCATGCCACCGGCGAGGCCGGCGAAGACAGGGGTGCCCGCGCCGGGGGCGGTGCGCGCGCCCTCGGTGACCAGCGGGCCGCGGGCGGCGAGGTCGGCCAGGGCCGGCACGGTCGCGCGCACGGACAGCCGGCGGGCGTGACCGGCGTACACGCCGCCCAGGAGCGGCTCGACGAGCCGGTCGACCACCTCGTCCCCGAAGCGCGCCGCGACGAGCTCGCCGACGGAGACGTCCTCGCCGTCCCACGGCTCGACCCGCTCCACCCGCGCCCGGGCCAGGCCCTCCGGCGACAGCACCCCGGAGGCGGCGAGGTCGTCGGGGTCCAGGGGCACGCCCATCAGCGACCGGGGCAGCCGGCGCAGCGACCCCCGGGTCCAGATCCGCGAGGACGCGCCGGTCGGGTGCACCAGGGGCAGGCCGAGGTCGGCGGCGAGCGCGGAGCCCTCGGGGCGCCGGTGCAGCATCGCCTCCGTGCCGACGTCGAGGGCGACGCCCGCGACCTCGGCACGGCGCAGCTTGCCGCCGGCCACCTCGGCGGCCTCGAGGACGACCACGTCGTGGCCCGCGGCCACCAGGTCGCGCGCCGCGGTCAGGCCCCCGATCCCCGCCCCGACGACCGCGACCCGCATGGTCCCAGCCTGCCAGCCCGGTCGGCGGGACCGGTGCGGCGCCTCAGCCGGCGGCGACCCCGGCGAAGGCGCTGCGGTGGAACACCAGCGGCAGCGACACGTCCGCGGCCTGCTCGACGGCGTGGAGCTCGAGCAGCACCAGGGTGTGGTCCCCGGCCTCGACCTCGCGGTAGACGGTGCAGTCGAACTTCGCGAGGCCCTCGTCGATGAACAGCGCGCCGGCCGGGGTCGCGGACACGGCGATGTCGTCGAAGCGGCTCGCCACGTCGCCCGCGAGCTGGCGGCACAGCCCGCCGTGGTGGTCGGCGAGCACGGTGAGACCGAGGTGGTCCGCGCTGCGCAGGTCGGGCCAGGTCTTCGAGGTCGTGGCGACGGAGAACTGCACGAGCGGCGGGTCCAGGCTCACCGAGCTGAACGACGAGGCCGCCAGGCCGACCTTGCGGCCGTCGATCTCCGCGGCCACGGCGACGACCCCGGAGGGGAAGACGCCGAACGCCTCGCGCAGGCGCTGCGGGTCGAGGTCCTGGTTGGTGACCAGCGGCGTGACGCCGGAGGTCGGGTCCTGGGCGAGCTGCGAGGTCATGCGGGGGCTCCTGTCGGTGCGGGCGTCGGGGCGAGCAGGCGGTCGGTGGTGGGTCTCGCGGTGCCCAGCCAGTCGGCGTAGGCACGGGGGTCGTCGTGCTCGGCCTCGAGGACGCACAGGCCCTTCAGGACCGGGCCCGAGGCGATCTCCGAGAGCACCGGGCGGAGCGTGAGCTCCGCGGCCAGCGCGTGGTGCGGCGATCCGGCGAGCATCACGGGAGCCGAGACGCCGCGGATCGCGCCCGCGGCGAACCGGTCCAGGAACACCTTGAGCAGCCCGGTGTACGTCGCCTTGTACGTCGGGCTGGCCACGACGACCAGGTCGGCACCGGCGACCGCGTCGACCAGGGCCGTGACCTCGCCGTCGCCCCGGTCGAGGAGCCGGGCGCCGAGCAGCCCGAGGTCGACCACGAGGTCCGGCTCGGCGTCGGTCAGGCCGGTCACGACGTGGCGGCCCGCGACCAGCGTGCGCGAGGCCGGCTTGGGGTTGCCGACGACCAGGGCGGTGGTGGCACGGCCGTCGGGACCGGCGGCGGGACCGGCGGCGGGGCCGCTCACGAGGCCGCCCGCCCGCCGGCGAACGGCACCGAGGCGCCGCGGTGGCGCTCGGGGCCGGGGTGCTTCCACCGGCCGCGCTCGGCGAGGATCGGCAGCACACCCTCCCCGAACCAGTAGGCGCCCTCCAGGTGGGGGTAGGCCGAGAGGACGAACTCGGAGATCCCGAGGTCGGCGTACTCCTCGATGCGGTCGGCGACCTCCGCGTGGCTGCCGACCAGCGCGGTGCCCGCGCCGCCGCGGACCAGGCCGACGCCGGCCCACACGTTGGGGTGGATCTCCAGCGACCGGGCGTCGCCGTCGGTGGTCCCGCCGTGGAGGTCGAGCATCCGCCGCTGGCCCTCGGACTCGCTGCGGCGCAGGCCGCTCTGGACCCGCTCGAGGTCCTCCGGGCGGATCTCGTCGAGCAGCCGCTGGGCCTCGGCCCACGCCTCCGCGGAGGTGTCGCGGGTGATGGTGTGCATCCGGATGCCGAAGCGGACCTCGCGTCCCTGCTCGGCGGCCAGCCCGCGGATCCAGGCGATCTTCTCGGCGACGGCCTCGGGCGGCTCGCCCCAGGTGAGGTAGACGTCGGCGTAGCGCGCGGCGACCTCGCCGGCGGCGGGCGAGGACCCGCCGAAGTAGATGTCGGGTCGCGGCGAGGGGATCTGCCCCAGGGTCGCGCCCTCGACCCGCAGGTGCTCGCCGTCGTGGTCGACCGTCTCGCCGTCCCACAGGCGGGTGACGATGTCGAGGAACTCCCCGCAGCGGGCGTAGCGGGCGTCCTTGTCGAGGAAGTCGCCGAACATGCGCTGCTCGTGGCTCTCCCCGCCGGTCACGACGTTGAGCAGGAGCCGCCCGCCGGACAGGTTCTGGAAGGTGCCGGCCATCTGGGCGGCGACGAACGGCGAGAGCAGCCCCGGGCGGAACGCGACGAGGAACTTCAGCCGCTCCGAGGTCTGGGCGAGCATCGCGGTCGACAGCCAGGCGTCCTCGCACCAGGCGCCGGTGGGGGTCAGCGCGGCCTCGAAGCCGTTGTCCTCCGCGGCGCGGGCGACCTGGGTCAGGTAGGCGACGTCGGCCGGCCGGCCGGCCGCGCCGGGGTCGACGCCGTGGCCGCCGCCGACGACGTGGCGGCCGTCGCCGCCGTTGGTGGGCAGGAACCAGTGGAAGGTCAGGCTCATCGACTCTCTCCTCAGATCTGGCCGTGGCGGGGCGGCACGGTGCCGTGCAGCGCCCACTGGCCGAGGTGCTGGACCTTCCACGACGCGGGGTCGTGGAGGGTGTGGGTCCGGGCGTTGCGCCAGTGGCGGTGCAGGTTGAGCCCGTCGAGCGCGGAGCGGGTGCCGGCGACCTCGAACAGTCGGCTGCCGACGGCCAGGCTGGCCTCGGTGGTCGAGGCGCGCGCGGCCGCGACGGCGAGGCTCGCCTCGGCGGCCGTGGCCTCGGTGAGGTCCGCGTCCGCGGCCTCCACGGCGGCCCCGGCCTCGCGCAGCAGGGCCTCGCAGCCCCGGACGGCGAGCTCGAGCTGGCCGAAGGCGTGGACGGTCAGCGGGTCCTCCCCCGCGGTCTCGACCTTCGCGTCGGGGTAGGGCCGCGAGTGCGTCCGCACGAACGCCGCCGCCTCCGTGAGCGCGCCGCGGGCGATCCCGGCGTCGATCGCCGCGTGCAGCAGCTGCGCGAACGAGCCGTAGGTCTGCGGGCCCGTGAAGGTGAGGTGGAACGGCATCACCCGGTCGGGGGCGACCGCGACGTCCTCCAGGCGCACCGAGCCGCTGGCGGTGGTGCGCTGGCCCATGCCGTCCCAGTCGTCGACGACGCTGACGCCGTCGGCGTGGCGCTCGACCCAGGCGACGTGCATCGGGCCGTCCTCCTCGAGGTGGGCCAGCACGGGGATCCAGTCCGCGAGCAGCGCGCCGGTGCTGTAGGCCTTCGCCCCGTTGAGCAGCCACCCGCCGCCGGCCTGGCCGTCGGGGGTCAGGGTCGTCCCCCAGGTGCGGGCGTCCTTGGTGCGCAGCTCGGACTGCGCGTTGCCGAAGCGGCGACCGGCGAGGACCTCGCCCAGGAAGAAGCGCTGCTGGTCGTCGGTGCCCTGGTGCAGCACGGCGTTGACGTAGACGAAGTGGCTGTGCGGGATCTGAGCGATCGAGGGGTCCGTGGTCGACAGCAGCCGGAACACCTCCGCCACGTCGCCCGCCCGCAGGCCGGGCCCGCCGAGGGCCCGCGGCACGGTGATCGCGAGCAGCCCGGAGCGGGCGAGCTGGTCGACCTCGGCCAGCGGCAGCAGCCGGTGGCTGTCGCGCTCCGCGGCCTCGACGCCGAACGCCTCCGCCAGGGTCGCCGCGGTACGACGGGCCGCGGCGGCGTCGAGCACGGGCACCCGGGTGTCCGCAACGGGGGCAGCCGTCATCAGGCGACCTCGCCGGCGACCGGGGTGGAGGTGGCGCCGGGCTCGGCGGCCTCCATCTCACGGATCAGGGGCAGGACCCGCTCGCCGAAGTACTCGACCTCCTCCTGGAAGTGCAGGAAGCCCAGCAGGAGCAGGTCCGCACCCGCACGCTTGTGGCGGATCGCCTGCTCGGCGACCTGCTCGGGGGTGCCGACCAGGCCGGTGCGGAAGCCGTCGTTGTACTGGACGAGGTCCTCGAAGGTGGAGTCCTGCCACATGCCGGTGCCGTCCGGCGCCGACTTGCCGGCCTGGGTGACCGCGGAGCCGAAGCCCTCCACGGCCTCGCGGTCCGCGCGGTCGATGATCTCGCGCAGCACGTCGCGGGCCTCGGCCTCGGAGTCCCGCGCGACCATGAAGCCGTTGACGCCGAAGCGGACCGTGCGTCCGTGCCCGGCGGCGACACCGGAGACGTTGCCGACCTGGGTGGCGATGCCCTCGGGGGTGTTGCCGTTGGCGAAGTACCAGTCCGAGACCCGCCCGGCCATCTCCTGCGCGGCCGTGGAGTTGCCGCCCTGGAAGATCTCGGGGTGGGGGCGGTCGGGACCGCTGAGCGGCTTGGGCTTCAGGTCGAAGTCGTGCAGGCGGTAGAAGTCGCCGTGCAGCTCGGCGTGCTCGGAGGTCCAGATCTCCTTGAGGTAGGTGATGAACTCCTCCGCACGGCGGTAGCGCTCGCCGTGCTCGAGCCAGGGCTCGCCGAGCCGGGTGAACTCGTCCTTGAACCAGCCCGAGACGACGTTGACCGCGGCGCGACCCCCGGAGAGGTGGTCGGCGGTGGCGAGGAACTTGGCGAGCACACCGGGCTGCCACAGACCGGGGTGGACGGCGGCGATGACCTTGAGGCGCTCGGTGGCGAGCATCAGCGCGAGGCTGAAGCTGGTCGACTCGTGCTGGTACGCCGCGCCGTAGGACGCCATGTAGCGCACCTGGCTGAGGGCGTACTCGAAGCCGTTGCGCTCCGCCGTGCGGGCCAGGCGCTTGTTGTACTCGTAGCCCCAGTCGGTGCGCTGCTCGATCTTGCTGACGACCAGGCCGCCGCTCACGTTGGGCACCCAGTAGGCGAACTTCAGCGGCTCCCGGGGGCCGGTCTCCTTGCTCATCGCACGCTCCTCTGCGGTCTGGACTAACTCGATCAGATTGCTGCAGTTAACGGCCTCGGGCAACTCGACGTGCCGCGTCGGACCCCGCGACCCGCCGAGCACGTGACAGGCAGGGCCTTCCACGCATGACCGCCGGGCCCGGGTCCGGCGCGTCGCGACCCGGGTCCGCGGCACGCCTGCACTTTGTCTATAGTCTCAGTCGACAAAGGGTCCGGTCGGAGCAGAACCCGGCCGGCGAGGAGGTGGAGGCGTCGGATGCGCATCGAACAGCTGGAGTACCTGGCCGCGGTCACCCGTCACGGCTCGCTGCGGCGGGCCAGCGAGCAGCTGCACCTGTCCCAGCCCGCGCTCAGCGAGGGCCTGCGCAACCTCGAGCGCGAGCTCGGGGTCACGCTCGTGGACCGTCGCCGCTCCGGCTCGCGCATCAGCCAGGACGGCCGTGTCCTGCTGCCCAGCATGGTCGAGGTGCTCGAGGCCGTCGACCGCCTGCGCTCCGCGGCGGGCCACCAGCGCCACAGTGCACGCACCGTGCGGGTCGGCACGGTCAACGCCGGCACCGCCCCGCTCCTCGCCCCCGCGCTGCACGACTTCCACGAGGCCGCCACCGGCGCGGCCGTCGAGGTCGTGACCGCCCAGCAGGTCGACATCGCCCAGGCGCTCGCCGAGGGCGGGCTCGACCTGGGGCTGGTCAACGCCCTGCCGGGCGACGACCAGGCCAGCGACCTGACCGCGATCCCGCTGCTGCAGGGCCGGGTCGTGGTGTGCTGCCGCACCGATCACCCGCTGGCGGGCGCCGCCGGGGTCACCCTCGACGACCTGCGGGCCACGACGCTGGTCGGGATGCGCTCGGGCTACCTCATGCACCGCTACCTGCACCGGGTCAGCGCCGGCGACCCGCCACAGCTCGCGGTCGCCGCCGACGGCGCCGAGATGGGCAAGCTCCTCGTGGCCGAGGGGCTGGGCGTCACCGTGCTGCCCGACTACAGCATCGACGGGGACCCGCTCGTGCGCGCCGGCGTGGTCACGCATCGTCCGCTCCTCGGCGTGCCCGACGACGTGAGCCTGCTGGCGCTGCACCCGGCCGGGACCCACCAGCCGCCCGCCGTCCGGCTGCTGCTGCGCGCGCTCGTCGAGCAGGCCGAGCGGGTGCGCGCCGAGCGGGCCCCGCACCCCGGGGCGCTCGCGCCCGTCGGCTGAGGCGTCAGCGGGGTCGGGACTGCACGAACTCGGTGAGGCGCTCCAGCGCGGCCGGGTCGGTCGCGGGCAGGACGCCGTGGCCGAGGTTGAACACGTGGCCGCGCGCGGCGCGGCCCGCCTCGACGACCTCGGCCGCGCGGGCGAGCATCACCTCGGTCGGCGCGAAGACGAGCGTGGGGTCGAGGTTGCCCTGCACGGCGCGGTCGCCCACGCGGGAGATGCCGACGTCGAGGGGGGTGCGCCAGTCGACGCCGACGACGTCCGCGCCCGCCTCGCCCATGTCGGTGAGCAGCTCGGAGGTGCCCACGCCGAAGTGGATGCGCGGGACGCCGCCGCCCTCGCGACCGGCCACCGAGGCGAGCACCCGCGCCGAGTGCGGCTGGACGTGCTCGCGGTAGTCGGCGGGCGACAGCGCGCCGGCCCAGGAGTCGAAGAGCTGGACCGCGGAGGCGCCCGCGGCGACCTGCACCTCGAGGTACGCCGCGGCGATGCCGCCGATCTTGCGCATGAGCGCGTCCCACACCTCGGGGGCGCCGAACATCATGGCCTTGGTGCGGGCGTGGTCCTTCGAGGGTCCGCCCTCCACCAGGTACGACGCGACGGTGAACGGCGCACCGGCGAAGCCGATCAGCGGGGTCCCGCCGAGCTCGGCGGTCAGCTGTCCCACGGCGGCGGTGACGAACTCGACGTGGGCGGGCTCGAGGTCGGGGATCGCGGCGACGTCGGCGAGGGTCCGCACCGGCTCGGCGACGACCGGGCCCACGCCGGGCTTGATGTCGAGGTCGACCCCCACGGCCTTGAGCGGCAGGACGATGTCGGAGAAGAAGATGGCGGCGTCCACGCCGTACCGCCGGACGGGCTGGAGCGTGATCTCGGTCACCAGGTCGGCGTCCATGCAGGCGTCGAGCATGGCCACGCCCTCGCGGACGCGGAGGTACTCCGGGAGCGACCGACCGGCCTGGCGCATGTACCAGACCGGGGTGTGGGAGGGCTCCTCGCCGCGGCAGGCAGCCAGGAAGGGGCTCTCGGCCAGGCGGGGGTCGGGCGTGCCGGCGGGGGTGCTCACGGCCACGATCCTCGCAGGTCAGGCGGCGTGGCGGGGCGGCGGTCGGGGCCGCCCGACCTACTGTGAGCCCATGGTCGTCGGTCACGAGCCGCGCCCCGGGACGGGCGCGGGCCCCTCGCACGCGGGGTTCCCCGAGGTCTTCGCGACCGCCGTGGCCGACATGCGCGCCGCCGTGCTGCGTCCGGAGGTGGCCTGCGAGCAGATGCCGGCCCCCCAGCGCATCGCGCCGTACGCCTCGGCGCTGTCGGGCGACGTGGTCGTCGACGGCGAGGACGTGGGCACCGGCCGACTGGTGCTGCTGCACGACCCCGCCGGCAACGACGCCTGGGACGGGACGTTCCGCTGCGTGGGCTACGTCCGCGCCGAGCTGGAGCCCGAGCAGGCCTCGGACCCGATGCTCGCCGAGGTCGCGTGGACCTGGCTCACCGAGGCCCTCGCGGCCCACGAAGCGTCCTACCACGCCGCATCGGGCACCGTGACCTGCGTGACGTCCCACAGCTTCGGCGGCATGGCCGACGAGGACCCCAGCGCCCAGGTCGAGATCCGCGCCTCCTGGACCCCCGACCCCGCGCAGGTGGGCCGCCACGTCGAGGCGTGGGGCGAGCTGCTCTGCACCGCGGCCGGGCTGCCGCCGGTGCCCGACGGGGTCTCGGTCATGCCGAGCCGTCGCGGCCAGCGGGGTCCGGTCCGCTGAGGTCCGACGTGGACGACGCCGCCACCCCCGACCCCGCCGCCCGCGAGCCCGCCCGCGAGCCCGCCCGCGAGCCCGCCCGCGAGCCCGAGGAGGCACCGGTCGAGCTGCTGACGCTGCGGGACGGGCTGCCCGACGTGGTCGTCGACGCCGCCGGCCTGGCCGCCGCGTGCGCCGCCATCGCCGCCGGCAGCGGCCCCGTGGCGATCGACGCCGAGCGCGCGTCGGGCTACCGCTACTCCGCGCGGGCCTACCTGGTGCAGCTGCGCCGCGAGGGCGCGGGCACCGTGCTGGTCGACCCGATCGCCTTCGACGACCTCGCGCCCCTCCAGGAGGTGCTGGTCGGCACCGAGTGGGTGCTGCACGCCGCCACGCAGGACCTCCCCTGCCTGCGGGAGGTCGGGCTCGAGCCCACCTCGCTGTTCGACACCGAGCTCGCGGGCCGGCTGCTGGGCCACCCGCGGGTCGGCCTGGCGACCCTGACCGAGCAGCTGCTCGGGCGTCGGCTGCGCAAGGAGCACTCGGCGCAGGACTGGTCGCGCCGCCCGCTGCCCGAGCCGTGGCTGGAGTACGCCGCGCTGGACGTCGAGGCGCTCGTCGAGCTGCGCGACGTGCTGGCCGAGGAGCTCCGCGAGGCGGGCAAGGACGAGTGGGCCCGCCAGGAGTTCGACGCGCTGCTGGGCCACACGGCGCCCGTGCGCGTCGACGCGTGGCGCCGCACCTCGGGGATGCACAAGGTGCGCGGCCGCCGCGGCCTGGCCGCGGTGCGGGCGCTGTGGACCACCCGTGACGAGATCGCCGCCCAGCGCGACGTGACCCCCAGCCGGCTGATCCCCGACGCCTCGATCGTCGCCGCCGCCCAGACGATGCCCCAGGACCGTCGCTCCCTGCTCGACACCCCCGGCTTCCACGGCCGCGGGGCCCAGCGCTACTCGGGCCGCTGGGTCGAGGCGCTGCGCGAGGCCGCCGAGCTCGACGAGGACGCCCTGCCGCCCCGCTCCCCGCGCACCGACGGCCCACCGCTGCCCCGCGCCTGGGCCGAGCGGGACCCGGTGGCCGCCCGCCGGCTCGCCCTGGCCCGGTCGGCGCTGGCGGGGCTCTCCGAGCGCGTGGCCGTGCCGACCGAGAACCTGATGACCCCCGACGTCGTGCGCCGCGTGCTGTGGGAGCCGCCCGTCGAGCGCGAGCCGGAGGCCCTCGCCCGGGCCGTCGACGCCGCCGTCACCGCCCTCGGCGCCCGCCCCTGGCAGAGCGACCTGGTCACCCCCGTGCTCGTCGACGCCGTCCTCGAGGCCGACGCCGCTCCCCCGGAGCCCGACCCGGAGACGCCCACCCCCTGACGCCGAGCCGGCGCGAGCTCACGGGCCGGACCGTCGGGTCAGCCGAGACCGGGGTCGTCCTCGTCGGGCTCCTCGGAGGGCAGCAGGCCGGGGTCGACGTCGTCGTCCTCGTCGTCGGGCGTGCCGTCGAGGTCGATGTCGTCCGGGCTGAGGACCTCGCGGGAGGCGAGGTCGATCTCCGCGCCGAGGACCTCGAGGTCCTCGGGCGCGAGCACGGGCTCGTCGACCATCTCGGCGAGGAACGGCGCGGCGGCGTCCGACAGCGCACCGTCGGTGTCGAGGAGCGGGGCGAGCCGGATGTCGCGGATCGACTCGGTGAAGACCTGGGGGTTCCGCGGCTGGCGGGCCGGCTGGACGAAGTCGTCGGAGACCGACACCTCCAGGTCCGCGGGCACCAGCTCGCCGACCCGGGTCACCCGGCCGATCGACTCCGCCGAGAGGGCGTGGACGAGGAAGTCGGCCGCGACGGCCGGGTCCTTCGTCTCCGCCGACAGGCACAGGCCGGTCACGTCGCCGACCGTGGCGTCGTCGCCGAGGAAGGGCATCGGCATGACGTCGAACCGCAGGCCGTCGACGCGGCGCAGCTCGGGCACCAGCTCGCGCGTGCCGGCGATCATGCCGACGCGGCCGCGCTCGAACCACTCCAGCGCACTGCGGCGCTCGAGCTGGTCGGCGGTGAGGTTCAGGGGGCGGTTGCGCAGCAGCGGCAGGAACGTCTCCAGCGCCGAGCGGGTCTCGTCGGAGGAGAACGACAGCGAGCTGGGCTCGACCTCGTCGTCGAAGACCTGGCCGCCGGCGGAGTAGACCAGCGGCGCGAAGCCGCGCAGCGTCGGGTCGATGTGGAGGCCGCGGGTGCCGCGGCCCGGGCGGGTGGCGAACTCGGCGGCGGCCGCGAAGGACCCGAGCGTCCACCCGTTCGTGGAGGCGGGGGCGTCGAGCCCGCGGGCACGCATCCGGTCGAAGTCGATCAGGTCGGTGTTGTAGTAGACGACCATCGGGGAGATCCCGACCGGCATGCACTGCAGCGCGTTGTCGCTGCTGAAGGCCTGGAGGGCGTCGCGGGAGTAGCGGTCGCCGAAGTCCACCCCGCGCTCGTCGAGCAGCTCGTCGACCGGCTGGACGGCCTCGTTCTCGACGAGCCAGGCGAGGTCGGAGCGGTCGGCGAGGAACACGTCGGGCAGGTTGCCCGCGTCGGCCTGCGCCTCGAGCGCGCCGACCTCCTCGGGCAGCCGGACGGTGTCGACGGTGACGTCGTCCCCGCCGTCGAAGTCGGCGGCGACCCGGTCCCAGGCCCCGGCCTCGGCGTCGGAGCCGGTGGTGCCGAAGCTCAGCCGGACGGGCTCGCCGGTCGGCTCGGGGGTCGGCTCGGGGTCCTCGGACGACGTGCAGGCGGCCGTCGTGCCCACGACCAGCGCCAGGCAGATCGCCGCCAGTCCACCACGCGTGCGCACCCGCGACCTCCTGTGCTCGGCTCCCGCGGCTCCGGGCGGCCCGCGAGCCGCCACCCTATCCAGCCCACGGGCGTGCGCCGGGCGCGACGGCGGGAGACGGACGACACACCGGACCGGGAGCGCCTCACGGCGCGTGGCCGCTCGTAGCGGCTTCAGTTGGGACCCGGGGCTGCCGCGGCCCGGCGTGCCGTCCTGCTCCCGATTTTACAGCCGGGGCGGGCGCCTACGCGAGCCCGGCCCGCAGCTCGGTGTGGCCGGCGGCCTCGAGCTGCTCCGAGAGCAGCAGCATCCGCGCCGCCTGGGCGGCCGGTGCCACGCCGAGCTCCGCACGGCCGGTCGCGACGACCCGGGCGAACGCCGCCGCGCGCAGCAGCACGTCGGCGAAGTCGCTGCTCGCGATCCCGCGCAGCACCTCGTCCACCATCGCCCGCAGCTCGTCGGGCCCGGGCGGCTCCGCGACGCCCGCGACCACGCGCGCGACCTGCGCCCGGCGCCCGGCGTCGTACTCGGCGGCCACCGTCGTCGGGTCGGCGTACACCCAGGAGCGGAGGAGGTAGAGGCGCCACAGGCAACCCGCCAGCGAGTCGGCGGGCGAGGCGGACCAGACGACGGCGAGCGCGTCGAGGCCCTCGGTGTCGGCGAGGTGCAGGACCCGGTCGACGAGCTCTTCGTCGTGGCTGCCCCGCACGCCCCGGACCATCAGCGTCGCGGCGACCTCGGCGGCCTCGGCGAGGACGGCCGGGTCCGCGCCACCCTCCTGGGCCTCGAAGAAGTCGCCGCCCGGTCGCACGGGGCGGTGGTGGCCACGCTCGCTCTTCCCTGCCTCGGACACCCGCCCATCTCACCACCCCGGCCCCAGGACGCCGCCGCGACCGCCCCGGACCTCAGCCCAGCAGCTTGCGGATCCGCGCGTCCGAGACCTTCTCCGCGGTGCCGAGGCGCTGCGCCCACAGCGAGACCCGCAGCTCCTCGAGCAGCCAGCGCGCGCGGCGCAGGTCGGCGCCCGGGGGCCGCCCCTCGGGCAGCGCCTCCACACGGTGGCGCCAGGCGTCCACCACGGGGCTCACCTGGGCCATCAGCGCGCGGTCCTCCGCGAGGTGGCCGTCCAGCCGCTCGCGGCGCAGCAGCAGCGCGGAGAGGTGGACCGCGATCCGTCGCAGGCGGGCGGCCCCGGCCTCGGCGAGGAAGCCCGGCCCGACGAGCGCCGCGAGCTGGTCGCGCATGTCGGTCAGCGCCGGCAGCTGCGCCATCTCGGCGCGCCCGCCCAGCGCCTTCTGGGCCTGCCGCCACCGCTCGAGCACCACCATCACGTCGCCCAGCGCCGCGGTGACGCGCTCGCGGTGCCCGGCGCGGGCCGCGGCCTCGAGGGCCGCGTAGGCCGCCTCGTCGCGCACCTCCCCGGCCGCGTCGACGGCGTCGGTCAGCACCGCCAGCGACAGGTCGTCGAGCAGCGCCGCCGCGCTCGGGTACGGCGTGGCCGCGAGGCCGAGCTTCTGCGCGGTCGTCAGGCCGTCGAGCACCGCCCTGGTCGGGGCCGGCACCGCCAGCGCGAGGAGCCGCCGTACGCCGAGCCGGTGGCGGGCCGCGGCCTCGTCGGCCGTGCCGAACACCCCGAGCCCGACGCTCGTGCCCTCGTCGGTCAGGCCGGGGAAGGCCTGCACCTCGTGGCCGCCGCGGGTCCAGGTCCCGGAGGCGGGCACCTCGCCGAAGGTCCAGCGGGTCTGCCCGGTCACGGTGAGCTCGTCGGCGGCCTCGGTGACGGCCTGCGCGAACTCGCCGCGCAGCGGGGCCTTCAGCGCCTCGAGGTCCTTGCCCCGGGCCGCCTCGGTGCCCTCGGCGTCCAGGACGCGGAAGGTGGGACGCAGGTGGTCGGGCACCTTCGCCCAGTCCCAGGCCTCGCGCGGCACGTGCACCCCGGTGGTCGCGCGCAGGTGGCGCTCCAGGGCGTCGAGCAGGGGCTCGTGGCCGGCGGGGACGGCGTCGAGGAACTCCGCCGCGCGCTGCGGCGCGGGCACGAAGTTGACCCGCAGCGCCTTCGGCAGGCTGCGGATCAGGCTGGTCACCAGCTCGTGCCGCAGGCCCGGGACGTGCCAGGAGAAGTCCTCGTCCGAGACCCGGTTCAGGGTGGCCACGGGCACGTCGACGGTGACGCCGTCGTCGGGGGCGCCCGGCTCGAAGTGGTAGCGCAGGTCGAAGGTCAGCCCGTCGGCGCCGGAGCCGTCGGCCGGCGCGGCCCAGGCGTCGGGGAAGTCCTCCGCCCCGACCTCCGCGCCGTCGTGGGTGAGCATCGCCGGGTCGAAGGTGAGCAGGTCCGGCCGGGAGCGCCGCTCCGCCTTCCACCACGTGTCGAAGTGCGGCCCGGAGACGACCTCGGCGCCCACGCGGGCGTCGTAGAAGTCGAACAGGGTGTGCTCGTCGACGACGATGCCGCGCCGCCGGGCGCGGTGCTCGAGCTCCTCGGCCTCGGCGAGCAGCCGGGCGTTCTCGGCGAGGAAGCGGTGGCGGCTGTGCCACTCGCCGTACACGAGGGCGTGGCGGATGAAGAGCTCCCGCGACAGCACGGGGTCGATCGTGCCGAAGCCGACCAGTCGGTCGGCGACCAGCGGCACGCCGTACAGGGTGACCCGCTCGCGCGCCACGACCGAGCCGCGGCGCTTGGACCAGTGGGGCTCGGAGTAGGTACGCCGCACGAGGTGCGCGCCGAGGCGCTCGGCCCACTCGGGCTGGATCGCGGCCACCTGGCGGCCCCACAGACGCCCGGTCTCGACCAGCTCGCCCGCCATCACGAACGGCGGGTTGCGGCGCCCCAGCCCGCTGCCGGGGAAGATCGCGAACCGCGCGCCGCGGGCGCCGAGATACTCGCGGGGTCCGCGGCGCCGCTCCTTGCCGGCGCCGGGCCTCTCCTTCTCGCGCTCCTCGAGCAGGCCGACCTGGCTGAGCAGGCCGGACAGCAGCGCCTGGTGCACGGCGTCGGCGTCCGGCTCGTCGTCGGGCCCGGGCGGCGGGCCGAGGCGGACGTCCATCTCCTTGGTGACCTGGCGCAGCTGGGACTCGAAGTCCTGCCACTCCCGCACCCGCAGGTAGTTGAGGTGCTCACGCCGGCACATCCGGCGGAAGGCGCTGGAGGACAGCTCGCGCTGCTGGGCGCGCAGGTAGCGCCACAGCGCCAGCCACGACAGGAAGTCGGAGGTCTCGGAGCGGAACCGCGCGTGCAGCTGGTCGGCCTGTGCGCGCTGCTCCAGCGGGCGCTCGCGGGGGTCCTGCAGCGAGAGCGCGGCGGCGATCACGAGGACGTCGCGGACGCAGTCCAGGCGCTCCGCCTCGAGCACCATCCGCCCGATCCGGGGGTCGACGGGCAACCGGGCGAGCTTGCGGCCGAGCCCGGTCAGCCGCCGCCGGCCGCGCTCCCCGCGGATCGCGCCCAGCTCCTCGAGCAGCTGCACGCCCGCGGTGACGTCGCGGTTCTCCGGCGGCTCGACGAAGGGGAAGTCCGCGAGCTCGCCCAGGCCCAGGGCCGCCATCTGCAGCACGACGCTGGCGAGGTTGGTGCGCAGGATCTCGGGGTCGGTGAACTCCGGGCGGGAGTCGTGGTCCTCCTCGGAGTACAGCCGGATCGCGATGCCCGCCTCGACGCGGCCGCAGCGGCCCGAGCGCTGGCGCGCGGAGGCCTGGCTGATCGGCTCGACCGGGAGCCGCTGCACCTTGGTGCGCGCCGAGTAGCGGCTGATGCGCGCGACGCCGGTGTCCACGACGTAGCGGATGCCGGGCACGGTCAGGGAGGTCTCGGCGACGTTGGTGGCCAGGACCACCCGGCGCACGACGTTGCTGGTCGGCGGGGAGAAGACGCGGTGCTGCTCGGCCGCGGAGAGCCGGGAGTACAGCGGCAGCACCTCGAGCCGGCTCACGCCGCGCGAGTCGCCGTACGCCTCGGTGAGGGCGTCGGCGGTGTCGCGGATCTCGCGCTCCCCGGGCAGGAAGACCAGCACGTCGCCGGGGCCCTCGGTCGACAGCTCGCGCACGGCGTCGACGACGGCCTCGGTCTGGTCGCGCTGGACGGGCTCGTCCTCCTCGTCGAGCGTCTCGGACCGGGCGGGGGCGACGGAGCCGTCGGGGCCGTCGGGGCCGTCGGGGCCGTCGGAGTCGTCGGGGAGGACGAGGAGCGGGCGGTAGCGGACCTCGACGGGGAAGGTGCGCCCGGAGACCTCGATGATCGGCGCCGGCGTGCCGTCGGGCTCGGCGAAGTGCTCGGCGAAGCGCTGCGGGTCGATCGTGGCCGAGGTGATGACGATCTTGAGGTCGGGGCGCCGCGGCAGGAGCTGCTTGAGGTAGCCGAGCAGGAAGTCGATGTTGAGGCTGCGCTCGTGGGCCTCGTCGATGATGAGGGTGTCGTAGCGGCGCAGCAGCCGGTCGCGCTGCAGCTCGGCGAGCAGGATGCCGTCGGTCATCAGCTTGACCCGCGTGGCGCGCGAGGTGCGGTCGGTGAAGCGCACCTGGTAGCCGACCGGGCTGTCGTCGCCCAGGCCCGTGCCGAGCTCGCTGCCGATGCGCTCGGCGACGCTGCGCGCGGCGATCCGGCGGGGCTGGGTGTGGCCGATCAGGCCGCCGTCGCGGCCCCCGCGGCCGCGGCCGAGCTCGAGGCAGATCTTCGGCAGCTGGGTCGTCTTGCCCGAGCCGGTCTCGCCGGCGACGACGACGACCTGGTGGTCGCGGATCGCGGCGGAGATGTCGTCGCGGCGGCCGCTGACGGGCAGCTCGGGCGGGAAGTGGATGTGCACAGCGGCACCATCCTGCCGCACCGGGTCGAGCCCGCCCGACGATGCGGCGTACGACGGATCTCGCGTTACCGTGGGAGCAGGCCGTTGCATTGTCTGACAATCCTCTGTCGAGACACCTCGGCCCTCGGACGCCGAAGGAGGCGAGACATGACCACCACCCCTGTCGCCAGCGCACTGCGCGCCCCCGAGCTGGCCGCCCTGGCCGACTCCCGGACCGCGCACAACTACCACCCCCTGCCGGTGGTCGTGGAGCACGCCGAGGGCGCCTGGATGACCGACGTCGACGGCCGCCGGTTCCTCGACCTGCTGGCGGGCTACTCGGCGCTCAACTTCGGTCACGGGCACCCCGCGCTGCTGCGCGCCGCGCACACCCAGCTCGACCGGCTCACGCTGACCAGCCGCGCCTTCGTGCACGACCAGTTCGGCGCCTTCTGCGCCGAGCTCGGCGACCTCGCCGGCAAGGACCTCGTGCTGCCGATGAACACCGGCGCGGAGGCCGTCGAGACGGCGATCAAGGTCGCCCGCAAGTGGGGCTACCAGGTCAAGGGCGTCGCCGACGACCAGGCCACGATCATCGTGGCCCACGGCAACTTCCACGGCCGCACGACGACCGTCGTGGGCTTCTCCGACGACCCCGACGCGCGCAACGGGTTCGGTCCGTTCGCGCCCGGCTTCGTCCACGTGCCCTACGGCGACGCCGAGGCGCTGGCCGCGGCCATCGACGAGACCACGGTCGCCGTGATGATCGAGCCCATCCAGGGCGAGGCCGGCGTGCTGATCCCGCCGGACGGCTACCTGCGCGCCGTCCGCGAGACCTGCACCGCCAACGACGTGCTCTTCATGGCCGACGAGATCCAGGCCGGCCTCGGCCGGACCGGCCGGACCTTCGCCTGCGACCACGAGGACGTCGTCCCCGACGTGTACATCCTCGGCAAGGCCCTCGGCGGCGGCATCGTGCCGGTCTCCGCCGTCGTCGCGGACCGCGACGTCCTCGGCGTGCTCCGCCCCGGCCAGCACGGCTCGACCTTCGGCGGCAACCCGCTGGCCTGCGCCGTGGGCCGCGAGGTCGTCTCCCTGCTCTCGGGCGGCGACCTCCAGGCGCGCGCGCTGGAGCTGGGCGAGCTGATGCGCGAGCGCCTGGAGGCGCTCGTCGGCCACGGCGTCCACGCCGTCCGCTCCCGTGGGCTGTGGGCGGGCGTCGACATCGACCCGGCCGTCGGCACCGGTCGCGCGGTCTGCGAGGCCCTGATGGAGCGCGGCGTCCTGGCCAAGGACACCCACGGCTCCACGATCCGCCTCGCTCCCCCGCTGGTCGTCACCGCCGAGGACCTCTCCTGGGGCCTCGACCAGCTCGTCGACGTCGTCCAGGGCTGACCTCCGCCCGGCACGCTCCCCGCTCGACCACGACGCCCCCCGACCCGCCCGGGTCGGGGGGCGTCGTCGCGTCGGCCCGGATGCGCACCGCAACGAGCGCCGACGGGGCCCGAGCGGGAGCGCGGCGAGGTCCTCCGGCGCCGGCCCGCCGGTCGGAGGCCGTGCGCATCCGGGCCGACTCGCTCAGGGGGCGACGTCGACCAGGGCCTGCAGCGACTGCGCGAGGCTGACGACGAGGGCGTCGCGGGGGATGCCGTCGTCGCCCGCGGCCCAGGTCAGGGCGGCCTCCTCGACCATCGCCGACCAGCCCCGGACCACGAGGCGGGTGCCGGGGGTGTCGGGCACCAGGCCGGACTGGTCCTCGTCGAAGATCCGGTCGGTGAGCGCGCGGCGGACCTCGTCGTGGATGGAGCGGAGCGCGGCGTTGCCGCTCGAGGCGCCCTTCACCAGCGAGAGGTAGCCCTCGTAGTTCTCGACGACGTAGTCGACGTAGGCGGCCATCGAGATCAGCAGCCGCTCGACCGGGTCCCCGGCGGGCGGCGGGGCGGTGCGGGCGATCAGCTCGTCCGCGGCCCGTCGTACGACGGCCTCGTGGAAGGCGTGCTTGCCGCCGAAGTAGTGGTAGAGCAGCCCGCGGGAGATGCCGGCCTCCTCGGCCAGCAGCTCGACCGAGAGCTCCTCGACCGAGCGCGTCGCGAGGAGCCGGACGCCCAGGTCCAGCAGCTGCGTACGACGCTCGTCGGGCGCCAGACGCGAGCGCGGCGTGGTCGTGGACACATCGTCACCCTACCTGTTGACGCTCGTTCAACAACGAAGTTACCGTCGGGTACATGACCCAGCACGTGGACCACCTCGTTGTCGGCGCCGGCTTCGCCGGCCTCGCGGCCGCGATCAAGCTCGACGAGGGCGGGGAGCACGACTTCCTCGTCATCGAGAAGGGCGGCGACGTCGGCGGCACCTGGCGCGACAACACCTACCCCGGGGCCGCCTGCGACGTGCCGAGCCAGCTGTACTCGTACTCGTTCGCGCCCAACCCCGACTGGTCCATGTCCTTCTCCCCGCAGCCGGAGATCCAGGCCTACATCCAGCGGGTGGCGCGGGAGTCCGGCACGCTCGACCGCTTCCGCTTCGGCGTGGAGCTCCTCGAGGCGACGTGGCGCGAGGCCGAGCAGCACTGGGCCGTGCGCACCAGCGACGGCGACTACACGGCGACCACGCTGGTCTCCGGTGCGGGCGGGCTCTCCGAGCCGCAGCTGCCCGACATCGAGGGCATCGAGGAGTTCGCCGGCGCGACGTTCCACTCCGCCCGCTGGGACAGCGGCGTCGACCTGACCGGCAAGCGCGTGGCGGTCATCGGCACCGGCGCCTCGGCGATCCAGATCGTGCCGGAGCTGGCGAAGGTCGCGGGCCACCTCGACGTCTACCAGCGGACCGCGCCGTGGGTGATCCCGCGCAACGACCGCACCTACACCGCCGTCGAGCGCTTCGCCTTCCACCACCTGCCGGGCCTCCAGCGGCTCTACCGCACCGCGATCTACTGGGGCCGCGAGTGCTACGTGCCGGCCTTCACCAAGGAGCCGCGGCTCGCCGCGCCCGCCAAGGCGCTGGCGCTGGCCAACATCCGGCGCGCGATCAGCGACCCGGAGCTCCGGGCCAAGGTCACCCCGGACTACCGCATCGGGTGCAAGCGGATCCTCATCTCCAACGCCTACTACCCCGCGCTGGCCGCCGACCACGTCGAGCTCGTGACCGACCGCATCGCGCGGGTCACCCCGACGGGCGTCGTCACCGCCGACGGCACCGAGCGCGAGATCGACGTGCTCGTCGTCGCGACCGGCTTCCACACCACCGACCAGCCGATCGCGCACCGCATCCACGGCCGCGGCGGCCGCAGCCTCGGCGAGACGTGGGCCCGGCAGGGCATGTCGGCCTACAAGGGCACGACGGTCCACGGCTTCCCCAACTACTTCCAGATCGTCGGGCCCAACGTCGGGCTGGGCCACAGCTCGATGGTCTTCATGATCGAGTCGCAGGTCGCCTACGTGACCGACGCGATCGCCACCATGCGGCGCGACCGCTACGCCGCGCTCGAGCCGAGCGCCGCCGCCCAGCAGCGCTGGACCGACGACGTGCAGGAGCGGATGGAGGGCACCGTGTGGTCGGCCGGCGGCTGCGCCAGCTGGTACCTCGACGAGCACGGCAACAACACCACCCTGTGGCCCCGCGCCACCTTCACCTTCCGCCGCCAGACCGCCGCCTTCGACGTCGCCGCGTACGACGTCCAGGGCCCGCGCGCCGACACCGACGGCGCCACCACCACCCCCGAGGAGATCCCCGCATGAAGACGCTCACCGACAAGGTCGTCGTCGTGACCGGCGCCGGCTCCGGCATCGGCCGCGCGCTCGCCGTCGAGGTCGCCGGGCACGGGGCGCTCGTCGCCGTGTCCGACGTCAACGAGGCCGGGCTCGCCGAGACCGTCGAGCTCGTCAAGGCCGCCGGGTCGCCGCTCGTGCACTCCGCGCGCCTCGACGTCTCCGACCGCGAGGCGTTCGCGGCGTACGCGCAGGCCGTGCGGGAGCACTTCGGGCGCGTCAACGTGGTCGTCAACAACGCCGGCGTCACCATGACCGGCGACTTCCTCGACACCACCGTCGAGGAGTTCGACTGGATCATGTCGATCAACCTCGACGGCGTCATCACCGGCACCCGCGAGTTCCTGGGCGACCTCATCGCCTCCGGCGACGGCCACCTGGTCAACATCTCCTCGCTGTTCGGGCTGATCAGCGTGCCGGGCCAGTCCGGCTACAACGCCTCGAAGTACGCCGTGCGCGGCTTCACCGAGGCCATCCGCGAGGAGATGCTCGTCTCGGAGGCCCCCGTCGGCGTCTCCTGCGTGCACCCCGGCGGCATCCGGACCGGCATCTCGCGCAACGGCCGCAAGACCCTCGGCAGCGACGCCGCGGCCATCGACCGGCTCTTCGAGGAGAAGCTGGCCAAGATGGAGCCCTCCCGGGCGGCGGAGATCATCGTGCGCGGGATCCTGCGCAACAAGGCGCGCGTGCTCGTCGGGCTCGACGCCCACGCGATCCACCACGCCGCCAAGACCGTCGGCTCGCGCTACCAGGACGTCACCGCCCGCCTCACGAAGCGGATGATGCCGGCCCGCCGGGTCTGAGCCCGTCCCGGGCGGGGTCCGCGCACGACGGTCCCGGTCCACGGGGCAGGATGGCGGCGTGCGGGGTCGGACGCGGGACCGGGTGCGGGTGCGGATGTCGAAGTGGGACGGCACGCCCCACTGGGCCTTCGACGCCGTCGTCCTGGGTGACGACGAGCACGGGACCTGGCTCGGCACCCCCGCCGGCACCCGCTTCGCCCGTCCGGGCGCGGCGTACGAGCAGGCGGCGGCGCGCGTGCACCTCGTCGGTGACGCGTGGTGCCTGCCGTCCTTCTGCTCCCCCGGGGCGCCGATGGCGGTCTACGTCGACGTCAGCACCCCGCCCGACCTCGACGGCGGGCTGCTGGAGGCGATCGACCTCGACCTCGACGTGGTGCGCGGCTGGACCGGACGCACCTGGGTGGACGACGAGGACGAGTTCGCCGCCCACCGGGTCTCCCAGGGCTACCCGCCCGCCGTCGTCGACGCGGCGCTGACCTCCTCCGAGCAGGTCCTCGCCGCCGTCCGCGCCGGCCTCCCGCCGTACGACGGGACCGCTCGGTCGTGGCTCGCGCGCGTCCAGGCCGGCTGAGGCCCGTGCGAGCCCGCCCGAGGCCCCGGGGGCGGTCTCAGTCGGTGGCGGGCGCGTAGTCGGCGCGCACGGCGCGGGCCCGGAACGGGCCCACCAGCCGGGGCCCGGAGAGCCGGCTCTCGAGGCGTCGGGCCTCGCGCCGCAGCGGCTGGGCGATGTACTCCCCCAGGATCACCGCCGAGGCGATGGCCAGCGCGACGGTCGCCGCCGTGACCATGGACAGCAGCCCCACCGAGACCATGGCGTCGCCCTCGGTCAGCAGCGACAGCCCGCGGTAGATCGCCAGGCCCGGCAGCAGCGGCACCACGGCGGGCACGACGACGACCAGCGGCGGCACCCGGAACCGGCCCGCGACCGCGAAGGCCGCGAGCCCGACCACGAAGGCGCCGATGCCGGCGCCGAGCGGCCGGCTCGCGCTCGCGTCGAGCACGACCTGGTTGGTGACGAAGGCCAGGCCCGCCAGCAGCCCGACCGGCGCCACCGCGCGCCACGGCGCGTAGCAGGCGACCGCGAAGGCCGCCGCGGCCACGGCGGCGCCGGGCGCGGTGACGAGCAGCTGCTCGAACGACGTGCGGCCGGGGATCAGCCGCTCGGGCGCCAGGCCGACCACCTCGGTGGCCGTGATGCCCGCGCTGACGCCGGCGATGATGCCCGCGGTCGCCAGCAGCGCCTCGGTGATCCGCGCGGTGGCGGTGATGTAGAAGCCGGACAGGGCGTCCTGGATCGCGCCCATGAAGCCGACGCCGGCCAGCAGCATGATGATGTTGGCCGTGACGACCAGCGACGGGTCGATCTCGTCGCTCAGGGAGGCGGCGACGATCGCGAGCACCGCGGCGAAGCCGCCGCCCGCGACCTGCTGGTAGAAGCCGGGCAGCCGCCGCCGGGCCATGCCCAGCTGGATCCGGTCGATGCCGATGGCGGCGACGAAGGCGCTGAGCACGACGGCGAGGTCACCGCCGAGCTGCACCGCGATCCCCGCGCACATCACGCCCGAGGCGAGCGTGATCGCCCAGCGACGGGTGCTGTGCCCGGTGGAGGTGATCCGCCCGAGCCGCTGGCGGGCGCCGTCGAGGTCGACGCGGTCCAGCAGCACGTCGGAGACGAGCTCGTCGACCGCGGTGAGGTCGGCGTAGTCGATGTCGCGCTGCTTGACCTGGCGCATCTGCACGACCGGGGGCTCCCCCGGGTCCGGCTGGGTGCTCATCTGCAGCGACGTGAAGGTCACGTCGATCTCGGGCTGGCGCACCCCGAGGTGGATCGCCACCGACTGCATCGTGGCGGTCACGTCGGCGGCGCCGGCGCCGGACGACAGCAGCAGCTCGCCGATCCGCAGGGAGAGGTCGAGCGTCAGGTTCAGCGTGCGCGTGCCCTGCGGGTCCAGCCGGTCGTGCATGGAGAAATCGTGACAGAGACCGGACCACCCTGACGAACTCGCGCGGCCACCGACCCGGGTGAGGTGTCGCACCCCTCCGCCGGCCTCCTCAGGCGTCCGCGAGAGGCGCCATCTCGAGGCGCACGCCGAGCAGCCGGACGGCCCGGCGGGACCCGTCGTCCCGGCGCTCGGGGACCCGCGCGAGCAGCGAGACCGCCGCCGCGACGAGGGTGTCGAGGTCGGTGGTCGGCTCCGGCAGCCGGCGGACCCGGGTGTACGTCGTGAAGGGCGCGAACCGGATCTTCAGGCCCACGCGCACCACCGGGCGCCCCTCGGCCAGCACGTCGTCCCGCGCCTGCGCGACGAGGTCCGCGAGCCCCCCGTGCACCTGCTCGGCGGTGGTCAGGTCGACCTGGTAGGTCCTCTCCCGTCCGTGGCCGACCGCGACCCGGGGCGTGTCGTCGACCGGCGAGGTGTCGACGCCGCGGCCCGTGCGGCGCAACCAGGGTCCGGTGGTGGGGCCGAGCTCGGCGGCGAGGTGGTGCGGGTCGGCCGCGCCGAGGTCGGCGACGGTGGTGATCCCGAGCGCGGCGAGCCGTCGGGCGAGGCCCGTGCCCACGCCCCAGAGCGCGTCCGTGGGCCGGGGTCCCATGACGCGCGACCAGTCCTCGCTGCGCAGCACGCCCACCCCACGGGGCTTGCCCAGCTCGACCGCGAGCTTGGCCTGGAGCCTGTTGTCGCCGACCCCGACCGAGCAGTGCAGGTCGGTGGCCGCCAGCACGGCCCGCCGGACGCCGTCGGCGTACGCCACGGGGTCGCCGGTCTCCCCGGCCGCCACCGCGCGCCGTGAGGGCGCCAGGAACGCCTCGTCCCAGCCGAGCACCTCGAGGACCACCGGGTCGCCGGCCCAGGTCAGGTCGCGGAGCACGCCCATGACCTCCGCCGAGGCGGCGTCGTACGCCGTGCGGTCGCTGGCCAGGAAGACCGCGTCCGGGCACCGCCGCGCGGCGACGCGCAGCGGCATCCCGGAGCGCACCCCGTGCTCGCGGGCGGCGTACGACGCGGTGGCGACCACCGCGCGCTCGGTCGGGTCGCCGCGACCGCCGACGACGACGGGCAGGCCGGCGAGCTCGGGGCGGCGCCGGACCTCGACGGCCGCGACGAACTCGTCGAGGTCGACGTGCAGCACCGGCCCGCCCGGTCCGACCCTGCCGCTCACGGGTCGGGCATGACGGGGATCGCGGCGGTGGCCTCGACCGGGTCCATCCCGGTGAGGACGAGCAGGTCGGCCACCACCGACCGCATCTGCGCCAGCACCACCTCCGCCGACAGGTCGCCGGTCCGCTCCAGCCGCGAGGTGGCGGCGCCGATCTCCAGCAGCTGCGAGCGCAGCAGCAGCGGGGTGCCGTCGGTGAGCAGGGACGCCGCGGCGGCGTCGCACGCGTCGGCGAGCTCGGCGCAGACCTCGGCGTAGCTGTCCGGCAGGCCCCGCCCCCGCTGCGCGCTCACCGCGACCCGCCGCACGAGCACGCGCGTGCTGCGCAGCGCCCGGTCGATGGGCTCGACCATCGCCGCAAGCCGCAGCAGGCCCGGCCGGTGCCGCGCCCGGAACGGCGAGGACGCCGTCACCGCCAGCCCCTCGGCCGCCGCCGTGCGCAGCTCGGCGACGAGGTGGTCGGTGGCCCGGGCGTCGGACAGCAGGTCGAGCGAGCGCTCGGTCGCCCCGCTGGCCATCCCCTCCGACGCCGCGCGCAGCAGCCGGCCGATCTTGCGCAGCACCGCCCCCGCCTGGTCGCGGGGGCGGCGCAGCGGGGTGCGGGGCACGACGGTCGCCGCCACCAGGGCCACGCCGCCGCCCACCACCGCGTCCACCCACCGGGTGAACCCGGCGGACACGTCGGCGGGCAGCAGCGTGGCGACGATGATCGCCTGCACGGCGGCCTGGTTGACCAGCAGCGGGCTGCCGTCGAGCAGCAGCGCCGCCGACATGGCGAGCGCCACGATCAACCCCACCTGCCAGGCCCCGGTGCCGAGGACGGAGACCAGCAGGTCGCCGACCAGCACGCCCACCGCCACCCCGATCGCGACCTCGACGACGCGGCGCAGCCGCTGGCCGTACGACGTGCCGAGGCTCAGGACCGCCGCGGCCGGGGCGAAGAAGGGCGAGGGGTTGCCGAGCAGGTCGGCGGCGATCCACCACGCGACGCCGGCCGCGATGGCGCACTGGCCGATGTGCCAGCCCTTCGCCCGCCACCGGTCCACCCGGCCGCGGCCCGAGGACCGGCCCCGCCGACCCACTCCCCGCCCCCACCGGCGGGCCCGTCCCAGCGGCTCCGGCTCCATGGCGCGATCGTGCCAGACCCCGCCGGTCGGGGCCCGTCCGCGACGGTGACGACGGCCGGGCGGGCGGCGCTCAGCGTCGCGCGGAGTACTTCGCCCAGGCGATCGCCGTCTTCATGTCGGCGAGGTCGCGGTACCAGACCCGCACCTCCGTGCGGCACCGCACGCGCTCGATCGCGGTGTCGTACTCGGAGCACTCGGCGTCGGACTCCGAGCGGGTCGGCGGGTGCAGGGCGGTGCCGTCCTTGTGGTGGATCGTGAAGCCGTGGTCGGCGTCGCCGCCGATGCGCACGATCGTGTGGCCGGGCGCGCGCCAGGTGCCCTCGGCGGTGGGCCCCGCGGCCGCGGCCGCGCCGGCGAGCCCGGCCCCGGCGCCGCCGAGCAGGCAGGTGGTCAGGGCGAGCGCGAGACCGAGGGTGGTCCGTCGGATGTGCATGGGTGCGTCCTCTCGTCGACGTCACCGGCTCCTCCGGCGACGTGAGGGACGCTAGGAGCGGACCGACCCCGACGACGGCCCCCGACGGTGGGTCTGTGGAGCACCCGGCCACCCGTCGTCCTGGGGACGACGGGTGGCGCGAGCGGCCGCGGGTCCGGGCCTCAGCGGGCCCGGGTCACGGTCAGCGTGGTGTCGGCGCAGCTGTCCGCCCGGGAGATCAGCGCGCTGCGCTCGGCGCTGTCGACGCTGAGCCGCCAGCGCAGCTTCACCGCCGTGAACTCGGCGATGTAGCGGCACTTGTCGTAGGTCGGCTGCCACCCGGCGGGGTCGGAGTCGGACTTGGAGGAGTTCGCCGAGACGGTCACGCCGACGAGCGACCGGCGGTCGCCGAGGTCGTTGGCGAACGCGCGGCGCTCCGTCGCGGTCCACGAGCGCGCGCCCGAGTCCCAGGCCTCGGCGAGCGGCACCATGTGGTCGACGCTGACCTGGGTCGCGGAGGTCACGCTGACGCGGTCGTAGTAGGAGAACCAGCGGCCGCCGGTCAGCGAGCAGCCGGAGCCGACGGTGGGGGCGTCGTCCGCCTCCTGCAGGAGGGTCTCGCGGCGCGCGTCGCAGCCGTCGCCGTCGGCGTCGACCCAGTGGGGGAACAGGTCGCGGCTGTAGCCCGTGCGCACCTCGGTGGCGACGGGCAGGTCGCGCACCGCGGTGCGCAGGGGGGCGGAGTAGGTCTCGGCGGCGGCCGGGGGTGCCGGCGCGGCGACGAGGACGGCGAGGACCGCGGCGAGGGCGGCGAGGAGGACGAGCGGCACCCGCAGGCGCCGTACGGCGGGGCGCGGGGCGGGCGGGCAGGCGAGGACGGACATCGAGGGACTCCCGAGACGGACGGACGATGACGCGCCCACCCTGCCCGATCCGCGGGGTCGGCGGGAGGCCGGTGGGTGAACGTGTGTTGACCGGATGGGTCACACGCCCTTGTGACTCCCACCACTCGCACGGGATCATGGGAGGTCCCCTCACGCTTTGGCAGGAGCACCTGTGGTCACTCCGCTCGATCCCACCTCGCTGGCGTTCCTCATGGCGGAGAACCGCGCGATGCCGATGCACGTCGGCGGGCTGCAGCTCTTCGACAAGCCGGAGGGCGCGGGGCGGTCGTACTCGCGGGAGATGTACGCCTCGCTGCGCGAGGTCGAGGAGATCGCGCCGCTGTTCCTGCGACGGCCCTACCGCTCCCCCGCGACCGGGGGGCAGTGGGTGTGGACCACCGACGAGCTGTTCGACATCGACTACCACGTGCGCCACTCCGGCCTCCCCAAGCCAGGACGCGTCCGGGAGCTGCTCGAGCTCTGCTCGCGCCTGCACTCGACCCGCCTCGCCCGCGAGCGCCCGCTGTGGGAGGCGACGCTCATCGAGGGCCTGCGGGACGGGCGCATGGCGCTGCACACGAAGATGCACCACGCCCTGGTCGACGGCATCGCGGCCAGCCGGCTCGTGCAGAGCACGCTGTCGACCGACCCCGACCAGCGCGACATGCCCGCGCCGTGGTCGGCGGCCAACGCGCCCCGCAAGCCGAGCCGCGAGCTCGAGGGCCGCTCCGCGCCGAGCCTGGCCGAGGTGCCCGTCGAGGCGCTGCGCACCGCGCTGGGGATCAGCGCCGAGGCGGCCGGGATGCCCTCCGCGCTCGTCCGCACCCTCGTCCGCGGGATCCGCAACGACACCTCGGCGGTGTCGCTGCACGCCCCCCACACGATCTTCAACCAGAAGATCACCGGCTCGCGCCGCTTCGCCGCCCAGGACTGGCCGATCGAGCGGATGAAGGCGATCGGCACGGCCTCGGGCACGACCCTCAACGACGTCGTGCTCGCCATGTGCAGCGGCGCGCTGCGCGCCTACCTGCTCGAGAACGACGCGCTCCCGGACCGTCCGCTGGTCGCGATGGTGCCGGTGGGCCTCAACGCCAAGCAGGTCCACCAGGCCAGCTCGGACGGCGGCAACGCGGTCGGCTCGGTCATGGTGCAGCTCGGCACCCACCTCGACGACCCGGCCGACCGGCTGATGTCGGTGCACACCTCGATGGCCGACGGCAAGCAGGCGCTGTCGTCGATGACGCCGGCGCAGATCGTCGCGATGACCGCGGTGGGCCTGGCGCCGGCGATCATCACCCCGGCGCTGCGGATGCACCACATCCTGCGTCCGCCGTTCAACGTGATCATCTCCAACGTCCCCGGTCCCCGGGAGACGCAGTACTTCAACGGCGCGCGGCTCTCGGGCCTCTACCCGCTGTCGATTCCGATCCACGGGATGGCGCTCAACATCACCTGCACCTCCTACGACGGGGTGATGGGCTTCGGCGTCACCGGCTGCCGCCGGACCGTCCCCCGCCTCCAGCGCCTCCTCACCCACCTCGACGACGAGCTCGCCGCGCTCGAGAAGGCCACCGGCGCCTGAGCCGTCCGGGCCTCAGAGCTCGGTGTACCCGCCGCCGAGCCGCTCGGCGACGGCGGCGAGCCGTCGGCGGGTGACGTCGGCGGTGGTGGCCAGCCCGGCGAGGTCGGCGAAGCTGCCGGGCCGCACGGGGGCGTCGACCTCGATGCTGGTGCAGGTCCGGGTGCCGCCGTCGGCGAGGTTGGCGAGCGCGACGGCGTGGCCGGTGGTGCCGGACCCGGCGTACGGGTCGAGCACGCGGGCGTCGGACGGCGCCGTGCCCAGGATGCGGCGCAGCAGGGGCGTCGGCTTGGGCGACGCGAAGACCGGCCCGACGAGCGCCTTCAGCTCCGCCACCGCGGTGTCGGTGGAGCCCACCTCCTCGGCGGGCCAGACGGTGCGGAGCTTCTTGCGCCGGTCCGGCGTGAGCCAGTCGCGCTGCGAGACGTCGACCCGCTCCCCCGCCGGGCCCTGCACCACGCGGCACACGAGGTCGTCGCCGCGCTCGTCGACCCGCGGCGCCGACCAGCGCCACACCGCCGGGGCGCCGTCGCCGAAGACCGGGAGCACCTCGCGCGCCCCGGCGAACGGCGTCGTCGCCACCCGCCCGGACACCGGGTCGCCCCACAGCGGGTAGCGCATCGTGGGCGCGGTCGCCGGGGTGAAGCGCTTGTTGGTGTTGCGCAGCGGCAGGTGCCGGTAGCGGCGGCCGTCGTCGGCCACCAGCGGGAAGTCGGACGGGCGCACCGAGTCGGCCGTCGTCGGGTCGAGGGTGCAGCGGCGCGCGTCGCGGGCGTAGACCAGCAGGTACTCGTGGTCCGTCGCGAACCACCGCCCCAGCTGGCGACCCTTCGCGTTGAGCTGCACCACGACCTGCGCGAGCCGGTTGCGCTCGCCGAGCACGTCGTCGCACAGCAGCCGCAGGTGCGCCACCTCGTGGTCGTCGATGCTCAGCCACACCGCCCCGGTCGGCGCGAGCAGGTCCCGCACCGCCTCGAGGCGCGGGCGCAGGCGCGCCGTCCAGGCGTCGTGCCCGCCGGCCGGGCTGTCGACGTAGGCGAGCGCGCTGCCGGTGTTGTAGGGCGGGTCGAGGTAGGCCACGTCGTACGACGCGCCCCCGGCGGCCAGCCGGGCCATCACGTCGAGGTTGTCCCCGACGGCGAGGGTGTTCCAGTCCGGCACGGGTGCACCGTAGCCAGGTCGGGCGACCGGCGCCGGGTCCGCGCCGTCGGACGCGAGGTGTCGGAGCGCCCGTGGCGGGGCACAGTCCGCCCATGGTCACCGCCCGGCTCGTCATGCCCCACCAGCTGTTCGTCGAGCACCTCGAGACCGACGCCGACCTGGTCGTGCTCGTCGAGCCGGACCTGTTCTTCCGCCAGTACCGCTTCCACACCCACAAGCTGGTGCTGCACCGCGCGAGCATGACGGTCTTCGCCGGTGCGCTGGCCGACGCCGGGCTCGCCACGGCGTACGTCGAGACCCGCGCCGACCGGGGCACCGACGCCCAGCTGACCGCGCTGCTGGGCGAGCACGACGTCGACGTCGTCGAGGTCTACGACGTGGTCGACGACTGGCTCGACCGCGACCTGCGCCGCATCGCCGGCAAGGCCGGCGCCGAGCTGAGGGTGCTGGAGACGCCCGCGTTCCTCACCTCCGACGCCGACGTCCGCGAGCAGTTCGGCGACAGGCAGCCGCGGATGGCGACGTTCTACGCCTGGCAGCGCCGCCGCCTCGACCTGCTGATGGACGGCGACCAGCCGGTCGGCGGCCAGTGGTCCTTCGACGCCGACAACCGCAAGTCGCTGCCGAAGGACGTCGAGCTGCCGGCCATGCCGCGCACGCGCCGGCGCCCCGAGGTCGCCGACGCCATCGCCTGGGTCGCCGAGGAGTTCGCCGACAACCCCGGCGACCCGGAGGCGTTCGCGTGGCCGGTGACCCACGACGTCGCGCGGCGCTGGCTGACGAGGTTCTGCGAGGACCGGCTCGAGCTCTTCGGTCCCTACGAGGACGCCATCGCCGCCGACGAGACGTGGATCTTCCACTCCGCGCTCAGCCCGCTGATCAACATCGGGCTCCTCGAGCCCCGCCGCGTCGTGGACGCGGTCGTGCGGCACGCCGAGCGCCACGACGTCCCGCTGTCGAGCACCGAGGGCTTCGTGCGCCAGGTCATCGGGTGGCGCGAGTACATGCGCGGCGCCTACGTCGCCCGTGGCCGCGCGATGCGCACCCGCAACACCCTGGGCCTCACCCGCGAGCTCGACGAGGGCTGGTGGACCGGCGGGACCGGCCTGGACCCCGTCGACCGGGTGGTGGAGCGGGTGCTCGCGACCGGCTACGCCCACCACATCGAGCGGCTGATGATCCTCGGCAACGCGATGCTGCTGCTGCGCACCGACCCCGACGAGGTCTACGAGTGGTTCATGGAGATGTTCGTCGACGCCTACGACTGGGTGATGGTCCCCAACGTCTACGCGATGAGCCAGTTCGCGGCCGGCGAGATGATCACGACGAAGCCCTACGTGTCCGGCTCCAACTACGTGCGCAAGATGAGCGACTTCACGAAGGGCGACTGGGCGCTGGCCTGGGACGCGCTGTACTGGCAGTTCGTCGACGACCACCGCGACGGGTTCGCGTCCAACCCGCGCACCGCGATGGCCGTGCGTACCCTCGACGGCATGAAGAGCCAGCGCCGGGAGGAGCTCGCCGCGGAGGCGAAGCGCTGGCTGGGCCGGTGAGGGAGTCGCGCAGGACGCTGCCGGACCTCGTCCGCAGCGTCGCCGTCGCGCTCGCGGTGGTGCTGCTGCCGGGCCTGTGGGTGGCGCTGTCCCCCGACCCCTCGGCCGCCCGGATGCGCGACCTCGTCGGGCTGACCGCCCCCCAGGACGACCGGAGCCACACCTTCCTGCGCCGCCAGAATCCCGGCGGCGGGCCGGTCGGCTGGGACCCCTGCCGTGACATCCGCTACGTCGTCGACCCCGCGGGCGCGCCCGGGGACTGGCGGGCGACGGTGACGGCGGCCGTCGACCGGGTCGCGGAGGCCTCGGGCCTGAGGTTCGTGGAGTCGGGGACGGTCTCGGACCGCGACTTCGACCGTCGTACCGGCCTCTTCGGCGGCGACCCGCCGGTCCTCGTGGCCTGGGCCGACGCCGCGGAGCACCCGCCCCTGGCCGGCGACGTCGCCGGGGTCGGCGGGGCCACCGCCGTGGGCTCGCCCGGCCGCCAGCGCTACGTGACCGGGTCGGTGGTCATCGACACCGAGGACACCGCCGACCTCACCGGGCGACTCGGCACGCCGCACCTCGAGGCGCTGCTCGTGCACGAGCTGGCCCACGTGGTCGGGCTCGGCCACACCGACGACCCCACCCAGCTGATGTACGCCGAGGGGACGGGCGTCACGGAGCTCGGGGCGGGAGACCGGGCGGGTCTGCGGGCCCTGGGCGAGCTCCCCTGCGGCTGAGCCGCCGACGACGGGCCGCCCGTCGCTCGTGCTCCTGCTCCGGCGTGGTGCGCCGGTCGAGGTCGGCGTGCCGCAGGAGGTCCGGGAGGGCCACCCCCTCGCGCGGCGGGTGCGCGGCCACGGGCGTCACGCCCGACAGCACGACGTACGTGACGTCGCCGCCGGGCGCCACCCGGAGCACGGCACCGTCCTTGACGCCCTCGGCCTCCGTGAACGCCCGCCGCCGGGCCCGGAGCAGCGCGACCCGCGCGGCCGCGGCGTTCGCGGCCTGGTGGCCGCCCTTGTCCCAGGCGAGCTTGGCCTGGGGGCCGTACTTCACGGCCAGGGTCGCGCCCTGCTTCGCCAGTCGGGCCATCCGCGCCGGGTCCATCGCCACCGCGCCATCCCACCACACCGACCCGTCAGATCCAGCCCATCCGCCGGGCGGTGGCGGCCGCGTCGTGGCGGTTCACGGCGCCGAGCTTGGTCACCGCGCTGGAGAGGTAGTTGCGGACCGTGCCCGGCGAGAGGGAGGCCCGGGCGGCGATGGCCTCGACGGGCGAGCCGTCGGCGGCGAGCTCCAGCACGTCGGCCTCCCGCGGCGTGAGGGGGCTGTCGCCGGCGCTGATCGCCTCGGCGGCCAGCTCGGGGTCGACGTGGCGGCCGCCGCCGTGGACCGCCCGGACCACCGACGCGAGGGTCTCCGCCGACGTCGTCTTGGGCAGGAACCCCCGGACGCCGACCGCGAGCGCCCGCTTGAGGTAGCCGGGCCGCCCGTGGCTGGTGACGATCACGCAGCGGCACGCGGGCAGGTCGCGGGCGAGCTCCTCGGCGACCTCGATGCCGTCCCGGCCGGGCATCTGGAGGTCGAGGACCGCCACGTCGGGCTCGTGGTGGCGGGCCGCCGCGAGCGCCTCGGTGCCGCTCGCGGCCTGGGCCACGACCTCCAGGTCGTCCTCGAGGTCGAGCATCTGGGCCAGCGCGACACGGATCAGGTTCTCGTCGTCGGCCAGCAGCACGCGGATCATGCGACCCCCACCCTCATCGTCACGGCGAAGCCGTCGCCGGTCGGTCCGGCCTCCAGTCGCGCACCCAGCGGCTCCACCCGCTCCCGCAGGCCCCGCAGCCCGGACCCGTCGGCCGGAGCGGCGACGGTTCCCCCGTCGTCGGCGACGGTGAGCGCGGAGCCGTCCCACCCGATCCGCACCTCGCGGGCCTGCGAGTGCCGCAGCACGTTGGTGACCGCCTCGCGCACGACCCAGGCGGCGGGCTCCCGCCACCGCTCGGGTACGCCGGTCGCGGCCAGGTGGCAGGCGATGCCGGCGGAGGCCAGCAGCGAGCGGGCACCCTCCAGCTCCACGGCGAGGTCGGTCGAGCGGTAGCCGCGCGCCAGCTCCCGGGCCTCGCGCAGGGCCTCGTGGGCGCCGGCGCGGACCTCGAGCATCTGGTCCACCGCGCGCTCGTCACCGCGTCGCGCCAGCGTCGAGGCCAGCTCGGCCTGGACCGCGATGGTCGACAGCCGCCGCCCCATCACGTCGTGCACGTCGCGGGAGAAGCGCAGCCGCTCCTCGGCGACCGCCAGGGCGGCCTGGGCCCGGCGGGTGCGGTCGAGCTCGGTGATCACGCCGTACAGCCACAGCGAGCTGCGGACCGTGAACGCCAGGAACAGCGCGTAGGCCAGCACGACCACGACCAGCGGCCACGAGCCCGAGACGACCAGCGTCGCGGCCCCCAGCAGCACCAGCAGCCCCGCGACCGCGCGCCGGTCGGTCAGCCCGCCGGCCGCCATGGAGACCACGATGCCGACCACCACCACCAGCACCGACCCGGCGGCGGGGTCGAGCAGGCGGGCCACCACCACGCCCAGCACGAGCGTCGCCGCGAGCGCGGCGAGGCTGCGTCGGGGCAGGGGCCCCGGGCGGGGGTGCAGCGCGATCACCTCGCGCAGCGTCGCGGTGCCCGCGACGCAGGTGAGCACCACGACCAGCAGCGCGACGCCGGCGGTGCCCGGGGTGCCGAGGGCCGCGTCGGACCGGGCGCCCGACGCGACGATCAGCAGGGGCACGCCCCACAGCAGCAGGTACAGCGACGAGCGCAGGTACACGTCGGCCCGCCGGACCTGGTCGAGGTCGCGCCACCGGGGCACCGCGGGCACGCGCACGGCGCCAGCGTAGGGCCTCAGTGCCGGGGCTCCCACCGCATCGAGCGACGCGCGAGGACCAGCGCGAGGGCCGTCCACACGGCCATCACCAGCAGCGGCTGCCCGGCCTGCGCCCAGCTCTGCGCGAAGTCCACCGTCCCGGTGAGGTCGGGGGTGCGGCCGATCCAGCCGACGGCGACGACCTGCTCCAGCGCGGCGCCCGGGGTGAGCTCGACGAGGCGGGCGGCCCGCTCGGGGAGCAGCTCCCCCATGCCGCCGACGACGGCCAGCATGATGACGGGCAGGCTCGTCATCTGGGCGGCCTCCGCGTTGCGGGTCCACGCGGCGGTCCAGAACGCCAGCGCCGCGAACAGCACGAGCGACACCGCGACGCCGAGCAGGTAGAGCACCGGGTTGGTCGGGAACGGCGCGCCCAGCGCCATCGCCACCGGCACCGCCAGCACCGCGAGCGCCAGCCCGATCCCGGCCCCGGGGAGCGCGAGGGACGCGAGCAGCTCGGCGTCCGTCGTCTCCCCGGTCCGCAGCCGCTTGAGGACGAGCTCGTCGCGCCGGGTGACGGTCGCCGAGAGCAGGTTGTAGTAGGCCGGGAACATCATCACGAGGATCAGCGCGTAGTTGACCCCGAACAGCACGGCGGTGTCGTCGCCGCGGTCCCCGGTCAGCAGCAGCGCGAGCGGCAGCAGCGGGAGCACGAGGGCGTACGCCGCGGTCAGCCGGTTGCGCAGCTGCAGCTTGAGGTTCGCGGCGGCGAGGCCCCGCACCCGCGCGTACGACGTGCTGCGGGCCCCGGACCGGGCGGTGCCCGCGCTGGTGCCGGCGCTCGTGTCGGTGCTGCTCATCGGACGACCTCCAGGGTCTCGTCGGTCGGGGTCGCGGTGGGCGCCGGGTCGGCGGCGGTGTCGGCGGCGGTGCCGTCGGCGACTTCCAGGAAGACGCTCTCGAGGCTGGCGGTGCGCGCGCCGAGCGCCGGCAGCACGACGTCCTCGGCCGCCGCCCAGCCGAGCAGCGCGGTCAGGGTGGCCTGCAGGTCCGGGGTGCGGACGACGGTCCACGCGCCGTCGGTGCTGACCCGGGCGCCCCGCAGGTCGGGCAGGGTCGCGGTGCCGACGGGGAGGGTCTCGAACCGGATCTCGGAGGGGTGGCCCGCGACGATCTCGGCCTGCGTCCCCTCCCGCACGATGCGGCCGGCGTCCATGATCGCGACGTGCTCGGCGAGACGCTCGGCCTCCTCGAGGTAGTGCGTGGTCAGCAGCACGGTCGCGCCCTGCGCGACGAGCTGCTCCACGAGCAGCCACACGCCGCGACGGCTCTCGGGGTCGAGCCCGGTGCTCGGCTCGTCGAGGAACACCAGCTCGGGTCGCCCCATGAGGGTCATCGCGAGGTCGAGCCGGCGCTGCTCCCCGCCCGAGAGGCCCGCGACCCGGACGTCGGCGCGCCCGGCGAGGTCGAGCATCGCGAGCGACTCGTCGACGCCGCGGGGGTCGGACACGGTCGCCGCCCACATGCGGAGCGTCTCGACCACGGTCAGGTCGCCGGAGAAGCCGGACCGCTGGAGCAGCACGCCGGTGCGGCGGCGGACCTCGGCGCGGTCGGCCACGGGGTCGAGGCCGAGCACGCGGACCTCGCCGGCGGAGGCGCGGGCGAGGCCCTCGACCACCTCGAGGGTGGAGGTCTTGCCGGCGCCGTTGGTGCCGAGCAGCGCGGTGACCGTGCCCCGGGCGACCGTGAGGTCGACGCCGCGCACGGCCTCGAAGGCCCGCGGGCCGGTGCCGTAGGTGCGGCGCAGGCCGCGGACCTCGACGGCCGGGCCCGCGTCGCCCCGTGGGCCGGAGGGGGTGGGTGGGTTCGTCATGTCCCCCATGCTCGTCGCCGCGCGGACGCGCGGGCAGTGCGTGGCGTCACCGGTCGCGGTGCGGGCCTCACCCCCGGGACGTGACACCTGTCATGGCCCGCGCGACGACGTCGTCGACGGGGTCGGCGACGTCGACGACGATCCCGGCCTCGTCGTCGGCCAGGGGCTCGAGGGTGTCGAACTGCGAGTCCAGCAGGGAGGCCGGCATGAAGTGGCCCCGCCGTCCGGCCTGCCGCTCGGCGATCACCTCGCGGCTGCCCGCCAGGTGCACGTGGTACGCCGCGGGGGCGTGCTCGCGGAGCACGTCGCGGTAGGCGCGCTTGAGCGCCGAGCAGGTGACGACGCCGCCGTCGGGGTGCTGCGCGAGCCACTCACCGACCCGGGCGAGCCAGGGCCAGCGGTCCTCGTCGTCGAGCGCCTCGCCGGCGGCCATCTTGTCCTTGTTGGCCTGCGGGTGGAGGTCGTCGGCGTCGGCGAAGGGCAGGCCGAGGCGGGCGGCGAGCGCCTCCCCGACGGTGGACTTGCCGGAGCCGGAGACCCCCATGACGACGACGTGCTGGACCTGCGCGGGGTGCCCGGTGCTCATGGACCCATCCTGCCGGGCGGCCGTTCAGCCGTTCGGGGAGGACCTCGGGGTCGGCGAGGTGGTCGTCGGCGTGGGCGTCGGCGTGGGCGTCGGGGTGGGCGTCGGCGACGTCTCGTCGGGCTCGTCCTCGGAGGGCGTCCCGCTCGGCGTCGACGTGCTCCCGCCGCTGGGCGCGACGTCGGAGGGCTCCTCGTCGGCGTCCTCGGTGGGCGACGGCCGGTCGGTCGCCGGGCTGCCGGGCGACGGCGTGGTCGAGGTCGTCGGGTCGGTCGGCTCCGGCTCCTCCTCGTCCTGGGTCCCGCCCCCGCCGAGGAAGCCCGTCAGCGACGTGCCGCCGCGCGAGTCCCGGTCCGAGGGGTCGGTGTAGGAGGACAGGCTGCGACCGCCGATGACCTCGAACGCCGTGACCAGGACCATCGCGACCACGAACAGCAGCAGCGTGACGACGCCGATCCGCTTCCAGGGCAGGGTGGCCCACGCGGGGCGGCGGGTCGGCTCCGCGCCGTCCCCGGCCGTGGCCACGGCCCCGGTCGGGCCGTCCGCGGCCGGCTCCTCGCCCGGGTCGGGGGCGTCGGGGTCGGCGGCCCGCTCGAGCTCGTCGACGGCCTCGGTGAGCTGCTCCTCGGCCTGCTCCAGCGGCACGGTGGCGTCGACGTCGGGGTCGGTGTGCTGCTGGCGGCGGACCTGCGCGATCTGCTCGGTCGCGCCCGTCACCTTCTTCAGGGCGACGGTCTGGGCGACGGCGACCTTCTCCGTCCCCCGGGCGAGGCCCTGCGTGTAGAGGTTCGAGGTGATCGACACGATCACGCTGCCCAGCGCGGCACCGATCAGGGTGCCGGCGGCCCCGAGGGTCGAGAGCAGCACGGCCGACGACACCGCTGCGAGCGCACCGGCGATCACCTGGACCCAGTTCAGGTCCAGGCGCTTCGTCTTCCCGCCCGTCTCGTCAGCCATCGCCCACCGAGTATGGCGAAGCCGTGGTGGGCCTCGCGAACCCGCGCGACGTGAGCCTCGCCATGCCCGGTCCGGCCCGGGCCGGACCCGCGCCGTGATGCCGCGCGGGACGGGCGATCAGCCCGCGGACTCCCGCAGGCCCTGCTCGGTGAGCCAGTCGTCCTCGACCGTCCAGGTGCAGTCGTCGGCCGTGCCGGCGGTCGCGTCCTCGCCGTCGGTGATCGCGGCGAGCTCGTCGTCGGTGAGGACGGCGAGGGTCTGCGCGTCGACCACGGTGGCGAGGGCGACCTCGCACGACGCCACCGCGGCGGCGTCGGGGTCGACGGCGGTCGGGTCGGGGGCGGTCGGGGTCGGCGCGGTGGGCTCCACCGGCGCGGACGGCCCGGTGGGTGCCGCCGGGGAGGTCGGGTCGGAGGGCTGCGGCTCCGACGGCTGGGTCGGCCCCGACGGCGCGGGGGACGTGGGCTCCGGCTGCGTCGGCTGCGTCGGCTCGGGGAGGGCGGGGGTCGGCTCGCCCGGCGCGGCGGGGGCGGTCGGCTGGGAGTCGCGGCCACCCCGGGCGCGGTCCGGGCGGGGCTGCGGGGCCGGGTCGAGCACACGACCGCCCTTGGAGCGGCCCGCGACGACGTAGGAGTTCGACGTGCCGCCCTCGGCGTACGGGACCTCGGAGCGGACCCAGCGGAACTCCGTGGCCCGCGCGGGTCGCACGGTGGTGCGGTGCACGCCGGCGGCGTCGACGGTGATGTCGAGGCCGGTCGCGAGGCGGTAGGGGCCGCTGCCGGGCGTGCGGCGCTGGAGCACCAGGGGCTCGCCGGTGTCCTCGCCGGCGCTGGTGCTGCGGCCGACCAGGGTGGCGCGCGGGCCGTCGGCGAGCTGCGAGGAGCGCATGGTGGTCACCACGTCGAGGCCCTCGAAGTCGTAGGTCGCACCCGAGGTCGCGGTGCCGAGCCGGAACCCGTCGAGGGAGAAGTCGGCGCCGTCGCAGCCGTAGGCGAACCCGACGTGGCCGGGGCCGTCGCCGAGCCCGGAGGCCCAGCGGGGGCGGGTGGCCTCGGCGATCGTCCCGGTGCGGGTGCCGCCGTCGAGCGCGGAGAAGTCCCGGGGGTCACGGGGCTCCCACGTGAACTCGGCGCCCGCGACGTCCTGGCGGGCGAAGCCGGCGTCGGAGGAGACGGGGGTCCGCCCGAGCCAGGCGACGTCGGTGAGGTCGCCGGCCGCGTCCGTCGGGAACAGCCAGACGTAGGCCACGCCGGCGGCCTGCTCGTCGGACCAGGCGTCCACGGACAGCGAGGTGAGCGCACCCACGGAGCGCACCGAGGCCTTGGGTCCGGCGCCGACACCCGAGCCGGTGCCGGTGAAGCCGGTCGAGCGGCTGCCGAAGCGGGTGCCGCCGATCTCGCGGACCTTGGCGGCGACGCCGGCGCCGCCGGCGGCGGTGGCGCTGTCGCAGGAGACGGCGGCGAAGTTGGCGCTGCTGTCGGGGAAGACCGTGCCGGCCACCTCGCCGCCGGCGGCGGACGCGGGCCCGGCGACCAGGACGGCGGCACCGCCGGCGGCGGACGCCGTCAGGACGGCGAGCAGTCGGCGGACGGGGCGGCGGTGGGGCATCGGTCTCCTCAGACGACGACGCCGTCGGTCGGTCCTCCGCGGCGTCGCGCCCCATTCCACACGAGTCACCTCCCCGCCGTCCACGGATTCGCCGGTTCCGGTCATGACGATCCGGTGAAGATCCCCTGAAGGGGGGAGAGCGCACCGGCGCGTCACCGGAGGACCTCGACGGCGAAGTCGGCGGTCCGGCGCTCGAACTCGGCCCCGCGGGCCAGCATCGCGTGCTTGCCGCCGGCGACCTCGACCATCGTCGCGTCGACGCCGCGCCGCTCGAGGTCGGCCACGACCCGGCGGGCGCGGCGGGGGTCGGCGATCCGGTCGTCGGTGCCGTGGACGACGAGGACCCGGCGACCCGCGAGGTCGGTGTGGGCGGCCTCGTCGGCGTACACCCACGGGTTGAGCGCGACGACCCCGGCGACACCGGCCGCCGAGCCGGCGAGCAGGGCGGCGCGCCCGCCCAGCGAGTGGCCGACCAGGCAGACCGGCACGTCGCCGTACCGCTCGCGCACGCGCCCGAGCGCCCACGTCGCGTCGGCGACCGGGGTGGTCTCGGCGTCCCAGCCGCGGTGGGAGTTGAGCAGCCGGTGGACGGCGAGCGCTCCCCGCCCGGCGCGGGCGATCCGACGCGCGACCGGCACCATCCGCAGCACCGACAGCTGGGTGGGGCTGACGGGCGGGCTGCCGGGCCGGTCACCGCCCCCGTGGAGCACCAGCACCGCGCCCCGGGGACTCGTCGGCACCCTGACGTCGATCAGCTTCGCTCGCACCCGGTCCATCGTCCCGGACGGCCCCTGACGCGATCTGGGAGGGTCGGGGGATGCACTTCGTCGGCGTGGACCTCGCCTGGGGCACCCAGAACCCCACGGGGGTGGCGGCCCTGGACGACCGGGGGCGCCTGCTCGGCGTCTCGACCGTGCGCACCGACGCCGAGGTCACGGCCGAGGTCGCGCGCTACGCGACCGGCGACTGCGCGGTCGGGATCGACGCCCCCCTCGTGGTCACCAACCCGACCGGCGCCCGACCCTGCGAGACCGCGCTGTCGCGCGACTTCCGGCCCTTCGAGGCCGGCGCCCACCCGGCCAACACCTCCCGGCCGGTCTTCGCCGACGGCACCCGGGGCGGGCGGCTGGCGGCGGCGCTCGACCTGTCGCTGGAGCTGCCCCCGGCCGGCACCACGTCCGGGCGCTGGGCGCTCGAGGTCTACCCCCACGCGGCCACGATCGCGCTGTTCCGGCTGGGCCGGACGCTGAAGTACAAGCAGAAGCAGGGCCGCTCCTTCCCCCAGCTGCGCGCCGAGCTGCTGCGGCTGGTGGAGCTGCTGGAGTCGCTGTCGCGGGCCCGCACGCCGCTGCTGCTGGCCCGCCGCGAACCCTGGGAGCGTCTCGTCGCCGGGGTGCGCGACGCCACCCGGAAGTCGGACCTGCGGGTGGTGGAGGACCAGGTCGACGCGGTGCTGTGCGCCTACGTCGCGCTGCACGCCCTGCGCGAGCCCGAGCACACCACCGTCTACGGCGACCCCGCGCGCGTCGCGACCGACGGCTGCATCGTCACCCCCACGCTGCCGCCCGACCTGGAGCCGACCCCGCGTCCCACGCGGGCCGAGCGCAGCCGCGACGCCGCCGTCGAGGCGTACGCCGGGGGGCTGGCGGGACTGCGGACCGCGACGGCCGGCTACCTGGGGCTGGTCACCTCGATCCTCGACGACGCCGGCATCAACTACCTCTCGGTCGAGGCCCGCACCAAGAGCGTCGACTCGTTCGCCGCCAAGGCGGTCTCCGAGCTGCCGGTGGGCAGCGGCACGCCGCGCTACTCCGACCCGCTGGCCGAGATGGCCGACCAGGTGGGCCTGCGGGTGGTCACCTACCTGACCTCCGACGTCGAGGCGGTCGCGGACCTGCTCAGCGAGGAGCTCGCGGTGCTGGGCGACCGCGACAAGGGCCAGGAGACCGCGCGCCAGGGCCGCTTCGGCTACGCCAGCCGCCACCTCGACCTCACCCTCGACGAGGCGCGGGCCGCGGCGTCGCGCGCCGGCACCGCCTTCCCCGAGATGGCGGGGCGCCAGGTCGAGGTGCAGGTGCGGACGGTGCTGCAGCACGCCTGGGCCGAGTTCGAGCACGAGATCCGCTACAAGGGCAGCGTCCCCGCGGACCGCGCCAGCGACCTGGACCGACGCTTCACCCTCGCCGCCGGCCTGCTCGAGCTCGCCGACCGGGAGTTCACGACCATCCGCGACGACCTGCGCACCGAGGCCGGCTCGACCGGCAGCGACGCCGAGGCGATGGGCGCCCGCGACCTGGCGGCGTACCTGGCGGGGCGCTACCCGGGCGCCGGCTGGTCGCGCACCGAGCACTACGAGTGGATGACCGGCCTGCTCGCGGAGCTCGGGCTGCGCTCCCCCGCCGACCTCGGCGCCGCGCTCGCCGACGTGGACTCCGGCGCGGTCACCGCGCGGATGTCCTACCGCTACCCCGCCGGCGCCGTCCGGCGTCTCGACGACGACCTGCTCGCGGCCTACGGCGAGGCCTACGTCGCGCTGCCCGGCAACGCGCACCGCACCCAGCTGCTGACCGAGCGCGCCGCCCGGATCGCGCCCGGGTCCGCCTGAGCGGCGCTCAGGCGCAGCCCACGTGGGTGCGCGCGGTCGGGCGCACCGCGAGCCGCTCCGCGGGCAGCGGCTCCCCGCAGGCCTCGCACCGGCCGTAGCGGCCCGCGGCGAGCCGGTCGAGGGCGGCGTCGACCTCCGTCAGGCGTGCGCGTGCCGAGGCGGCCAGCGCCCCGGCCTGGGAGCGCTCGAAGGCGATGGTGGCGCCCTCGGGGTCGTGCTCGTCGTCGGCGTTGTCGTCGGCGCTGGCCGCCACGATCCCCGCCAGGTCGGCCTCCAGCGACCGCAGCCGCACGACGGCCCGGTCGCGCTCGGCGCGCAGCTCGGCGCGCACCTCGCGCTCGTGCTCGGGACTCACCCGGCCAGTTCTACCCGCCACCCGTCATGATGGCTCCAGCCGTGCCCGCGCCGGGCCGGTCGAGAGGGGACCACTCGTCATGCAGCTGGAGCTGTCCACCGAGGACGCCGCCTTCCGCGCGGAGATGCGGGAGTTCTTCACCACCGCGGTGCCGAAGGAGATCCGCGACACCGTCGCCGAGCGCGGCGAGCTGTCGAAGGACCAGATCGTCACCAGCCAACGGATCCTGAACTCCCACGGCCTGGCCGTGCCCCACTGGCCCGCGGAGTGGGGCGGTCGCGACTGGACCCCGCTGCGACGCCACATCTGGCACGAGGAGATGCAGCGCGCCTGCGTGCCGCTCCCCCTGGCCTTCAACGCCTCCATGGTCGGCCCCGTCATCGCCGCGTTCGGCACCGAGGAGCAGAAGCAGCGCTTCCTCCCGGCCACCGCCAACCTCGACATCTGGTGGTCGCAGGGCTTCTCCGAGCCCGACGCCGGCTCCGACCTCGCCTCGCTGCGCACGACCGCCGTGCGCGACGGCGACGACTTCGTGGTCAACGGACAGAAGACGTGGACGACGCTCGGCCAGTACGGCGACTGGATCTTCATGCTCGTCCGCACCGACCCCGAGGCCAAGAAGCAGCGCGGCATCTCGTTCCTGCTCATCGACATGACCAGCCCGGGCGTCGAGGTGCGGCCGATCGAGCTCATCGACGGCGGCCACGAGGTCAACGAGGTCTGGTTCACCGACGTGCGCGTGCCGGCGGAGAACCTGGTGGGCGAGCTCAACCACGGCTGGGACTACGCCAAGTTCCTGCTCGGCAACGAGCGGGTCGGCGTGGCCCCGGTGGGCGCCACCAAGCGGGTCCTGGCCCAGGCCAAGGAGTGGGCGGGCGCCGAGCAGCTCGCCGACCCGCTCGTCGCCGCCCGGATCGCCGAGCTCGAGAACGAGCTGCTCGCGCTCGAGCTCACCGCCCTGCGCGTGGTCGCGAACTCCGCCGACGGCAAGCCCCACCCGGCCTCCTCCGTGCTCAAGCTGAAGGGCACCGAGCTGCAGCAGGCGGTCAGCGAGCTGGTGGTCGACCTCGCCGGGCCCGCCGCGCTGGCCTCCGGCGCCGGGGACGACTCGACCGTGCCGCAGTGGGCGCGCCGCGCCACCCCGGCGTACCTGAACCTGCGGAAGGCCTCCATCTACGGGGGCTCCAACGAGATCCAGCGCCAGATCATCGCCAAGACCATCCTCGGGCTGTAGAGGGCTAGGGAGACGACACGTGGACTTCACTCACGACGAGGAGCAGAAGGCGCTGCGCGAGGCCGTGCGCGGCCTGCTCGGCCGCGCCTACCCGGCCTACGAGGACCGGCGCCGCGCCGTCGCCGACGAGCCCGGCTTCGACGAGAAGCTGTGGGCCTCGCTGGCCGAGATGGGCGTGCTGGGCCTGCCGTTCGCCGAGGCGGACGGCGGCATGGGCGCCGGACCCGTCGAGAGCGCCCTGGTGGCCGAGGAGCTCGGGCGCGTGATCGCCCCCGAGCCGTTCCTCACCTCGGTGGTGCTCGCCGGCGGTCTCGTGGCGGCCACCGGTGACGACGCCCAGCGCGAGGAGCTGCTCGGGGGGCTGTCGTCCGGCGAGCTGCTGCTGGCGCCGGCGCTGGCCGAGCCGGGCCGCCGCTGGGCGGTCGACGGCCAGGACGTCCGCGCCGAGGAGCAGGACGGCGGCTGGCGCCTGACGGGGACCAAGGAGCCGGTCCCCCACGGCGCGCGCGCCGACCGGCTGGTCGTCACCGCGGCCCTGCCCGACGGGGGCACCGGCGTGTTCGTCGTCGACGGCGACGTCGACGGCCTCACCCGGACCGGCTACGCCACCCACGACGGCGGGCGCGCGGCCCGCGTCCAGCTCTCCGGCGCTGCCGCCACCCTGCTGGGCGCGGCGCAGGACCGCGGCCGCGAGGTCGCGGAGGTCGTCGAGGCCACCCGCGTCGTCGCCTGCCACCAGGCGCTCGGCGCGATGGCGGTCGCCCTGGAGTCCACCACCGACTACCTGCGCAGCCGCAAGCAGTTCGGCGTGCCCCTCTCGACGTTCCAGGCGCTCACCTTCCGCGCCGCCGACATGTACGTCTCGCTGGAGCTGGCGCGCAGCGTCGCGGCGTGGGCGAGCATGGTGCACGCGGCCGAGCCGGGCCGCACCGGCCAGGCGAGCGCCGCCGAGGCGGCGAGCCGGGCGGCCCTGCAGACCAGCCGGGCCGGACGCCACATCGGCCAGGAGGCGATCCAGCTGCACGGCGGCATCGCGATGACGGCGGAGTACCACGTCGGCACCTACACCAGCCACCTCACCGCGCTGGACCACCTCCTCGGCGACGGCGACCACCACCTGCGGGTCCTGTCGTCCGTGGTCGCCGACCACGCCGAGGTCGACCCGCTGCCGTGAGACCGGTCGCCGCCCGGGCGCGGACGCTGCTGGCCGGCCTCGCGCTCGCGCTCGTGGCCGGTGGCTGCGCCTCCCTGCCCGAGTTCCCCGACCTCGGCGGGCCCGGCGGGGCCGACGGGTCCGGCGACGCGGAGGGGGGACCGCGCGGCGGGCGCGACGCGGAGGAGGGCGGCGTACGACTGCGGGACCCGCTGGGCGGGCTCCGCCGGATGCAGGTCACCGACCGTCGGTGGCGCGAGGTGTTCCGCGACGACTTCGACACCCTCGACCCCGCCGTGTGGAAGACCTACGACGGGGTGCCGGGCTGCTGCCCGGCGGCCCTGTGGGACTCCTCCATGGTGCGCGTCGAGGACTCCGCGCTGCTGCTCGACACGGCCCTGGTCGACGGTCAGTGGCTCTCCGGCGGCGTGGGTGCCTGGGACTCCCCGCTCGAGCAGCGCTACGGGCGCTGGGACATGCGGGTGCGCACCGAGGCCGACGCCGGCGGGGTGACGGTCGCGGGCCTGCTGTGGCCGGCCGAGGGCGGCTGGCCGCCCGAGATCGACTTCTACGAGATCTTCGAGACGCAGCCCGACCGCCGCGAGATGACCGTCACCAACCACTACGGCGAGGTCGAGGCCGACGGCACCCACGACGCCACCCGGCGCCCGGTGCGCGGCGACTTCTCGACCTGGAAGGTCGTGTCGGTGCGGTGGACGCCCGACGAGATCCAGGTCGTGGTCGACGGCCGGGCGGTGGAGACCATCACCGCGCCCGGCCAGATCCCCGACGTGCCGATGTGGTTCGCGGTGCAGACGGCGATGAAGCCGGTCGCGGGCGAGGAGCCCACCTTCACCGGCTCCCGGTCGACCGAGATCGACTGGGTCCGCGCCTACGCCCCGGCCTGAGCGCCCGGCGCCCGCAGCCGCGCGGTCAGGTCGCCGCCCAGCTCGGCCACCTGCTCGGCGTCCAGACGGGTCGCCAGCGACCCGACGACCGTGAGGAGGTCGCCGCGCCCGCAGCACAGCACCTCGCCGATCCAGCCGGTCACGGTCGAGGTCCCCGCGACGCTCAGGACGCCGAGCACCGCGACGCCCCCGGGGGCCGGGCGCGGGCCGGCGTCGGGGCCGAGCACCGTGGCGACCAGCCCGGCGGCCTCGGCCGCGTCCTGCAGGTCGCGCTGACGGCGGGTGCCGTCGCCGCGCAGGGACCCGCCGCGGGACCCGGTGACCCCGGCCCACGCCGCCGTGCGGACCACCAGCACCCCGGGCGGGCCCACGACCAGGTGACCCAGGCGCACGCCGGGCCGACCGGGCCACGCGACGTCGCGGGTCACGTGCCACGCCCGCGGGTCCAGGCCGGCCAGCACGGGGCCGGCGCCTCGACCTCGGGGGCGCAACCGCACCCGGGGTCGCCGACCCCTCGGGGCCAGCGCGTCCGCGATCATGGCGACTCCTTCCGGTCCTCGCACCGTAGGGCGTCCGGCGCCGACGCGTGGCGGAACGGCGGGATCGCTCAGCCGCGGGACGGCACGTACTCGTCGAGCACGCCGGAGCGCTGCAGGACACGGCCGTCGGAGGTCAGCGTCATGCGCCCGACGAGGGCGGGGACCGGGTCGAACCGCTTGCTCAGCGGCGGCCGTCCCTTGCCGGTGGCCTGCCACAGCCGGCGCCCGGTGCGCGAGGACTCGACGAGGAAGCGACGGCTGGTGAGGGCGAGCTCGTCGCCGTCGACCTGGCCGACGAGGTAGTTCGTGCCGCCCCGTCCGCGCCGGTTGGCGTGGGTGAAGATCCCGCCGTGGCTGATCTGGGTCACCCCGCCCTCGCGACGGGCGGTGATGTCGTGGACCTCCCCGGACAGGTAGAGGTCGACGTCGTGGCGCACCAGGGTCCGCCAGAACGCGGAGCGCGCGCCACCGCGGTACATCAGGCCCGAGGAGCTGGTGGTGCGCACCGGCCCGAGCACCGGGGTGTGGCCCTGCACGATGATCCAGTCGACGTCGTCGGCCTCGGCGCGGGCGAGCACCCCGTCCAGCCAGCGCAGCTGCTGGGAGTCGAGCTCGGGGAGCACGTCGTTCCCGGTGCGGCGGAACACGTCGACGGTGACCAGCTGCACCTCCGGGCTCAGCCGGGTGGCGTACGCCGTGCTGCGCGCCGGGCCCTCGGGGCGGTCGCTGTAGCGCCCCGGCCGCAGTCCGTAGCGGGCGAACTCGCGCTTGAAGTGGGTGACGTTGCGGCGCTTGGCGTCCTTGCGGGCGCTGCCCCGCCAGTCGTTGTCGCCGATCTCGTGGTCCCCGACGGCCACGTGCACGTCGAGGTCTCGCTGCGCGAACAGCCGACGCCACGCCGGGTAGTAGGCGCGGGCCGCGCGGCTGATGGCCTGACGCTTCTGCCGGGCCGTGTCGGTCGGGCCGAAGACGCGCGAAGGCTTGTCGCCCCAGTGACCGTTCACGAGGTCGCCGGCCACGAGCACGTCGTCGGGCCGCTCCGCGGCGAAGCCGTCCATGACCGTGCGCACCGCCCGGGCGTAGGAGCGGTTCCACGAGTTCGGCGTGCCGCGGCGGAACCCGGGCAGGCCGGACAGGTCGGCGACGTCGGCGTTCATGAAGTCGGGCGAGGACAGGAAGCGGTAGCCGTCGGCGCCCGCGTCCGCGCTCTGCGAGGTCTCGCCGGTGGCGGGCGAGGTGGCGGCGTCGGAGCCGGAGTCGGAGCCCGGGTCCGTCCAGACCCCCGCAGCCACCGCTGCGGTGCACGCCACGACGAGCGCGACGACGACGGCCACCGCGGCGAGGAGACCCCGCCGTCCCACGACCCGCATGACCACGTCCTCCGACCGCCGACCAGACCGCCCGAGCGGCGGCCCGGGCGACTGTACCCGCGGCGCCACGATCGCCGGTCATCCACGGCGGCGGCCGTGCATGATGTGGCCGTGGGGGGATCCAGCGCGCAGTTCACGCCGTACGACGTGTCGCACCTGACCGCGATCGCCGTGCTGCTGGCCGGGTGCGTGGTCCTCGCGCTGGTCGGGCGACGCGGCCGTCGCACCGACCCCGACGACCGGCTCGGGCGGGTCCTCGCGGTCCTCCTGGTCGCCGGGACGATCCCGCTGCAGGTGCTCTACTTCACCCCCGCCTACTTCGAGCTCGACCGCACCCTGCCCATCCAGCTGTGCGACCTGGCCTCCTTCGTGAGTGCGTGGGCGCTGTGGACCCACCGCCGCGGGGCGGTCGCGCTCACCTACCTGTGGGGCATCCCCCTGACCACGCAGGCGGTGCTGACGCCCGACCTGGTCACGCCGTTCCCCGACCTCGTGTTCCTGCTCTTCTGGGTGATGCACATCGGCATCGTCTGGGCCGCGGTCTACCTGACGGTGGGGCGTGGGCTCGGTCCCGACTGGCGCGACTTCCGGTTCGCGGTGGCGGTGACCCTGGCCTGGGCGGTCGCGGTGTTCACGCTCAACGTGGCGATCGACACCAACTACGGCTTCCTCAACCGCAAGCCCGCCGGCGGGTCGGTGCTCGACCTGTTCGGGCCCTGGCCCACCTACCTGGCCGTCGAGGTGGCCGTCGTGCTGGTGGTGTGGGCGGCGATGACGTGGCCCTTCGCCCGGCGGGGGGCCCTCAGCCCGTCGCGTCCTCGGCGGGGAACAGGCTCAGCTGCTCCGCCGCCTCGGGCCCGGGGCCGCGGACGCTGATCCGCAGCGCCCGGCGCAGCCGCGAGCGCAGGTCGCGGTGGTGCCGGGCACGGGCGCCCGAGACCGCGGCGGCCCGACCACGCCCCTCGGCCCCCTGGGTGCTCGCCCGGGTGCGCCAGGCCCGCTCGCGGGCCCGGGTGTGGGCGATGGCGAGCATCAGCAGGCCGCGGTCGCCGTGGAAGACCCGCAGCAGCGTGAGCGGGTCGAGGCCGTCGCGGTCCTCGGCCCGCAGCTCCTTCATCACCGCGAGCGCCGCCGCGAAGCGCTCCTGCTGGTCGGGGTCGGTCCCGGCCGTCCTCGAGGCGGCGGGCCGGCCGCGGGCGCCCGGGGCGTCGTCCTCGTCGAGCGCCCGGCCCCCGACCCGCGCCTGCAGGTCGGTGACCCACTCGTCGAGGTGGTCGAGGAGCCGTCGCAGCTCGGCGCGGACCTCGCCGGGCACGAACGACGCGACCCCGAGCTCGCGGCGCACCACGACGCGGTCGTCGAGCAGCGCGAAGGACAGCCCGAACTGGCGGCGGTTCAGCAGGTTCAGCTCGGTCAGGGTGCGGGCCTCGTCGGCCACCTCGACGAGCAGGGTCGCGCTGAGCAGGAGCCGCGGCACCCGCGCCGCGGGCACGACGTGCAGGACGCACCGCTCGGTCGCGAGGGCGAGGTCGCCGTCCTCGTCCCACGCCGGCTCCTCGTCGAGCAGCCCGCGGACCACCCGCGTGACGGCGGCCCGCACCTCCTCGCCGTCGCGGAGCGACCAGGGCCCGGCGTCGGCGGGCGGGAAGTCGGCGTCGCGTGGCTGCGACACGGCGCCGGCGGCACCGCCCGACGCCGGCGCCGGGTCGCCGCCCCCGTCGAGGGGACGCAGGAAGGAGGGGTCGAGGACACCGTGGGCCTCCCGCACCAGCCGGACCACGGCCCAGGCCACCCGGTCGGCCTCGCGCCGCTCGGCGCCGAGCCTCGCCGTGGACCGGGCGACGGAGAACCCCAGGACCCGCAGCAGGTCGTCGTGGCCCCCGGACGGCGCCGTCACCTCGAGCCGGGCCCCGGCGGCGGCCGTGACACGGCACCACGGCACCGCGGGCTCGTCATCGGACCGGGGCGCGAGGAGGACCTCCTCCCCCTCGACGAGGGCGCCGAGCGCGTCGGCGAGCCCGCCGCGCAGCCGCCGCCAGGCGGCGTCGACCGCCGCGTCGAAGGCCCCCTCGGAGCCACCGTCGGATCCCGGGCCCGCGCCCTGGCCGTGCTCGTCCATCTCGACCCACCGTCCTCGATCGCCCCCCGGCCGGGAGCTCGTCGACGACGGTAGGGACGACCACCGACACCGGGGCCGGTCGAGGCGTCCTCAGCGGTCCCGGTGCTCCCGGAGCTCGTCGCGGACGTCGAGGCGGGCGAGGTCGGCCGCGTGGCGACCGGCCACCCACCCGTCCGGGTGGGACACGGTCGCGGGTCGGCCCACCGTGTGGGGCACGGCCTCGGCGAAGGCGGCCTCCACCCGCTGCTCGGCGGCGCGCACCACCGGGAGCGCGTCGCCACCGGCCTCCCGGTACGCCGTCGCGGTCGCCTCCTCGAGCCGCTCCCCGACCCGCGTGGCGTAGGCCAGCAGGAAGGCCCGACGGAACGCGCGGGTGCGGCCCCGCTGCTCGCCGGTGCGGCGGCCGTGGTGGGCGAGGGCGCTCTGGGCCTGCACCAGCAGGGACGCGGTGAGCAGCTCGACGGCGTCGAGGTCGCGGGGGTGGCCCACCACGACGCAGAAGCCCAGGGACACCGCCACCGCGCTGCGACAGCGGTTGGCGGCGGCGACCGCCGCGACGAGCGCGGCCTTCGCGTCGACGTACGGGGCGTCCAGCCAGACCCGCCGCGCCCGCGGCCGGCCGGCCGGCCCGGGCCCACCGGCCCTGCCGGTCTCACCGGAGCCGACGAGCCCCTCGAGGGCGTGACGGGCGACGAGCTCCTGGGCCTTCGCGCTCAGCAGCTCGGCCTCCGCCGGATGGTCGGTGGACTCGGCCTTGGCCAGCAGCGCCCGCACCCGCGCGAGCCGGGGGTGCTCGCCGGTCGCCGGGGTCGGGGCGACCAGGGCCCGGGTCTCGAGCAGCGGTGCGGCGCCGAGCAGGGCGGCCAGGCCGAGGCCCGAACCGAGGTGCCGCAGCGGGCGCCGGCGGCGCACCTCGTCGAGGGTGGTCACGTGGGCCGGCCCCAGGGTGCGCTCGACCAGGGGGGCCAGGTCGCCCTCGGGCCACCCGCCCGCGGCCGCACGGGCGAGCAGCCGGGCCAGGAGCCGCTCGACCACCCCGAGCACCTCGTCGGCCCCGGCCGGGGCGGCCCGGTGGACCAGCATGTCGGCGTACGTCGCGAGGCGCGCGTCGTCGCGCCGGGTGCCGTCGATGCGAGCCACGACGGCGGTGACCAGCCCGGACAGCCGTGCCTGCTCGGCGACCTCGTCGGCCGCGCGCCGGGCGGCGGGGTCCCCGGACCCGGTGGGGTCGTGGCCCTCGGCGCGTCGGGACAGCGCCTCGCCGGCCGCCGGCCGTCGGTCCTCGATGCCCATCGCGCGCCCCTCCCTGTCGGTGACGGCACGCTACGAGCCACCGCCGACTCCCGCCAGCGATCCTAGGCGGGCCTGTGGAGGACGGGCGCGACCGCGGCCATCGGCACGGTGAGGACGCCGCCGGCGGCCCGCACGTGGTAGCGGGTGCGGCCGACCTTGACCACCTCGCCGACGGTGCCGTGCCACCGCCCCGGGGTCAGCACCCGGACCCGGTCCCCCACCCCGACGGCCCACCCGGCGGCGTCGGGGTCCACCCCGGCCGCCGCGGCGCGGGCGGCCAGGCCGTCGAGCTCGGCGAGGTAGCGCGGGTGGAGCGGCGCGGCGAGGCCCCGGTGGGTCCAGGTGTAGACGTGGTCGAGCGAGAACCGCGACGAGCAGCGCGGGCAGGAGAGCACGCGTTCGGGGCGGCGGTGGCGGTCGGTGGTGTGGCCGGCCGGGCAGGTGCCGACCCAGGCTCCCGGCACCCGGGGCGCGTCGGCGGGCAGCGCCCGCTGCGCCGAGCAGCCGAGGCGTCGGGCGGTGGCCCGCCAGCGGGGCCCGTGGCCCTCGGTGGGCCCGACGAGCGCGTGGGCGACCTCGTGGAGCACCGTGTCACGGACCTCGGCCTCGTCGTGCAGCAACGTCAGCGGCCCGCTCAGCCCGATGACGCGCTCGTGGTGACGGCAGACCCCGGCGCGCCGCTTGGCGCGGTCGAACCGCAGGGTCCACCCGTGCAGGCCGTGCTCGGCCATCAGGGCCGTGGCCATGCGTCGTGCCTGCTCGAGCTCCACAGGACCACCCCATCACCCGGCACCGACAACGGCGGCTCCGACCCCGGCTACCGGGCGACCCGCACCACGACCCGCCCCCCGCACCCGCGGGCCCGGCGGGTCAGGACGGACCGCTCGGTGGCGTCGGCGGCGAGGTCCCAGCGCACCTTCACCGCCACCCAGTCCCGCACGTAGCGGCAGCGCGCGAGGTCGGGCAGCCACTCGGCGGGGTCCCGGTCGGACTTCGACCGGTTCGACGACGCGGTCACCGCCACGAGGCTGCGCGGGTCGCCGAGGTCGTTGGCGAACCGCTCCCGCCGCGCGTCGGTCCAGGCCCGCGCCCCGGAGCCCCAGGCGTCGGCGAGCGGGACCACGTGGTCGACGTCGAAGGTCGAGGGGTCGCGCGTCCGCTCCCCGTCGTACGCCGAGCGCCAGGCGCCGCCGGTGATCCGGCAGTCCTCGCCGGCCCGGGTGCGCCGGGGGCGCAGGCTCTCGTCGAGGAGCACCTCGTCGCGGGTGTCGCAGCCGTCGCCGTCGGCGTCGGTCCAGTGGGCGAAGGCGTCGCGCTCGTAGCCGGCCGACCGCTCGGGCGCGCGACGCAGCATCCGCACCGCGCGGGTGACCGGCACGTCGACGCGGCCCCGCGGCGGCGCGACGACGCGGGCGGGCCGGTCCCGCTGTCCGTGGTCCTGCCGCGGGTGCTGCCCGCGGTCCTGGCGGTCGGCGCCCGCGCGCGGCGCCTCGCCGCCGAGCGCCCGCACGGCCCCCGGGTCGCAGCCCGTGGCCAGCAGCAGGCACGCCAGCAGCGCGACGACCCTCCCCCGCACCCGATCCATGACGGGCACGCTAGACCCCGCCCCCGACACCTGCGCTCAGCCGGTGCGGTGGGCGACGACGAGCGGGCAGGCGAAGGGGTCGCGGTCGCCGAGGCCCACGCGGTTGAGGTGGGCCACGACGATCCCGTAGGACTCGCGCAGGCCCGCCTCGGTGTAGGGCACACCGTGCTCGGCGCAGTAGGCGCGCACCATCGGCCGGGCGCGGCGCAGGCTGCCGCTGGGCATGCTCGGGAAGAGGTGGTGCTCGACCTGCAGGTTGAGCCCGCCCATCAGCCAGTCGACCCACCGACCGCCGCGGACGTTGCGGGAGGTCAGCACCTGACGGGACAGGAAGTCGATGCGGGAGTCCTTCGGCACGAGCGGCATGCCCTTGTGGTTGGGCGCGAAGCTGGCGCCGAGGTAGACCCCGAAGACCGCGAGCTGCACCCCGAGGAAGGCCAGGCCCAGACCGGGACCGAGGACGACGAGGAGCAGCACCGGCCACCCGAGGAGGCGCAGCGTGAGCAGGGCCGCCTCGACCGCCCGGTGCGGCAGCGGCTCGCGCCCCAGGACGGTGCGGGCGGCGCCGACGTGCAGGTTGATCCCCTCGAGGGTGAGCATCGGGAAGAACAGCCAGCCCTGGCGGGCGGTGAGCCACGCCGCGAGCCCGGTACGACGGGCCGCGTCCTCGGGCTGCCACACGAGGACGCCGCGCCCGATGTCCTCGTCGGCGTCGATCTTGTTGGGGTTGGCGTGGTGGCGCGAGTGCTTGCGGGTCCACCAGCCGTAGCTGAGCCCGACGACGAGGTTGCCGAGCAGGCGGGAGGCCCACTCGTTGCGCCGCCCGAGCCCGAAGATCTGCCGGTGCGCGGCGTCGTGCGACAGGAAGGCGGTCTGGGTGAGCAGCACCGCGAAGACGACGGCGACGGCGAGCTGGGTCCAGCTGCGGCCGAGGGTCAGCAGCAGCGTCGTGGCGCCGGCGAACCCGGCCGCCAGGGCGGCGACCCGGGCGGCGTAGGACCAGGGGCGGCGGTCGAGCAGGCCGGCGTCGCGGACCTGGCGGGACAGCTCGGTGTAGAGGCTGAGCTGGCGCTGGGCGCGGGCGGGGAGCGGTCGCGCGCGGGGGACCGTGCCGGGGGTGGGCGGCACCGGGGTGACGGCGGGTGTGCTCATCCTCCGACGCTAGGGAGCAGGTGCGGCCCCGCGCGTCACCCCGGGGAGCCACCCCACCCCCCTACCGGGGTAGCGGGGGTCATCCGGGCGTGACGAGCCCGCTCTCGTAGGCGAGGACGACGGCCTGGGCGCGGTCGCGCAGGTCGAGCTTGGTGAAGATGCGGCTGACGTGGGTCTTGACGGTCTGCTCGGCCAGCACGAGGTCGTGGGCGATCTCGGTGTTGGATCGGCCGGCCGCGACGAGCACCAGCACCTCCCGCTCGCGGTCGGTCAGCTGTCGCAGCCGGGGGTCGCGGGCGGGCCGCGCGGGGGCGTCCACGAGACGGGCGATCACCTGGCGGGTGACCGACGGCGACAGCAGCGCCTCCCCCGCCGCGACCACCCGGACGGCGGAGGCGAGCTCGGCCGCGGAGGCGTCCTTGAGCAGGAAGCCGCTGGCCCCGGCGCGCAGCGAGTCGAGGACGTACTCGTCGGCGTCGAAGGTGGTCAGCATGACCACGCGGACCCCGCGCGTGGCGGGATCGGCGACCAGGCGGCGCAGCGCCTCGATGCCGTCGAGCACCGGCATGCGGATGTCCATCAGCACCACGTCGGGCCGGGTGCGACGCACCACCTCGAGGGCCCGGGCGCCGTCGGCGGCGGTCCCGACCACCTCGAGGTCGGCCTCGGCGGAGAGCAGGGCCGAGAAGCCGGCGCGCACCATCTCCTGGTCGTCGACGACCACGGTGCGGATGCTCACGGCTGCTCCCCCGACCGGGTCCGCGCGCGCAGCGGCAGCCGGGCCCGCACGACGTACTCGCCCGGGACCAGCTCCCCGGTCTCGACGTCGCCGCCGACGGCCGCGGCCCGCTCGGCCATCCCGACCAGCCCGTGGCCGGGCGGGCCGGCGACCAGCCCGTGCGCGAGCGGGTTGGAGACGTCGATCGTCAGCTCGCCCGGCGCCTCGGCCGGGCCGGTGACGACCTCGACGGTGACCGGGGACCCGGGGGCGTGGCGCCGGACGTTGCTGAGCGTCTCCTGCACGATCCGGTACGCCGTGGCGCCCACCTCCTCGTCGAGCTCGGCGGCGTCGTCGACCCGCCACGACACCGCGAGCGCCTGGCCCGAGCCGCGCACGGCGTCGAAGAGCTCCGGCACCTGCGCCAGCGTCGGCACCGGGGCGCGGCCCGACTGCCCGGGCTCGGTGCGCAGCACCGTCAGCACGCCGCGCATCTGGGCCAGCGTGTCGGACGCGCGCTCCGCGATCTGCTCGAACTCGGCGGCGGCCTCGGCGCTCAGCCCCGGCACGCGGGCGGGGGCCGAGCGGGCCTGGACGGTGACCAGGGACATGTTGTGGGCGATGACGTCGTGCAGCTCGCGGGCGACCCGCGCGCGCTCCTCGATCACGACCCGGCGGGCCTGGGCGTCGGCGCTGACGCCGCGCTCGAACCGCAGCGCGTCGAGGACGTCGGTGAACCGCCCCCCGAGCACCCCCAGGGCGGCGGCCATCGTCGCGAGCGAGCCCCACAGGCTGAGGTTCGCCAGCGAGGTGGTGACGTCGCGCCACGGCGCACCCAGCACCGCGAACGCCGTGGTCTGGGCGAGGGAGACCACCAGGACCGCGAGCACCACGGTCCAGCCCCCGGTGACGCCGAGGACCACCACCACGAGCAGCGCGGTCAGCATCGGCGCGACCGCCCACGGCCACCCGCCGACGCCCCCGGCCGTGGTCACCGACATCTGGGCCCCGGAGGCCAGCGCCATCAGCGCCGCGGCGGCCCGCGGCCGCCACAGCGCGAGCGGGCCGGCGACGCTCAGCGCCGCGGCGAGGGCGATCGCCGGTCCGACGGCGACGTCGTGGCCGCGCACGAGCAGGGTCGCCTGGACGCACAGCAGCGGGACCGCCGCCACCAGCACGACGAGCCTGCCCGCGGTCCTCCAGTCCACCGCCACCCGACCATCCTCGCGCACCTCGCGCGGACCACGGCCGACGACGATCTCGGCGACGCGCTTGGGCGGGTCGGCCAGGATGCGAGGGGCCCCGCACCGGGGCCCGACGACGCCCGCCGACGGACCGAGGACCCCGATGGACATGGCAAGCCGCGTGCCGGACTGGCTCACGCCCGTCTCCTGGACCTTCATCGCCCTGGCGCTCGCCAGCGCCGCGGCGATCGCCGTCGACGTGTACGCCCGCGGTCGGCGCCACCGCACCGTGGCCGACGAGGTGGTGTGGGTGACCTCGGCGCTCTACCTCGGTCCGTTCGCGCTGCCGCTGTACGCCCGCCACGGCCGGGCGGCGCGCGACCACGACCCCGCCGGGCCGCCCGCCGCGGTGGCCGGCCTGCCGGGTGGGGCGGCGTCGGCGCTGGCCCACCTCGTGGGCGTGCCGCTGGTGCTGGTCTCGGGACTCACCATCGCCGGCATCGACCTGTGGGTGATGATCCTCGTGATCGGCGCGTTGGCGATGGCCCTGCTGTTCGTCCACGAGCGGGCCGCGACGCGGCGCCGGGTGCCCGTGCGCACGGCCGCCGCCGTGGCGGTCCTGACCGTGCTCGCGTTCGACGTGGGGATGGGCGGGTGGATGGTGCTGCTCCACCTCGCCGAGCTCATGCCGCCCGCGACCGAGGGTGCCTTCTGGTTCCTGATGCAGGTGGGGATCGTGCTCGGACTGCTGACCGCCTACCCCGTCGTCACCCGCCTCGGCCGCGCCCGTCGTACGGCCGTCCCCGCCTGAGGCGGCACCCCGACGTCACCACCCGTGGCGCTGGGCCCACAGCGCGGCCTGGGTGCGGTCGCTGACCCCGATCCGGGCGAAGACGTTGGTCAGGTGCTGCTTGACCGTCCGCTCCCGGATCCCCAGCCGGTGCGCGATCTGCTTGTTGGCCAGGCCCTGGACCACCAGCCGCAGGACCTCCACCTCACGCGGGGACAGGGTGGGCTCCTGCCGGTCGCCCCGGGACAGGAGCAGCTGGCGCGCGGCCTTCGGGTCGAGCGGCGACTCGCCGCGGGCGACCGCGCGGACACCGGCGACCAGGTCGTCGGGCTCGGTGTCCTTCAGCAGGTAGCCGACCGCTCCGGCGTCGAGCGCGGCCAGGATCCGCCGGCGGTCGGAGTAGGAGGTCAGCACCAGGACGTCGCCGGCGAGGTCCTCGTCCCGGATGATCCGGGTGGCCTCGACCCCGTCCATCCCGGGCATCTGCAGGTCCATGAGCACGACGTCCGGCCGGTGACGCCGGGCGAGCTCGACCGCGGCGGCGCCGTCCGCGGCGACCGCGACCACCTCCAGGTCCTCCGCGTGGTCGAGCAGGCCGGTCAGGCCCCGGCGCACCACGCCGTGGTCGTCGACGACGAGGACCGTGGTCACGACGGCCTCACCTCCAGGCGGACCGTCGTCCCGCGACCCGGTCGCGAGACGACGTCGAGGCGGGCCCCGATCTCCTCCGCCAGGCTGGCGAGCCCCCGGAGCCCGAAGCGGCTCGCCCCCTGGACGGCGGTCGGGTCGAACCCGACGCCGTCGTCGGTCACCACGAGCACCAGGTGACGGTCCTCGCGGGCCACCCTGACGTCGATCCGGCTCGGACGCGCGTGCCGGGCCGCGTTGCGCACCGCCTCCTGGGCCACGCGCCAGATCAGTGCCGTCGCCTCCCCCGAGGCCGCCTCGTCGTCGTCGACCTCGAGCGTGGTGCGGACCCCCGAGGCCTCGACGGGAGCCAGCAGGTCGATGAGGGCGGCCTCGAGACCGGCCGAGTGGAGGTCCGGGGGGTAGATCTCGATCATGAGCGACCGCAGCGCACGCATGCTGGAGCGCAGGGAGCGGCTCACGTCGTCGAGGTCGGAGGCGAGGTCGGAGGCGAGGGCGGGGCGTCGCGCGATCGTCGACAGCGCGTACGACGACCCGGCCAGGTCCTGCACGACGCCGTCGTGCAGGTCCCGCGCGATCCTGACCCGCTCGGCGTCGGAGGCGCGGACCGCCGAGTGCAGCAGGCGCTCGCGGTCCTCGGCCGATCGCGTCAGCCGCTGCGTCAGGAGGAACAGCAGGGGCGTCGTCACCGCCACCAGCACGAGCAGCGCGCCGAGGGTGATGGGGCGGAAGCGGGCCAGCACGGTCTCGCGCTGGGCGTCGAGCTCGCTGAGGGAGAAGTAGGCCTCGAACAGGAGAGGGTCCCCGCCGGGTTCCTCGATCCGGGTGTACACCTCGAGCAACCCGCCCCCGAGGTCGCGCTCGAAGCGGTTCTCCGGACGGCTCAGGTCGGAGATCTCGGCGTCCGTGCCCCCCTGCTCCAGCACCTCGACCTCGTCGGGACCCAGCGCGTAGCGGCTGCCCACCAGCTCGTGACGGTCGGAGTAGAGGATCGTCCCGTCGGGGTCCCAGATCTTGAGGCGCCGCACGTCGGGCACCAGCAGGCGGTCGAGCGCCGCCCGCTCGAACCGGCGCACGGCCGCGGGGTCCCTGCGGGCCAGGCCTGCGGGGATCGCCGGCTCCGCCACCGACACGCCGAGCACGCGGGTCAGCGTGCGGGCGTCGCTGATCGCCTCGTCGGCCGCCGCACCCCGGCTGAGCGAGGCGGTGCCGACGACCACGACGGCGGTCACGAGGAGGCTCGCCACGAGGAACTGGAGCACGGGGTGGCGCAGCACCCTCACCCTCACCACCGCCCCACACGCCGACGTCCGTGGACCCCAGCCTGGCCCAGGCCGCCGACCGGCACCAGGCCCATCGGTGCTAGCACCAAGGTGCGATCGACCCGGACCACACCCCCGGACCAGGGTGGTCGACATGAGGACACCGGAGACGTGGCGGGTGGTGGCGCCGTCCGCACGACCCCACCGTCGGCGCCTCCTCCTGGCCGGTGCGCTGGTGGTCGCCGAGACGGGGGTCGTCCTCCTGCGTCCGTGGCCCCTCGCCCTCGCGGTCGACCACGCCCTGACCGGCGCGCCGGGGGACGCCACCGTCGCGGGCCCCACCGCGGTCCTCGTCGCCGCCGCGCTCGCCGGCCTGGTGCTGACCGTCCTCCTCGGCGTCCTGCGGATGGGCTCGGACCGCCTGGCCGAGGGCACGGCGGAGCGGGTCGGCGACGACCTGCGGCGCTCGGTCTTCGAACGGGCGATGACCCGGTCGCTGCGCTGGCACGACACGGCGCGCGGGGGCGAGCTGCTGAGCCGCGTGACCACCGACGTGGGACGCGTCGTCGACGGCCTGGTCGCCCTCACCACCACCGTCGTGCCGGAGCTCCTGCTGCTCCTCGGCGTGCTCGTGCTCATCGCCACCCTCCAGCTCGAGCTCGCCGCGGTCGGGCTCGGCGTGGTGCCGGTCCTCGTCTGGCTGACCCTCGACCAGCGGCGACGCGTCCGCGCCGCCGAGACGGCGTCACGGGCGGCCGCGGGCCGGCTCGCGACCACCACCCAGGACCTCGTGCGGCACGTCCGCACCGTCCAGGCGTTCGGGCGGATCGACCTGGCCCGCGACGCCTTCGGCTCCGTGAGCGGCTCGCAGGCCGACGCCGACGTCGAGGCGATCCGCACCGCGAGCCGGTGGTCGCCGCTGGCCGAGGGGGTGCTCGCCGTCGGCACCGCCGCCGTCCTGGTCGTCGGCGGCTCCCACGTCCTCCGCGGCGACCTGAGCGTCGGCGCCCTGCTCGTCGTGATCGCCTACCTCCGGGACCTCTACGGACCGGTGCGGTCCCTGACCCGGCTCGCCGGGCTCCTCGCCAGGGCCGACGTGAGCGCCCACCGGCTCGGTGACGTCCTGTCCTGCGACGACTCGCTGCCCGAGCCCGTGCCCGGACCGGTGGCACCGCCGGTGCGCCAGGGCATCAGCCTGCGCGGCGTGGGCTTCGCCTACCGGCCGGGCGCCGACGTGCTGCGCGACCTCGACCTGACCGTCGGTGCCGGCGAGACGGTGTGCCTGCTCGGACCGAGCGGGGCCGGCAAGAGCACCGTCCTCCACCTCCTCCTGCGGCTCTACGACGTGGACCGCGGCGGCATCCTGATCGACGGGGTCGACGTGCGTCACTGCTCGTTGGCGAGCGTGCGGTCCCGCTTCGCCTTCCTGCCGCAGGACCCCTGGCTCCTCGACGACACCGTCGCGGCCAACGTCGCACTCGGGCGACCGGGGGCCGGACGCGACGAGATCGAGGCCGCCTGCCGCCGGGCCCGGGTCGACGAGTTCGTCGACACCCTCCCGCTCGGTCTGGACTCCCGCGTCGGCGAGGACGCCGTCCGGCTCTCCGGCGGTCAGGGACGACGGGTCGCGCTCGCCCGCGCCGTGGTCTCGCAGGCGCCGGCCCTGCTGCTCGACGAGCCCACCGCGTCGCTGGACGACCGCGCCGCCCGTGAGGTGGTCGCCGCCCTCGCCGCCGCCACCAGGGGCCGCGCGGCGCTGGTGGTGACGCACGACCACCGCGTCGCCGACGTCGCCGACCGGGTCGTGTCGCTCCGGCCCGTCCGGTCGAGGGCCCCTGTCCCGCGACCAGCTCCGTCCCGACGAGACCGAGAGGAGGTGGCCTCATGATGCGCATCCCGTCCGCCATGGCGACCCGTCGCCGCACCCGTACGCGCAGCCGCAGCCGCTCGCGCAGCCGCTCGCGCAGCCGGCGATGAGTCGAGGGGCCCGCCCGCTCCGACCGGGCGGGCCCCGGACGCCGCACAGGAGAGACGTCGCACAGGAGAGGAGGGACGGTGGAACCGACCGACCTCGACGAGCTCGACGGGCTGCCCACCTGGCGGTGCGCCGAGGGCCGCCCGCTCGTCCCCGGGCTGGTGGCCCTCGAGCGGCTGGGAGTGGGCCACCGCACCGAGACCTGGCTGGCCTGGTCCCTCGAGCTGTGGCACCCCGCGATCGTGAAGCTCGCCCGTCCCCACCAGGTCTCGCACCCGCGTGCCGCGCGCAGCATGCGACGCGAGGCGCGCGCCCTGAGGTGCGGGCACCCCGCCCTGCCACGCCTGCTCGACGACCACACGGGCGCGCCGCTGCCCCACGTCGTCCTCGAGTACGTCGACGGCGAGCCGTTCGCCGACGTCGTCGACGAGGGCGGGGCGCTGCCCCCGGCCGACGTCGCGATGCTCGCCGCACGGCTGGCGCCGCCCCTGCTCCACCTGCACCGGACCGGCCTGGCCCACCTCGACGTGAAGTCCGAGAACGTGCTGCTGCGCGAGGGATGCCCCGTCCTGGTGGACTTCGGCTCCTCCCGCGAGATCGGACGTCGACAGCCCGCGGGTCGTCCTGTCGGCACCCCCGGCTACGCCGCCCCCGACCAGGAGGCGTGCCGGCCGGTCTCCGCCGCGATGGACTACTTCGGGCTGGGCACCGTCCTCGCCGAGGCCCTCACCGGCCGGCCGTTCCCGGAGGTCACCGCACTGCCCGCGACGCCCGTCACCCCGCTCGTCCGGGTCCTCCTGGACCCCGACCCCGAGCGCCGGGGCTCACCGGACGCCCTGTTGCGGGGCGCGGCCGCCGCGTGCCGGGAGGCCCCGTGGCCGTCGTGCCTGGGCCGCGGGCGGGAGCGGGACCGTGTCGTCTGAGGCCCGACGACCGACGACGAGGGCCGGCACCACCAGGTGGCACCGGCCCTCGTCGTCGTGCTGGGTGGAGCGTCGGCTCAGCTGCAGCCGCTGGTCGAGCCGCAGCCCTCGCAGACGTGGCAGGAGCCGGCCGGGCGCATCTTGGTGCCGCAGGTGAAGCACAGCGGCGAGTCGACGGCGGTGCCGGTGACCTTCTCGAGCAGCTCCGCGGAGGTGTGGGCCTCGCGCGGGGCGGGCTTGGCGCCCACGTCGGAGGTCTGGGCGGCCTCGGCGTCGGTCACCTCGCCCACGGTGGCCGTCGGCTCGTCGTCGGTGTCCGCGGCCTCGGCGTCCGGGTCGGGCAGGACGACGGTGACCTGCTCCGGCTCGGCGCGCAGGGCCTGGACCTCGCTGACCTCGACGGGCTCGTAGGAGCCGGTCTCGAGGTGACGCTGACGCTCCTCGGCGGAGTAGATGCCGAGGGCGGCGCGGTCCTCGAAGGCCAGGTAGTCCAGCGCCAGGCGGCGGAAGATGTAGTCCATGATCGACTGGCTCATCCGCACGTCGGCGTCGTCGGTGAGGCCCGCGGGCTCGAAGCGCAGGTTGGTGAACTTCGAGACGTAGGTCTCGAGCGGCACGCCGTACTGCAGGCCGATCGAGACCGCGATCGAGAACGCGTCCATCACGCCGGCCAGGGTCGAGCCCTGCTTGCCGAGCTTGAGGAAGATCTCCCCGAGCTCGCCGTCGTCGTGGGCGCCCGAGGTCATGTAGCCCTCGGCGCCGCCGACCGTGAACGACGTGGTCCGCGAGACGCGGGACTTCGGCAGCCGCTTGCGGGTCGGGGCGTAGACGACCTTCTCGACGACCTTCTCGACGACCGCCGCGGCGTCCTTGGCGTCCTGCGCGTCCTTGGCGTCCTTGGTGGCCTTGCCGCCGCCGTCGGACAGCGGCTGGCCGACCTTGCAGTTGTCGCGGTAGATCGCGGTGGCCTTGAGGCCGAGCTTCCACGACTGCAGGTAGACGTCCTCGATGTCCTCGACCGTCGCGGTCTCGGGCAGGTTGACGGTCTTGGAGATCGCACCGGACAGGAACGGCTGCGCCGCCGCCATCATCCGCACGTGGCCCATCGGCTTGAGCGAGCGGGCGCCCATGGCGGTGTCGAAGATCTCGTAGTGCTCGGTCCTCAGGCCCGGGGCGTCGACGACGTGGCCGTGCTCGGAGATGTAGGCGACGATCGCCTCGACCTGCTCGGGCTGGTAGCCGAGCTTGCGCAGCGCCCGCGGGATCGTCTGGTTGACGATCTGCATGGAGCCGCCACCGACGAGCTTCTTGAACTTGACCAGCGAGAAGTCCGGCTCGATGCCGGTCGTGTCGCAGTCCATCATGAAGCCGATCGTGCCGGTGGGCGCGAGCACCGAGGCCTGCGCGTTGCGGAAGCCGTGCTTCTCGCCGGAGCGCAGCACCGTCTCCCACGTCTTGGTCGCGAGCTCGTGGACGGCGCGGTCCTCGGCGTGCAGCGTGCGGACCTGGTCGTTGGCGGCCTGGTGCTTGCGCATGACGCGCTGGTGGGCGTCCGCGTTGCGGCGGTAGCCGGCGTACGGGCCGACGACGGAGGCGATCTCCGCGGAGCGGGCGTACGACGTGCCGGTCATCAGCGACGTGATGGTCGCGGCCATCGAGCGACCGCCCTCGGAGTCGTAGCCGAGGCCCATCGCCATCAGCAGCGCGCCGAGGTTGGCGTAGCCGATGCCGAGCTGGCGGTAGTCGCGGGTGGTCTGGCCGATCGGCTCGGTCGGGAAGTCCGCGAAGCAGATCGAGATGTCCATCGCCGTGATGATCAGCTCGACCGCGGAGGCGAAGCTCTGCGCGTCGAAGGTGTCGTCCTTGCGCAGGAACTTCAGCAGGTTCAGCGACGCGAGGTTGCACGAGGAGTTGTCGAGCGACATGTACTCCGAGCACGGGTTCGAGGCGGTGATGCGGCCGGTCTCGGGGTTGGTGTGCCAGTCGTTGATCGTGTCGTCGTACTGCAGGCCCGGGTCGGCGCAGGCCCACGCGGCCTCGCTGATCTTGTGGAACAGGCCGCGGGCGTCGACGGTCTCGATGACCTCGCCGGTCTGGCGGGAGCGCAGCCCGAAGGAGGTGCCCTCCTCGACGGCGCGCATGAACTCGTCGGAGACCCGGACCGAGTTGTTGGCGTTCTGGTACTGCACCGAGGTGATGTCGTCGCCGCCGAGGTCCATGTCGAACCCGGCGTCGCGCAGCGCGCGGATCTTGTCCTCCTCGCGCGCCTTGGTCGCGACGAACTCCTCGATGTCGGGGTGGTCGACGTCGAGGACGACCATCTTGGCCGCGCGGCGGGTCGCGCCGCCCGACTTGATGGTGCCCGCGGACGCGTCGGCGCCGCGCATGAACGAGACGGGACCGGAGGCGGTGCCGCCCGAGGACAGCAGCTCCTTGGAGGAGCGGATCCGGGAGAGGTTCAGGCCGGCGCCGGAGCCGCCCTTGAAGATGAAGCCCTCCTCCTTGTACCAGTTCAGGATCGAGTCCATCGAGTCGTCGACGGAGAGGATGAAGCAGGCCGAGACCTGCTGCGGCGAGGGGGTGCCGACGTTGAACCAGACCGGGGAGTTGAACGAGAAGTACTGGTGGACCAGCAGCCAGGCGAGCTCGTGGGAGAAGATCTCGGCGTCGGCGGCGTCCGCGAAGTAGCCGTGCTCGAGGCCGGCCGCGGTGTAGGTGTCGACGACGCGGTCGACCAGCTGGCGCAGGCTCCACTCGCGCGCGTCGGTGCCGACGGCGCCGCGGAAGTACTTCGAGGTGACGATCGTGGAGGCGTTGACGCTCCAGAAGTCGGGGAACTCGACGCCGCGCTGCTCGAAGACGGTCGCGCCGGTCTTCCAGTTGGTCTGGACGACGTCGCGGCGCTCCCAGGAGATCTCGTCGTAGGGGTGGACGCCGGGGGTGCTGAACACCCGCTGGATCCGGACGCCACGGCCGGTGCGGCCGCTCGTCGTGTCGTGTGCGCTTCCGCTCACCGTCTCGGTCATGTGGTCCTCGGATCCCCTCGGTGGTGCTGGTGGTCTGGTGCTGGTCTGGTGCCGCTGGAGGTGGTGCGGGGAGGTGCTGCTGGGGGTGGTGCGCCCGGCACGCCGCTTCCCCACGACGTGCCGGGCAGTCTCATCAGGTCTCGACGAGGTCGGAGCCGGCCGGCAGGCCGCGCTCCAGACGCATCGAGACGATCTCGGCCTCGAAGTCGGCCGCGGAGGTGAAGGCCCGGTAGACGCTCGCGAACCGCAGGTAGGCGACCTCGTCGAGCTCGCGCAGCGGCCCGAGGATGGCGAGCCCGATCTCGTGGGCGGGCACCTCGGCCCACCCGGCGGCGCGCAGCGCGTGCTCGACCTCCTGGCCGAGCCGGGCGAGCTGGTCCTCGGTGACCGGTCGGCCCTTGCAGGCCTTGCGGACCCCGGCGACGGCCTTGTCGCGCCGGAAGGGCTCGGTGGTGCCGTTGCGCTTCGCGATCATCAGCTGCATCTGCTCGGCCGTGGTGAACCGACGCTCGCACGACGAGCAGACCCGCCGGCGGCGGATGGACCCGCCGTCGTCGGTGACCCGGCTGTCCAGGACCCGGGTGTCGGTGTGGCGGCAGAACGGGCAGTGCACGGGTCCCTCCTCGGTCTCGTCGTCGGTCTCGTCGCTGGTGTCGTCCACCCGTCCAGTCCAACACCGGCCGCCGACACCGGCATCCCGCCCGGGGCGGCCGCCGAGGTCGTCGGAGGTGTGGACGGACCTGTGCACATCCGGCGCTCACGTGTGGAGGAACCACCACGTCCTGGGGAGGAAACCGCCCGCCCTGAGGACTAGATGTGGATAACTACACCGTTGTGATTACTAGATGTGGTGGTGACCCTACGCCCGTGTGCGCACGGCCCGCAAGCGGATCGGCGCGTCGCGCACGACGCGCCGCGGGCCGTGGGCCGGCGCGCGGGAAAACCGCAGGTCAGGACGGGTCAGACGATCGCGCGGGGCCCACGACCCACGAGCGCGGCCAGGTCGCCCCACCACGAGAGACGGTCCGGGCGGCCGTCGTAGGAGCGTCGCTGGTTGGCCCCGCTGGGCCCCGGCAGGACGAACACGGGCGCTCCCGCGAGGTCCCACCCCGCCGGCCCCAGGCCGGGCGGGCGGTGTCCCAGGGCGCGGGCCAGCTCGCCCGCCACGGTCTTCGACGTCATCGCGAGCCACTCCGGCGACCAGCCCTCGACCTTCGCGGCCAGGGCGTCGACGTGGGTGCGCCGCGGCACGTCGGGGGCCCGCTCGACCACGAGGTCCGTCACCCCCAGCCCGTACGACGGCAGGAGCCGCTCGTCGGCGGGCGCCAGCAGCTCCTCGGTGAGCCCTGCGGCGTGCAGCAAGCGGTAGAACGCGTTGCCGGGGCCGCCGTAGTGGTGGTCGTGGCGCGTGGGCGAGCACAGGTTCGCCATCCCGCAGAAGACGACCAGCGGCGTCTCGCCCACCACGTCGTCGAGCAGCTCCACACCCCGACCCTGCCACGCTCGACCGGTGACGCCGAGACCCACCGCCCACCTGCTCCCCGGTGACGACGCCTCGCCCGTGGTCGTCCACGTGCCGCACGCGTCGCGGCACGTGCCGGCCGACGCGCGCTCCTCGATCGTCCTGGACGACGACGCCCTCGCCGCCGAGCTCGACGCGATGACCGACGTGGCCACCGACGTGCTCGCCGAGCGCGCGGTCGCGGCGGCGGTCACGGCGGGCACGCCCCGGCCGTGGCGGTTCGTCAACGCCGCCTCGCGGCTCGTCGTCGACCCCGAGCGCTTCCCCGACCCGGCCGCGGAGGAGATGACCGAGGTCGGGATGGGTGCGGTCTACACGCGCACCAGCGACCTCCGGCTGCTGCGCGACGACGACCCCGACCGTGACGCCGCCCTGGTGCGCCGCTACTTCGACCCGTACGCCGCGGCGCTGGCCGACCTCGTCGACGACCGCCTGGCGGCGCACGGGCGCTGCGTGGTGGTGGACCTCCACTCCTACCCGGCCCTCCCCCTGCCCTACGAGCGGCACGCGGACGACCGCCGGCCGCCCGTCTGCCTGGGCACCGACCCGGTCCACACCCCCGCCGCGCTCGTCGCGGCCGCGCGCGCGGCCCTCGCCCCCGTCGGCGACGTCGTCCTGGACGAGCCGTTCCGCGGCACCTACGTGCCGCTGCGCCACTGGGGCACCGAGCGCCGGGTCTCCTCGCTCATGGTCGAGCTGCGACGCGACACCTACGCCGGGGCCGACGGCGCCGACGCCGTGGTCGCCGCGCTCGTCGACCTGCTGCACCGCCTCGACGGCACGTCGGCCTGACAGGATCCGGGCATGGCCGACCTCCGCGGGATCCTCGGGCTGGTGCTGCTGCTCGGTGTCGCCTGGGCGCTGAGCAGCCACCGCCGGGGCGTGAGCTGGCGCACCGTCGGCGCGGCGCTCGCGCTGCAGGTCGCCTTCGCCGCGCTCGTGCTCCGCTGGGGCCCCGGGGAGCGGGCACTGGCGTGGGTCGCGGACCGCGTCGCGGACCTGATCGGCTTCACCGACGAGGGCACGGCGTTCCTGTTCGGGCCCCTCTACGAGGCCGGCGGCGACGACGGGACGGTCTTCGCGCTCTCCGTGCTGCCGGTCATCATCTTCCTCGGCGCGCTGATCGGGATGCTGTTCTACCTGCGCGTGGTGCAGTACGCGACGCACTACGTCGGCGGGGCCCTGGCCCGCGTGCTGGGGGTGTCGAAGGTCGAGTCCCTCTACGCGAGCACCGTGATCTTCCTCGGGCAGAGCGAGGCCCCGCTGATGATCGCGCCGTACCTGCGCTCGCTGCGGGCCGGACAGATCTTCACGGTGATGGTCGGCGGGCTGACGGCCGCCGCCGGCTCCACCCTGGTCGGCTACTCGCTGCTCGGCGCCCCGCTGGAGTACCTCCTCGCCGCGACCGTGATGAACGCGCCCGCCGCGCTGCTGTTCGCCAAGCTCCTGTGGCCGGACTCGACCCCGCGGGAGAGGGAGCCGGCGAGCATCGAGCCGGCCGACGGCGAGGAGGTCCGCGACCTCGACGAGCTGGACGTGCGGGAGGTCCGCGACACCGAGTCGCGCAACCTCGTCGACGCGATCGGTCGCGGGGCCCTGGCCGGCGGGCGCATCGCGATCACGGTGGGCGCGCTGCTCATCGCCTTCGTCGCCCTCATCGCCCTGGCCAACGGGCTGCTCGGTGCCGTGGGCGGGTGGTTCGGCGCCGGGGACCTGACCTTCCAGGAGGTCCTCGGGCGGCTCCTCGCCCCGTTGGCGTGGCTGCTGGGGGTGCCGTGGTCCGAGGCCGCGCAGGCCGGCTCGTGGATCGGGCAGAAGACGGTGCTCAACGAGTTCGTCGCGTACGCCGACTTCGGCCCCGCCGTGGGCGGCCTCGACCCGCTGACGGTCGTCGTCGTGACCTTCGCCCTGGCGGGCTTCGCCAACGTGGCCTCGATCGCCATCATCCTCGGGGTGGTCGGCTCGCTGGCGCCCGAGCGTCGCTCGCTGCTGGCCGCGCTGGGCTTCCGGGCCCTGCTCGCCGCGAGCCTGGCCAACCTGTCCAACGCCGCCATCGCCGGTGTCGTGTTCTCGCTCTAGGCGCTCCAGGCGCTCCAGGCCCTTCGGGACGTCCGCCGAGCAGGGGCGCCGACGGCCCCCGGGGTGCGATGATGGGGGCGTGGCGAGGGGGAAGCGGGCGGGCAGGCGCGCCGGACCCCGCCGCCCCGCGCAGCGGGCCCCCCTCCCCTGGGGCCGGCTGCTCCTGCTGGCGCTGGGCGTCACCCTCACCGTCGTCGCCTGGGGCTACCTGGTCCTCGCGGCCATCGACTTCGGCAGCGCGGCCCGCGGCGGGGACTCCGCCGGGTGGGCGTTCCTCGCGGTCGCGACCCTCGGGGCGGTGGCCTGCCTGTTCGTGGCGCTCGTGCTCGCGGTGCGGGCGGTGCGTCTCGTCGGTGGCCGGCGGACGCCTCCGCCCGCGAGTCGTCACTCGACGACGGGGACCCGCAGCTCCTGACCGGCCCGCAGCATCGCGGTGTCGAGCGCGTTGAGCTCCTCGAGGTCCTGCACGACGACGCGGACGTCGCCCCCGCCCGCACCGTCGGCGGCGAGCGGGCCGGCGATGTCCCAGAGGGTCTCGCCCGTGCCCACCGTCACCGTGACGGTGGCGGGCTCGACCCCGGCCTCGCCGGTGGCCTGCGAGCCGGCCAGTGCCAGGCCCAGCCCGAGCACCAGCCCCACGAGCAGCAGCAGCGAGCCCACGAAGACGACGAGTCGGCCGCGGCGGGTGAGCCGGACGGGGCCGAGGGACGGACGGGCGAGCGGGGCGGCGAGCGGGGCGGCGAGCGAGGGGGTGGCGCTGGACATCGGAGGACCTCCTGGGGAAGGGAGCAGGTCGGGTGCGTGCGGGTCACGAGGAGTTCTACGGACGACCACCGACACCGGCCGGCCCGTCGCGGTTCGCTCTCACGTTCGATCGAACACACGTACGACGGTAGAGCATGTGTTCGACTGTGCACAAGGGTGTGGACGAACAGATGTTCGGACGGCAGGACGGGCGAGGTCGGCGCCGGCCCCCGGTCGCCGACCCCGCGACACGCGGTCGAACAGGTGTTTGAAACCGACCCGGCCGGCGGCGTAGCGTCAGCGACCTGACCCCGACGCCGCCGCCCGAGCGGCGCGGACGCGACACGGACCCGGCACCGACCGGACACGGAGGCGACACGATGGCCGCAGGAGACGACAGCAACGACGGGGGCGCGAAGGTCGCCGAGCTGCCCGACGGGCCGGCCGGCACCGACGGGCTGACGCCGCGCCAGGAGCGCGTGCTGGCGGTCATCCGCGACTCGCTCGAGCAGCGCGGCTACCCGCCGAGCATGCGCGAGATCGGCACCGAGGTCGGGCTCACCTCGTCCTCGTCGGTCGCCCACCAGCTCCGCGTGCTGGAGAAGAAGGGCTTCCTGCGTCGCGACCCGAACCGTCCCCGCGCGCTCGAGGTCCTCGTCCCGGACGCCCTCGCGGCCCGTCGCGCGCTGTCCTCGGCCGGGCCCTCCTCGGTCGACGAGACCGGCGCCGGCGACGCGATGCCGGCCGCGACGTACGTGCCCGTGCTCGGCCGGATCGCGGCCGGCGGCCCGATCCTGGCCGAGGAGCGGGTCGAGGAGATCTTCCCGCTGCCCAAGCAGCTCGTCGGGGAGGGCACCCTGTTCCTCCTCGAGGTGCAGGGCGACTCGATGATCGACCTCGCCATCTGCTCCGGCGACTACGTGGTGGTGCGCCAGCAGCAGACGGCCGTCAACGGCGACATCGTCGCCGCGATGATCGACGGCGAGGCCACGGTCAAGACGTTCCGCCGCGGCGACGACGGTCACCTGTGGCTGATGCCCCACAACGACGCCTACGAGCCCATCGACGGCACCCACGCGACCGTCCTGGGCAAGGTGACGACGGTGCTGCGCCGCGTCTGACCCGCCCACCCGCGTAGCCGGCGGGTGAACACTTGCCGACCACTCGTCGCCGGGCCGTCACACGGCCCGGCGATGGTCGTTGATGGTCCCGTGACCACTCCTCCCCGCCCCTCCCGCCGGGCCGTGCTGGCCGCCGGGGCCACCGGGGCCGCCGCCGTCGCCGTCACGGGCTCCCCGCTCCCGGCGCAGGCCGCGGACGCCCGCGCCTTCGCCCACGGTGTCGCCTCGGGCGACCCGCGCCCGCACGCCGTCGTGCTCTGGACGCGTGTGACCCCCACCGCCGCCGCCACCCCCGGCTCCGGACGCGGACCGCGGGTCGAGGTCGGATGGGAGGTCGCGACCGACCCCGCGTTCCGCCGCGTCGTTCGGCGGGGCCGGGCGGTCACCGGCCCGTGGCGCGACCACACGGTCAAGGTCGACGCGACGGGGCTCGCGCCGGCCCGCTGGTACTGGTACCGCTTCACCTGGGCCGGCCGCCGTAGCCGGGTCGGTCGCACCCGCACTGCCCCGGCCGCCGACAGCACCCCCGGCCGCCTGCGCTGGGGCGTGGTCTCGTGCGCCAACCTGCAGGCCGGGTGGTTCTCGGCGTACCGCCACCTCGCGGCGCGCGACGACCTCGACCTGGTCCTGCACCTCGGCGACTACCTCTACGAGTACGCGCCGGGCGAGTACGGCCTGGGCCGGGACAACGTGGACGTGCGTGCGCACCGGCCGGCCCGCGAGATCGTCTCGCTCGCCGACTACCGCCAGCGGCACGCGCAGTACAAGACCGACCCCGACCTCGCGGACCTGCACGCCCGGCTGCCGTGGGTGGTCACGTGGGACGACCACGAGTCCGCGAACGACGCCTGGCGCGGCGGGGCCGAGAACCACCAGCCGGCCGAGGGCGACTGGGCGCGCCGCCGCGCCCGCGCCCACCGCGCGTACGACGAGTGGATGCCGGTCCGCCTGTCCGGCTCGGCGGCGCTGGGCGACGGCACCCGCCTGTACCGACGGTTGCGGTTCGGCCGGCTGGCCGAGCTGAGCATGCTCGACCTGCGCACCTACCGCGACCAGCAGGTCGCGACCCCGCTCGTCGACGGCGAGGTCGGCGACCCGGGTCGGTCGATCACCGGCGACGCGCAGCTCGCGTGGCTGCGGGAGTCGCTGACGCAGCGACGCGCCCAGTGGAAGCTGGTCGGCAACCCGGTGATGATCTCGCCGGTCACGTTCGCCTCGCTGCCGGGCGCGCTCCTCGACCCCGTCGCCGACGTGACCGGACTGCTCCCCCGCGACGGCGCGCCGTACAACGTCGACCAGTGGGACGGCTACACCGCGGACCGCCGCGAGGTGCTCGACACCATCGCCGACCGCGGGGTGCGCGACACGGTCTTCCTGACCGGCGACATCCACTCCGCCTGGGCCTGCGAGGTCCCCTTCGACACCGGCTCCTACCCCCTGCCGCCGGGCCGGGCGAGCGGGGCCGTGGAGATGGTCTGCACCTCGGTCACCTCCAACAACCTCAAGGACATCACCGGCACCCCGCCGCGGACGACCAGCCTCGCCGTGGAGGCGGCCATCCGTGCCGACAACCCGCACGTGAAGCACCTCGACTTCGACAGCCACGGCTTCAGCGTCCTCGACGTGACGCCGGAGAGGACCCAGATGGACTGGTACGTGATCTCCGACCGCGCCGACCGCCGGGCCGGCGCCACCTGGTCGACCTCGTGGCGCACCCTCGCCGGCACGCAGCAGCTGCGGCGCGCCGCGGCCCCGGTGGGTCCCCGATGACCGCCGGGACGACCCCGGTCGCCGGCACGGACCGCCGTACGGTCCTGCGCACCGGCGCCGGCCTGGTCTTCTCCTCCGCCGCGGTCGCGGCCGGGGCCCTGGCCGGCGCCGGAGGCGCCGCAGCGGCGGCGGCCCGCGACCGGCGGGCCTACGTGCTGGTCCTCGACGGGTGCCGCCCGGACGAGATCGACAGCGGGCTGATGCCGACGGTCCGGGCGCTGCGCGACGCCGGTCGCCGCTACCCGAGGGCCCGGGGCCTGCCGATCCTGGAGACCATCCCCAACCACACGATGATGATGACCGGGGTGCGGCCCGACCGCAGCGGCGTGCCCGCCAACCAGGTCTACGACCGCGGGCTCGGCGAGACCCGCACCATGGACCGGCCCGCCGACATCCGCGTCGACACGCTCTTCGAGCGGACCCGGCGCCAGGGCCTGACGAGCGGCTCGGTGCTGAGCAAGGAGTACCTGTTCGGCATCTTCGGCACCCGCGCCACCCACCGGTGGGAGCCGTTCCCGCTGGTGCCGGTCTCCGACCACGCCCCCGACCTCTTCACGATGAGCGCCACGCTGGAGATGGTGCGACGGTTCGACCCGCACCTGGTGTTCGTCAACCTCGGCGACATCGACCGCGTCGGTCACACCGACCTCACGGGGACCACGCTGGGGGCGGCCCGGCGCGCCGCACTGACCGCCACCGATGCGCAGGTCGCCCGCTTCGTCCGTGAGCTGCGCTCCTCGGGGCGCTGGCGCCGCTCGCTGCTGGTGGTGCTCGCCGACCACTCGATGGACTGGTCGCGACCCGACCGGGTGATCTCGCTGACCGGCGTCCTCGAGGACGACCCGCTGCTCGCGGGCCGGATCGCGATCGCGCAGAACGGCGGCGCCGACATGGTCTACTGGACCGGTCCGGCCGCCGGACGCGCCCGCGCGGTCGACCGGATCCGGGAGCGCGTGAGGGCCGTGCCCGGTGTCCTCGCCGTCCACGACCGCCGGGCGTCGCCGTGGCTGCGCCTGGGTCCCGAGGCCGGCGACGTGATCGCCTACTGCCGCGCCGGGTGGCGCTTCAGCGACCCCTCCGTGGTCTCCAACCCGATCCCCGGCAACCACGGCCACCCCGCCACCGCGCCGATCCCGTTCTTCCTCTCCGGGGGGCACCCGGCCGTCCGGCCCGGGAGCTCGTCGGCGGTCGCCCACACCGTGGACGTCGCGCCGACGGTGGCCGGCTTCCTCGGGCTGGGGCGGCCGCGTGACGGCTGGGACGGGCGGTCCCGGCTGTAGCGTGGCCGCCCACCACCGAGCCGAGGAGTCGCGATGACCGCCCCCGACACGACCGCTCGCGACACGACCGCCACGGCCCGCATCCCCGACCCGGCCGAGCGCCAGCGGGCGGTGCACGGCGGGGTGAAGGTCGGCGCGGCGTTCTGCGGCTTCGTGGCGGCGGTGGGCATGGTCAACGTCCTCGGCGGCCTGCTGGGGGCAGTGGTCGTCGTGCTGGGTCTGGGAGGGTTCGGCTTCCTCGGGTTCGGCACGGTGGAGGTCCTGGTCCTCGCCGTCGTGACGCTCGCGGTGTCCTGGCTGGTGGGCGGCTACGTGGCGGCGAGGATGGCGCGCTTCGACGGCGTGCGGCAGGGCGTGGCGGTGTGGGCGTGGACCGTGCTCCTGGTGGGCGGCCTGGGCGTCCTGGCCTGGGGCGCGGGCGCGGGCGCCGGCCCGTGGGCCGGCGTGTCCGGTGGCCTCGGGGTGCTGACGCCGGCGGGCGGCGAGCTCGCGGTCGGCGCGGTCGTGCTCGTGGCGGGCCCGGTGCTGCTGACGCTGGTCGCCGCGGTCGCGGGCGGGGCCCTGGGGATGCGCTTCCACCGTCGCGTGGACCGCACCACCCCGGCCCGACCCGACCACCCGGTAGCGTCGGCGCCGTGAGCCGCTGGGAGTCCGACGACCCGCCCGAGCTGCGGGGCGTCGACGACGAGCCCGCGTCGGGGACGCCGTCGAGCAGCTATCCCGCGTGGGTCCGGTTGACCGCGCTGGTGATCGCGGTGGCGGTCGCGCTGTTCTTCGTCGCGTCCTACTTCGTCTGAGCGGTCGCGCTCAGGCGCGCCAGCGCCCCGCGCACGACCGCGGGGTCGGTGGTCGGCCACAGCGGCGGCAGACCGGCGCGCAGGAACCCGCCGTAGCGGGCGGTGACCAGGCGCGGGTCCAGGCACGCGACGACCCCGCGGTCGTCGGAGGACCGGATCAACCGGCCCGCCCCCTGGGCGAGCAGCAGGGCGGCGTGGGTGGCCGCGACCTGCATGAAGCCGTTGCCGCCCGCGGCGTCCGCGGCCTTCTGGCGGGCCGACATCAGCGGGTCGTCCGGCCGCGGGAACGGGATCCGGTCGATCACGACGAGCTGGCAGGTGTCGCCAGGGACGTCGAGGCCCTGCCAGAGGCTCAGGGTGCCGAAGAGGCAGGTGTGGGGGTCCGAGACGAACTGGGCGGACAGCTCGGACAGCTGCGCGTCCCCCTGCGCGAGCGTCGTGAGGTGTGGCAGTCGCGTGCGCACCCCCTCGGCGGCGGTCTCCGCAGCCCGGCGTGACGAGAACAGGCCCAGGGTCCGACCGTCGGCGGCGTCGACGAGCTCGGCCAGCTCGTCGAGCTGCGCGGGCCCGAGCCCGTCGCGGCCGGGCGGCGGCAGGTGGCGGGCGACGTAGAGGATCCCCTGGCGGGCGTAGTCGAACGGCGAGCCGACGTCGAGCCCGGACCAGGCGAGCTCGTCGTCGGGCCGCAGGCCCAGCCCACCGGCGACGGCGGTGAAGTCGCCGCCGAGCATCAGCGTCGCGCTGGTGAGGACGACCGTCTTCTCCTCGAGCAGGCCCCGCCGCACCGTGCCGGCGACCCGCAGCGGAGCCACGCACAGCCGCGCGGGCACCCGCTCGCGGCCGGGGGCGAACCACATCACGTCGTGCTCCGAGAGCGACGCCATCCGCGCGGTGTGGTCGAAGAGCTCGGTCAGCCAGCCCCGGGCCTGCTGGCGACCGGGGTCGACGGCCTCGCCCGAGCCCCCGCCCGAGCCCCCGCCGGACCCGCCCCCCGACTCGCGGGGCAGCGCCGACAGGCAGGCGCGGACCGCGTCGCGGACGAGCTCGAGGGCGTCGGAGACCGCCTGCGGCGGCGGGTCGAGCCGCCCCTCGGCGCACTCGTCCATCGCCGCCCGCAGCGCCTGGGCCGCGTCCAGGAGGTCCTCGGAGGGGTCGTCGCCGTCACGGCCCGCGACGTGGCGCGTCGAGCGCCGCGCCACCCGCTCCACCTCGGCGACGGTGACCTCGTCGGTCGCCGCCTGGGTGACGCGGGCGGCGAGCTCGTGGGCCTCGTCGACGACGACGGCGTCGTACTCGGGGATCATCGGGACGCCCTCGATGGCGTCGATCGCGAGCAGCGAGTGGTTGGTGACGACGACCCGGGCCTTGGCCGCCCGCTCCTTGGCCCGCTCCGCGAAGCACTCCTCGCCGAACGGGCAGCGGCTCGCGCCGAGGCACTCCCGCGCCGAGACGCTGACCTGGCGCCAGACCCGGTCGGTGTGACGGGGCGCGCCGTCGCGCTCGCCGGTGCCGCCGTCGGCGGCCTGCTCCTCGACCCACTCGCGCAGCGCGACGACCTGCTCCCCCTGCGAGCCCTCGGGCAGGTCGACCAGCGCGCCCTGGTCGTCGGGCACACCCTCGCGGACCCGGTGCAGGCAGGCGTAGTTGGACCGGCCCTTCAGCACGGCGTACGCGTTGCCGGTGACCGGGTCGGGGTCGAGACCCGCCAGGGCCGCGTGGTCGCCGACCCCGTCGAGCAGGCGCGGCAGGTCGCGCTCGACCAGCTGGTGCTGCAGCGCGAGGGTCGCGGTGGCCACGACCACCCGCTTCCCGCGCATCAGGGAGGGCACGAGGTAGGCCAGCGACTTGCCGGTGCCGGTGCCGGCCTGGACGAGCAGGTGCTCCTTCGCCTCGAACGCCCGGGCCACGGCCTCGGCCATGCGCACCTGGCCCGACCGCTCCTGCCCGCCCAGCGCGGCCACGGCGGCGCCGAGCACGTCGGTGACCGTCGCGGTGGACGGGGCGGTCTCGGGAGGCACCCGCCGAACCCTACGGGGCGCCGCACGGACGTCGCCGGGGCCTCTCCACAGCTCCGCCCGGAGTCCGCCCGGGCCCCGCGCGGGGCCCGGGCGGGCCTCAGACGACGGCGCCGGAGTCCTGGAGGTCCCGCTCCTTGCGGACCTTCTGGGTGCGGGTCAGCGGGGCGCGCCGGTTGAAGATGATCGTCAGCGGCGTCGCGAGGAACACCGAGGAGAAGGTGCCGACGACCAGGCCGACGAGCAGCGCGATCGAGAAGTCGCCCAGCGAACTGCCGCCCAGGACGGCCAGCGCCGCGAGGATGAACATGATGCCGATGCCGGTGTTGATCGTGCGCGGCGTCGTCTCGAGGCAGGCCGTGTTGGCCTCGTCGGCGAACGTCGCGTCCGGCCGCGACAGCCGCCAGCGCTCACGGATCCGGTCGAAGACGACGACGGTGTCGTTGATGGAGACACCGACGATGGTCATCATCGCGGCGAGGAACACCCCGTCGATCGGCTTGCCGAGCCAGGCGAACAGACCGAGCACGATCAGCACGTCGTGCATCATCGCGATGATGGCCGCGGCGCCGAAGGTCCACTTGAACCGGATGGCGAGGTAGATCAGCTGGCCGAGGAAGGCGAGCCCGAAGGCGATCAGCGCCTGGTTGCGCAGCTGCTCGCCCAGCGAGGCCCCGACCTCGGAGTCCTGGATGATCTCCGAGCCGCCGGCGGCGTCGCCGAGGGCCGCGCCGATCGTCTCGACGTCGTCGCGGTCCAGGGAGCCGGCGCGCACCGAGATGTTGCCGTTGTTGGTCACCGACTGCACGACGGCCTCGGTGTAGCCCGCGTCGGCCACGACCTCGCGGGCGGAGTCGGCGTCGATCTGCTGGCCCGTGGCGTACTCGACCGTGCGGCCGCCGGTGAACTCGACGCCCAGGTTCAGGCCGTTGACGAGGATGCCCGACAGGGCGATCACGACCAGCGCGGCCGAGACCGAGAGCCAGATCCTGGTGCGCGCCATGATCTGGAAGTTCTTCTCCATCAGCCAGGTGCGGACCCGGCCGACGTCGCTCAGGCCGGTGATCGCCGGCCGCTTGCGGACGAACGGCACGGAGACGCCGAGCTCGGTGAGCACCCGGGCGATGACCAGCGCGGAGACCATCGAGGCGACCACGCCGATGGACAGGGTGACGCCGAAGCCACGCACCGGGCCGGCGGCCAGCCAGAACAGCAGGCCGGCGGCGATCAGGGTGGTGACGTTGGAGTCGATGATGGCCGACCAGGCCTTGTTGAAGCCGACCGAGAGGGCGCGACGCATGCCGGCGGCGGGGTTGTCGCGGTACTCCTCGCGGGCGCGCTCGAAGACCAGCACGTTGGCGTCGATCGCCATGCCGATCGCGAGCACGAACCCGGCCAGGCCGGGCAGGGTCAGGGTCGCGCCGAGCGCGAGCAGGATCGCGTACGAGATCAGCGCGTACGACGTGAGCGCCAGGGTCGCGAGCAGCCCGACGAGGCGGTAGACGAGACCGATGAACAGGGCGGTCGCCGCGAGGCCGATGATCGCGGCGAGCGCGGACTGCTGGATGGCCTCGCCGCCCAGCGTCGGGCCGGTCGTCTGGTTGGACACCACCTCGACGGGGAAGGGCAGCGAGCCGCCCTCGATGAGCACCGCGAGGCCGTTGGCCTCCTCGAAGTCGAAGTCACCGGTGATGGTGGTCTGGCCGCCGCCGATGCCGGCGCAGCCGACGCTCGGCGCCATCGGCGGGGACGAGATGACCTCGCCGTCGAGGACGAACGCGACGCGGCGCGTGGGGTCGGTCTGCGCGGTGGGGACGCCGTCCTGGCAGGCGGCCTCGGAGGTGATCTGCTGCCAGGTGCTGCCGCCGGGGCCGTCGAAGTCGACGTTGACGACCCAGCCGCCGCCCTGCGTGGTGTCGTTGACGGCGTCGGAGCCGTCGATCTCGGTGCCGCGGATGGCCGTCGGGCCGATCTCGATGACGTCGCCCTGGTCGGAGGCGAGGACCTCGTTGCCCTCCTCGGTGGGCTCGGCGTCCGGCGAGGCCGCGGCGCCCACGACGGGGTGGACGCTCAGCTGCGCCTGCTGGCCGAGCACCTCCTGGGCGTCGTCGGAGTTCTGCACGTCGGGCAGCTCGACGAGGATCTGGTTGGTGCCCTGGCTGACGAGGGTGGGCTCGGAGACGCCCAGGCTGTCGACCCGGCCGCGGAGGACCTCCACCACCTGCTGGGTGTCCTCGGCGGTCGGCTCCTCGCCGTCCTCGCCGGGCTGGACCTCCACCACGATCTGCGAGCCGCCCCGCAGGTCGAGCCCGAGCCGCGGGGAGACGTTGAGCGCGATGGCCGCGCACCCGGCCAGGAGGCCGAGCACGAGCACCAGACGGACGAGCACACCGCGAGACATGGACAGACCGATCTTCTCGAAGGACGCGAGCACGGGGCGGGACGCGGGAGCCGGCCCCCACGGGCCCACCCAGGAGCAAACGGGTGAAGGCTACCCAGGGTTCCCGTGATCTCTCAGACGGCGTACGCCGCGAGCTCGTCGGCGAGCGCCGGCTCGGCGCGCCCGACGAGCCGCGTGCCGGCGGCCGTGTGCTCCATCGTGTCGATCTCCCCGAACCGGTGCAGCCGGTCCAGCAGGTCGCCGCGGTCGTAGGGCAGCAGCGCCGAGAACGCCACCGCGGGCCGCGGCAGCTCGGCCTCGACGACGGCCAGGGCCTCCTCGATGCCCTCCCCGGTGCGAGCGCTCACGACGAGGCAGCCGGGCTCGCGCTGACGCAGCCGGGCGATCACCATCGGGTCGGCGGCGTCGGCCTTGTTGACGACGACCAGCTCGGGGATCGCGGTGACGTCGGTGTCCTTGATGACGTCGGCGAAGACCTCCCGCACCGCGGCGATCTGGCCCTCGGGGTCGGGGTGGGAGCCGTCGACGACGTGGAGCACCAGGTCGGCGTCGGCGACCTCCTCCAGCGTCGAGCGGAACGCCTCGACCAGCTGGTGCGGCAGGTGCCGGACGAAGCCGACGGTGTCGGAGACCGTGTACTCACGCCCGTCGGAGGTCGTCGTGCGGCGCGTGGTGGCGTCCAGGGTCGCGAAGAGCGCGTCCTCGACCAGCAGCCCCGCCTGCGTCAGCCGGTTGAGCAGGCTGGACTTGCCGGCGTTGGTGTAGCCGGCGACGACGACGCTGGGCACGTCGTGGCGCTGGCGGTCGGCACGCTTGGTGGCCCGGGTGGCCTCGAGGCCCTTCAGCTCGCGCCGCAGCTTGGCGATCCGCGCCGAGATCCGTCGCCGGTCGGTCTCGATCTTGGTCTCACCGGGACCGCGGCCGCCGATGCCGTCACCGCCGGCCGCCCGACCGCCGGCCTGGCGCGACAGGTTGCCGCCCCAGCCGCGCAGGCGCTGGGTCATGTACTGCAGCTGGGCGAGCTCGACCTGCGCCTTGCCCTCCTTGGACTTCGCGTGCTGGGCGAAGATGTCGAGGATCAGCGCGGTGCGGTCGACGACCTTCACCCCGGTGCGGTCCTCGAGGTTGCGCAGCTGGGAGGGCGCGAGCTCGCCGTCGCAGATGACGGTGTCGGCACCCGTGGCGCGCACGACCTCGGTGAGCTCCGCGGTCTTGCCGGAGCCGATGTAGGTCGCGGGGTCCGGCTTCTGGCGCCGCTGCACCATCGCCTCGAGCACCTCGGAGCCGGCGGTCTCGGCCAGGGCGGCGAGCTCGGTCATGGAGTTCTCGGCGTCGGCGAGGGTGCCGTCGGTCCAGACGCCCACCAGGACCACGCGCTCGAGCCGGAGCTGGCGGTACTCGACCTCGGTGATGTCCTCGAGCTCGGTGCGCAGCCCGGCGATGCGGCGCATCGACTGGCGGTCGGCCAGGTCGGCCTCGCCCGTGGTCAGGTCACGGTCGTCGCGGTCCGTCGGGGCGCGGTCGGGCCGGCGCGCGGGACGGACGACCTCGGCGGGCTCGTCGCCCCAGTCCTCGGTCTCGGCGAGCGCGGCGTCGAGGCCGGTGAACGTCTCGCTCTCGGCCTCGGGTGCGGTCTCGGGGGCGGTGTGGTGTGCGTGCGTCATGTGCTGACCAGCCTACGGCGGCGCGCCGCGGGTCGCACCCGTGTTTGCTGCGGGCGCAACGGCGGGGTGGTGCGCGCCGACGACCCCCGTGGGCCGGGACCGACGGCTACGGCCGCCCGGCACCGGTCACTTCGGGGGCATCCGCAGGCCGCCGTCGAGACGGACGGTCTCGCCGTTGGCGTAGGGGTTCTCGAGCAGCTCGACGACCATGCGGGCCAGCTCGTCGGGCACGCCGAGGCGCTTGGGGAACAGCACGCCCTGGCCGAGCTGGGCCTTGAAGGCCTCGGCGTCGGGGCCGTGGCCGTAGATGGCGGTGTCGATGAGGCCCGGCGCGATGGTGTTGAGGCGGATGCCCGAGGCCGCGAGGTCGCGGGCGACCGGGAGGGTCATGCCGACGACGCCGCCCTTGGAGGCGCTGTAGGCCGCCTGCCCGATCTGGCCGTCGAAGGCCGCGATGCTCGCGACGTTGACGATCGCGCCGCGCTCGCCGCCGGCGTCGGGGGCGTTGCGGCTCATGGCCGTGGCCTCGAGCCTCGTCGAGTCGAACACCCCGACGAGGTTGACCCGGATCACCTTCAGGAAGGCGTCGAGGTCGGCGGCGGACTCGTAGGTGCCGTCGCGGCCGACCGTGCGCTGCGCCCAGCCGATCCCGGCGGAGTTGACGGCCGCGCGCAGCGGGCCGAGCTCCAGCGCCGCGTCCACGGCCGTGACGAGCTCGTCGGTGTCGGTGACGTCCACGTGCACGAAGCGGCCCCCGACCTCGTCGGCGAGCGCGGTGCCCGCGTCGTCGTTGAGGTCGGCCACCACGACGAGGGCGCCGAGCCCGGCGAGCCGTCGTACGACGGCCTCACCGATGCCCGACGCCCCGCCGGTCACGACTGCACTTGCTCCGCTCAGCTCCATGCCGCGGAGCATAGGAGGTGGCTCAGGACTCGCCCCCCGAGGCGTCGACGAAGTCGTTGACCCGGTCGTCGATGTCCTCGACGTCGGCCCGCGCGAAGGTCGGCACGTCCGCGTCGAAGACCAGCGCGTACTCCGAGTCGGGGCAGGTGCTGGCGTCGGTCTCGATCGGGTCGCCCTCCGCGAGCACGGCACCGGTGGCCGCCTCGACGAACGTGACGGCGTACTCGACGCCCTGGAACTGGTAGTCCACGGCCTTGTCGTCGATGTCGGTGCCCTCGCAGGTGCTGGCCTCACCGGCCGGCGCACCCGTCATGCACATGATGACGCTGGTCTCCTCGAAGCGGTCCGCGTCGATGCCCCACTGCTCGCCGTAACCGGCGTACTCGGAGGAGTACTCGACGTCGGCACCCTCCTCGGTGGCGATCGCGGAGAACGGGGCCACACGCGGGTCGGCGGCGTCGTACTCCGACGCGTTGCGCATGAACTCCTCCTCGCAGACCTGGCCCATCTCGTAGGCGTCCTCGGCCTCGAACGACGGGAGGTCGGGGTCCGCGGAGGGGCTCTCCTCGGCGTCGGAGCCGCCCGCGGCGGACTCCTCCTCGCTGGGCGCCGGCTCCTCGGTCTGCGAGGTCGTCTCGGGGTCGCTGGCCGTGGTGTCGGACTCGTCGTCGCCGCCCAGCACGACCGCCAGGCCGATGCCGCCGACGATCAGCAGCACCAGCAGCGCCGCGCCGGCGATGAGGAGGGGCTTCTTGTCGGTGGGCTTGCGGGGCCCGCCGGGACCGTTCGGGCCGCCGGGTCCGCCGTAGCCACCCGGCCCGCCGGGACCGCCGTAGCCGCCGGGACCGCCGGGACCGCCGGGCGGTCCGTAGCCGCCGGGGCCACCACCGGGCGGGCCGTAGCCGGGCGCCCCGCCGGGCGCGCCGTAGCCGGGCTGGCCGTAGCCGGGCTGGCCGTACGGCGGCTGCCCCCCGGGCTGGCCGTACGGCGGCTGGCCCTGGCCGTAGCCGGGCTGCTGGCCCGGCTGCTGGCCGTAGGGCGGCGGGGCGCCCTGCTGCGGGGCGCCCTGCGGCGGGGTCCCCTGGTCGCCGGCCGGCGTCCAGGGCTGCTGGGGCTGCTGCGGCTGGGCTCCCGCGGCGGGCTCGGGCCGGTTCTGCGGAGAGCCCCCGCTGCCGGCCAGGCGGGTCGGCTCGGGCTCGTCGGGTCGGTCGGCCATCAGGTGCCCCCTCGTCGTGTGGCGTCGGCACGGGCGGCCGGCGCGGTCGTCACCAGCCTGACCCGCGGGAGGGCCCGCCAAACCTCGCGCGGCGAGATCCCCGCGGGGGATCGCTCAGAGGTCGGTGCGGCCGCTGGCCACGAGCACGGCCGGCCCGCTGAGGGTAGTACGACCGGAGGGCTCCCACGTGCCGTACAGGACACCTCCGGGCACGTCGATCCGGTAGCGCACCGGCTCGGCGGGCCCCTGGGGGCCGGCGAGGCCGTCGGCGAGGGCGGAGGCGACGAGGACGGCGCAGGCGCCGGTGCCGCAGGACCGCGTCTCGCCCGAGCCCCGCTCGTGGACCCGCATCGCGACGTGGCGCTCGTCGCGGCGCACGACGAACTCGACGTTGACGCCTCGCGGGTAGAGCCCGGGGTCGGCGTCGGGGGCCACGAGCAGGTCGCCGGCGTCGGCGAGGTCGCCCACCACGGCGACGGCGTGGGGGTTGCCCATGTCCACGCCGAGGGCGGGCCAGGTCCGCTCCCCCACCCCGACCCGGGTCTCGCCGAGCAGGACCGCGGGCCCCATGTCGACGGCGTACCCGCCCCGCCCGAGGGGGGTGACGGTCTTGACGCCCCCGCGGGTGCCGATCGCGATCGGCCCGGCGGCGGGGTCGACGAGGCCGGCGGTGACGAGGTGGTGGGCGAGCACGCGCACACCGTTGCCGCACATCTCCGAGACCGACCCGTCGGCGTTGCGGTAGTCCATGAACCACTCCGAGGCCCCCGCGTCGTGCGCGGTGACGGCACCGCGGTCGACGAGCACGGCCGAGCGCACCACGCGGATCACGCCGTCGCCCCCGAGGCCGGCGCGTCGGTCGCACAGCCGGGCGACGCGCGCGGGGTCGAGGTCGCCGTGCACCGTGCCGTCGTGGTCGGGCAGCAGCACGAAGTCGTTCTCGGTGCCGTGCCCCTTGAGGAAGGCGTAGTCGTCCGTGGTCGGCATCAGCGGTACAGCCCCTCGGCGTACGACGGGCCGTAGCGGGCGTCGAGCGTCTCCAGGCTGTCGCCGGGACGCTCGAGCGTCCGGGCGAGCACCGCGCGTCGGGGCACCCGGGCCTCGGGATCCCAGGTCGCGGGGTCCCACAGCCCGGAGCGCAGGAAGGCCTTGGCGCAGTGGTGGAACACCTGCTCGACCTCGACCACCAGGGCGAGGACGGGCCGGTGCCCGCGCACCTCGAGCGCGTCGAACCAGGACGCCTCCGACACCAGACGGCCCCGGCCGTTGATCCGCAGGGTGTCGCCGCGTCCCGGGATGAACGAGATCAGGCCGACGCCGGGGTCGGACAGGACGTTGCGGTAGCCGTCGGCCCGTCGGTTGCCGGGGCGCTCGGCGAGGGCGATCGTGCGATCGTCGAGGACGTGCACCAGCCGACCCGCCGGGTCTCCCTTGGGCGAGGCGTCGAGCCGCCCGGAGGCGTCGGCGGTGGCGAGCACGCAGAACGGGGAGGCCTCCAGCCACGCCCGGTCGAGCTCGTGGAGACGGTCGCGGTCCTTGTCGCGGGCCGCGTCGCTGGGCTCGCCCCCCAGCAGCGCCGTCAGCGTCGCCTCGTCGGTCACCGCCACCTCGTCCACGCGTCCGAACCTACCGCCGGTGGCGGGCGGACCGCCCGATCACGCCGTCCAGTCGACCCCGGGCCGGGGTCCGACCACGTCGTACCGGGCGGTCAGGAGGTCCCCGGCTGTGCCGTGCTCGGCGAGCCGCAGCTGGAGTCGGCGCGGCAGGAGCGGGCGCCCCGCGCCGAGCACGACGGGCGCGAGGGAGACCACGACGTCGTCGAGCAGGCCGGCGTCGGCGAGCTGGCCCGCGAGGTCACCGCCGCCGACCACCCACACGTCGCGGCCGGCGGCGGACGCGACGACGTCGGCGTGCACGGCGGCCACGTCGCCGGACGCGAACCGCACGTCGGCACCGTCGACACCGGCCCGCTCGTGGTGCGTCATCACCCACGTGGGCAGGTCGTAGGGCCAGCCCTCGCCGCTGTCGACGACGTGGCCGCGGATCCAGAGGTAGGTCGTCGCGCCCATCAGCACCGCCCCGGTGCGGGCGAGCAGCGCGTCGTAGGTGAGCGAGGCGTCGGCGGGGTTCTCGTGGTGCTGCGCGAAGAGCCAGGCGAGCGAGTCCTGCGGGTCGGCGACGAACCCGTCGAGGGAGGCGGCGGTGTAGTAGGTCGTGCGGACGGTCATGGGGCCACCCTCACGCGGGGGCGCCGGTGCGCGCCAGGCCGATCGCGGACAGCGCAGCGTCCGGGCCGTCGACCCAGACGATGCGCTCGTCGCGACGGAACCACGCCTCCTGGCGCCGCACGAAGCGGCGGGTGGCGACGACGGTGCGCTCGCGGGCCTCCTCGAGCGAGAGGTCGCCGGCGAGGTGGGCCGCGGCCTCCCGGTAGCCGATCGCCCGCGAGGCGGTCAGCCCGTCGGCCAGACCCCGCTCGAGCAGGCGCGCGACCTCGTCGAGCAGCCCGGCGTCGTACATGGCCTCGACGCGGCGCTCGATGCGGGCGTCGAGGGTGGGTCGGTCGACGGCGACGCCGAGCTGGAGCGTCGGCTCCGCGACGTACGCCGGGACCGGCAGGGAGGCCGCGAAGGGCCGACCGGTCAGCTCCACGACCTCGAGCGCGCGGACGACCCGACGGCCGTTGCCCGGCTCGATGCCGGCCGCGGCGGCCGGGTCGACCTCGGCGAGGCGGGCGTGGAGGGCCGCGACGCCCGCGGTCTCCAGCTCGCCCTCGAGCCGGGCCCGCAGCGCGGGGTCGGTGCCGGGGAACTCCATCCGGTCCAGGACGGCGCGGGTGTAGAGGGCGGAGCCGCCGACGAGCACCGGCACGCGACCGCGGGCGCGGACGTCGGCGACGACCGCGCGGGCCTCGCGCTGGAACGCGGCGACGCTGGCGGTCTCGGTGACCTCGAGGACGTCGAGGAGGTGATGGGGCACCCCGCGGCGCTCGGCGGGCGTGAGCTTGGCGGTGCCGATGTCCATGCCGCGGTAGAGCTGCATGGCGTCGGTGTTGACGACCTCGCCGTCGACGGCCAGCGCCAGGTCCACCGCGAGGTCGCTCTTGCCCGCGGCGGTGGGCCCGACCACCGCGACGATCGGCGGGAGGGCGGTCTCGGTCACGCGGCTAGTCTCGCCCCATGAGCAGCTTCTTCGACAAACTCCGCGGCCGCGCCCAGCAGGCCGTGGACCAGCACGGCGACAAGATCAGCAAGGGCCTCGACAAGGCGGCCCAGGCGGCCGACAAGCAGACCAAGGGCAAGTACAGCGACAAGATCGCCAAGGGTCGCGTGAAGGCGCAGGAGGCCATCGACAAGATGGACGACAAGAACGGTCCGGGCTCCGGCCCGACCGGGCCCACGGGCCCGACCGGCCCGACGGGCCCCGCGGGACCGCCGCGCCGGTGACCCACGACCGGTTCGTGGTCGTCCCCGCGGCGTACGTCTTCCTGCTGCGGCCGGCCCCCGGCGCCCCGGGGGTCGAGGAGGTCCTGCTGCAGCTGCGACGCGGCACGGGCTTCATGGACGAGCACTGGGCCGCCGGAGCCGCGGGCCACGTCGAGCGCGGCGAGACGGCGTACGACGCGGCGCGGCGCGAGGCGGCCGAGGAGCTCGGGATCACCGACCTCGACCTGCGCTTCGAGCTGACCATGCAGCGCACCCGCGACGGGGCCCCGATCGACGAGCGCGTGGACTTCTTCTTCACCGCGCGCCGCTGGTCCGGCGAGCCGCGGGTGGTGGAGGCCGACCGCAGTGCCGGCCTCCGCTGGTGCCGGCTCGACCGGCTCGAGGACGACCTGCCCGGCCCGGTGGTGCCCCACGAGCGCGCCGCCCTCGCGGCGCTGGGCACCGGCACCCCCTACCTGACCCACGGTTTCGACCGAGAAGGAGCGACCGCATGAGCGACGACAGCAGCGGCGGCCTCGGCCCCCGGCCCACGCCGACCACCCAGGAGCCCGAGCTGTTCCCCGGGGGGACCGACGCGGTGCGCGACGAGTCCGACTACGCCGACCGCGGCGCCCAGGTGGTGGGCCGCGACGCCGACCCGGACGACAACCCGGCCACCGAGGACGCGACGCCCGACGAGGTCAAGGAGGGCGAGGACAAGCAGCAGGAGCCCGACGACGACGAGCGCGGCGAGGACGCCGGCTCGGACGCCGAGCCCCCGGCCTGAGGTGGCGGCGATGAGCGAGGACGAGGTCCGCGGCGACCTGCCGGCCAACGTCGAGGCCTCGGACGCCGACCCCAACGCGGGTGGTCCGGAGGGCCTGGAGGGCGGCATGGGGGTCAGCAGCGAGCGGGTCGGACCGACCGGTCCCGGCCAGGTCGCGAGCCGCGGAGTGCGGCCGCCGGCCAGCCGTGACCCGCTGCCGGCGGACCGTCGCCCGGCGACCGAGCTGCCGCAGCAGTCGCGTGGCGGGGTCGAGGTCAACCCCGACAACCCGCCGCCCAAGCGGCGTCCGCCGTCGCGGAACCCGCTGAGCAAGACCTGGAAGCCGAAGGGCTCCTAGGCCCCCGGCGGCTCAGCCGCAGGCGGGGGCCGGCGGCAGCGGCGCGGGAGCGCCCACCGTCGGCATCCCCAGCCCGACGCCCGCCGGGGCCGGCGGACCCTCGACCCGGGCCTGCCACGCGTCTCCCGACCGGGTCCGGCGGACGCCGAGCACGGGGGCGTCCGAGACCAGGTGGTGCGGAGCGCCGCGGGTGACCTCGACGGTGACGACGTCGCCGGGTCGCGGCGCGGGCGTCGCCGGGTCGAGGCCGGACAGGTCGGGGCTGAAGTGCACGAGCCGGTTGTCGGGGGCGCGGCCGGAGAGCCGGTGGGTGGCGGCGTCCTTGCGGCCCTCCCCCTCCGCCACCAGCAGGTCGAGGCGCCGACCGACCTGGGCCGTGTTCTCGGACCAGGCGACGTCGTCGACGAGCGCGGCCAGGCGGCCGTAGCGCTCCTTGACGACCTCGGGCGGGACCTCGCCGGCCATGGTGGCGGCCGGGGTCCCGGGGCGCTTGGAGTACTGGAAGGTGTAGGCGCCGGCGAACCGGGCCTCCCGCACGACGTGCAGGGTGTCCTCGAAGTCGGCGTCGGTCTCGCCGGGGAAGCCGACGATGATGTCGGTGGTGATCGCGGCGTCGGGGATCGCGGCGCGGACCCGGTCGATGATGCCGAGGAACTTCTTCTGCCGGTAGGAGCGCCGCATCGCCTTGAGCACCGCGTCGGAGCCGGACTGCAGGGGCATGTGGAGGCTCGGCATCACGGACGGCGTCTCGGCCATCGCCTCGATGACGTCGTCGGTGAACTCGGCCGGGTGCGGGCTCGTGAAGCGGATCCGCTCGAGGCCCTCGACCTCGCCGCAGGCGCGCAGCAGCTTGCTGAACGCCTGCCGGTCGCCGAACTCCACGCCGTACGCGTTGACGTTCTGGCCGAGCAGGGTGATCTCGCTGACGCCCTCCGCGACGAGCGCCTCGACCTCGGCGAGGATCTCCCCGGGACGGCGGTCCTTCTCCTTGCCCCGCAGTGCCGGGACGATGCAGAAGGTGCAGGTGTTGTTGCACCCGACCGAGACCGACACCCAGGCGGCGTACGCCGACTCGCGGCGGGTGGGCAGGGTGGACGGGAAGACCTCGAGCGACTCGAGGATCTCGACCTGCGCCTCCTCCTGCGACCGCGCCCGGTCCAGCAGCGCCGGCAGGGAGCCGATGTTGTGGGTGCCGAAGACGACGTCCACCCAGGGCGCCTTGCGCGTGATCGTGTCGCGGTCCTTCTGCGCCAGGCAGCCTCCGACGGCGATCTGCATGCCGGGGTGGCTCGCCTTGACCGGGGCGAGGTGGCCGAGGTTGCCGTAGAGGCGGTTGTCGGCGTTCTCGCGCACGGCGCAGGTGTTGAAGACGACGACGTCGGCCTGTTCGCCGGTGGGCGCGGCGGCGTACCCCGCGTCCTCCAGCAGGCCGGTGAGGCGCTCGGAGTCGTGGACGTTCATCTGGCACCCGTAGGTGCGGACCTCGTAGGTGCGCATGACAGCGGTCAAGACTACGGTCCCGCCCCGCTCACAGCGAGCCGGCGGCCTCCCGCTCCGCACGGGTGAGCAGGACGCAGAACTCGTTGCCCTCCGGGTCGGCGAGCACCGCCCACCCGCCGTCGGGTCGCCGTCGGTCGTCAAGCAGCGTGGCGCCGAGCGCCAGCAGTCGGTCGACCTCCTCCTCGCGACCACCGTCGACGGGCTCGAGGTCGAGGTGCAGGCGGTTCTTGACCGACTTCGGTTCCGGCACCTCGAGGAACAGCAGTCGATGCTCGCCGTCGGGCGACAGCAGCAGGCACTCCTCGTCCCCCGGCTCGTCGGGCTCGTCGGGGTCTCCGGCGTAGCCGAGCACCCCGGCCCAGAAGACGGACAGGGCGTAGGCGTCGCGGCAGTCGACGCTGGTGTGGGACACGCGGGAGGTCATGGTCCTGGGTACGCCGCGGGCGCCGGACGCGCAACCGGGCCACGCGCTCCACCCTTGGCATCCGAGGCATTGTCGATCGAACACGTGTTCGATAAAATTGGGCATGACCCTCGCCTCCGACGACTCCGACACCGCGGCGACGCTGCGCGCGGTCGAGGCGACCGTCGGGCGTCGTCGGCGCGCCGAGGTCGACGACCTGCAGCTGTGCCTGCACTTCGCGGACCTCAACGCCTCCGACCCGCGTGACGACCCGGGGTGGACCCGGTGGTCCGAGGTCGGTGGGGACGAGCTGGTCCAGCTGGGCGGTGACGGGACGCCCCGGGTGCGGGACCTGCCGCTGTGCGAGCTCGCCGCCGCCCGCAGCGTGCACGTGCTGTCCGCCCGCGCGGTGCTGGCCGACGCCCTCGACCTGCGCCACCGGCTGCCGCTGACCTGGGCCCACGTGGTGGCCCTGCGCGCCGAGCCCTGGCTCGCGCGACGGGTGGCCGCGTCCTCACGTCACCTGTCGGGCGACGTGATCGGCGTCGTCGACGCCGCGGTCGCCGCGGTGATCACGGGTCAGTCCCCCTCGCGGGTCGACAGCGTCGCCCGGGCCGCGATCATCGAGGCCGACCCCGTCACCCACGCCGCGCGCGTGGCGGCGGAGGAGGCCCGCCGCTTCGCGACGCTCGGGCGCACGCGCGAGACCGGTCTGCGCGACCTGATCGCCCGCCTGACCGCCGGCGACGCCTGCTGGGTCGACGCCACCCTCGCCCGGGTCGCGGAGATCCTGCGCCGCCACCCCGACCACCCCGAGCTGCACGACGCGCCCCTCGACGTACGACGCTCCGCCGCCCTCGGCTGGCTCGCCCGGCCCGCGGAGCTGCTCGTCCTGCTCACCGAGTCCCTCGACGAGGACCCCGACGCCGGACCGGACCACGAGTCCGTCACGGGCCCCGACCCGGCCTGGTCCCCGGGCGACCCAGGCCAGGAGTGGGCGGTGACCAACGTCCCCACCGAGCCGGCCACCGACGAGGACGTCGACGAGCCCGACCCCCGCGCCGAGGACGCCCACGAGCTGGACGAGCCCACCTGGGAGGAGCCCGAGGGCACCGACCCCGACCCCGACGCCGACGAGCAGCACCTGTCGCGCGCGATCGCCGTCCCCGAGGACGTCCTCGCCCGCCTCGACGACCCCACCCTGCTCGCGCTGCGGCCGCGGACCGTCCTCTACGTCCACCTGCACCAGGCCGCCCTCGGCGCCGCCGGCACCCGCACTCTCGAGGACGGGACGAGCGCCGTCTTCGGCGTCGCCCGCGTCGAGGGCCCCACCGGCCCGCTCGCCGCCGGAGACCTCGCCGACCTCCTCGGCCCGGCGCAGGTCACCGTCACCCCGGTCGTCGACCTCACCGAGGACCTCTCGACGCTCGCCTACGAGCACCCCGTGGCGATCCGGCAGCGCGTGCACCTCGCCCAGCCCGGTGACGCCTTCCCGCACGCGTCGCGCGTCAGCCGGGCCGTGGACCTCGACCACGTGCGCGCCTTCGACGCCGCCGCGGCCGTGGAGGGCATCGCCCAGACGTCGACCGTCAACACCCAGCCGCTCTCGCGCACCCACCACCGGGCCAAGACCCACCACTGGACGGTCACCGACCTCCCCCACGACGGTCCCGGTCCCCCGCCCCGCCGATGGCGCTCCCGCCACGGCGTCGAGCGCCTCGTCGACGCGACCGGCACGCACCCGCCGGACCAGGTCGGTTCACCCGGCTGAGCCGGGAACTCACAGGGCCAGGTCGAGCCTCATGAACACGCTGGCGGGGTCCTCGACGTAGGTGCCGAACGGGCCGGTCGCCACGAAGCCGTGCGCCTCGTAGAGCCGGCGGGCCGGAGCGAAGAAGTCCTGCGCGCCGGTCTCGAGGTGCACCGCGCGATAGCCACGACCACGGGCCTCGTCGAGCAGGTGGCGGAGCACGGCCGTGCCGACGCCGTGGCCACGCGCCTCGACCGTCGTCCGCATGGCCTTCAGCTCGCCGGAGTCGGGTGTCAGCTCCGCGAGCGCACCGCAGCCCGCCACCCGCCCGTCCAGACGCGCGACCCACACGGCAACCGCGGGTCCGAACAGGTCGTCGTGGTCGAGCGCGTGACGACTGGCCGGGTCGGGGGTGGTGGCGACCATGTCGGCCAGGTGGTCCGTCACCAGCTGCCGCAGGTCAGGGTCGTCGCGGTCCGCCGGCTCGATGCGCAGGTCCTCGCTCACGGCGACGAGTGTGCCCCGCCCGTGTCACGGGGAGGTCACATCTGGGCCCCTCCCCCCGACGCAGATGGTGAGCAGCCTGTGAGTACCCCTAGTCTGCGGGCCATGACGGCGGAGGCGGCCCACGAGTCGGGGCAGATCCAGGCGGGCCGCGGCGAGCCGCTGGTCGTGCTGGACGGCGTGGACAAGTGGTACGGCGACCTCCACGTCCTGCAGGACATCGACCTGACCATCACCCGCGGTGAGGTCGTGGTCGTGATCGGCCCGTCGGGCTCCGGCAAGTCGACCCTGTGCCGCACGATCAACCGTCTCGAGACCATCCAGGGCGGCTCCATCACCCTCGACGGCCAGCCGCTGCCCGCCGAGGGCAAGGCGCTCGCCAACCTGCGCGCCGAGGTCGGGATGGTCTTCCAGTCCTTCAACCTCTTCGCCCACAAGACGATCCTCGAGAACGTGACGCTCGGCCCGATCAAGGTCCGCAAGCAGTCCAAGGACGCCGCCGACAAGCGCGGCATGGAGCTGCTCGAGCGGGTCGGGATCGCCCACCAGGCACAGAAGTACCCCGCGCAGCTCTCCGGTGGCCAGCAGCAGCGCGTCGCGATCGCCCGCGCGCTCGCGATGGACCCCAAGGTGATGCTCTTCGACGAGCCCACCTCGGCCCTGGACCCGGAGATGATCAAGGAGGTCCTCGACGTCATGGTCGACCTCGCCGAGCGCGGCATGACCATGGTCGTCGTCACCCACGAGATGGGATTCGCGCGCACGGCGGCGCACCGCGTCGTCTTCATGGCCGACGGCGCCATCGCGGAGGAGAACACCCCCGAGGAGTTCTTCACCAACCCGCGGACCGAGCGCGCCCAGGACTTCCTCGGCAAGATCCTCAAGCACTGAGCACTCCCCACCAGATCGGGCGGCCGACCACGGCCGGAGACGAAGGAGAAGCACATGCGCATGACCCGGACCAAGGTGGCTGCGGCCGCCGCCGGACTGGCCCTGCTCACCGCCGGCTGCGGCAACGCCGGCAGCGACGAGAGCGAGACCCGCGACGTCGAGGCGGTGGAGGACGCCCAGTTCGAGGAGGGCACCCGCATGGCCGAGCTCAACGAGGCCGGCGAGATCACAATCGGCGTCAAGTACGACCAGCCCGGCATCGGCTTCCAGGGCGCCGGCGACGACACCCCGGTCGGCTTCGACCCCGAGATCGGCAAGATCATCGCCGCGAACCTCGGCATCGACCCCGAGAACATCACCTGGACCGAGACGATCTCGGACAACCGCGAGCCCTTCCTGCAGGAGGGTGAGGTCGACCTCGTCATCGCGTCGTACTCGATCACCGACGAGCGCCGCGAGGTCGTCGGCCAGGCGGGCCCGTACTACGTCACCGGCCAGCAGCTGCTCGTGCCCTCCGACAGCGACATCGACGACGTCGCCGACGTCGAGGGCGAGGAGGTCTGCTCCGTGACCGGGTCGACCTCCCTCGACAACGCCCGGGCCGAGGGCGCGCAGCCGCGCGGCTTCGACACCTACTCCGAGTGCGTCGACCAGGTCCTCGACGGCACCGTGTCCGCGATGACCACCGACGGCGCGATCCTGCTCGGCTACGCCGCGGAGCAGCCCGACGCCCTCAAGGTCGTCGGCGAGCCCTTCTCCGAGGAGCGCTACGGCATCGGCTACTCCCCCGAGTACCCGGAGATGTGCCAGTTCCTCAACGACACCCTCGAGGCCTCCTACGAGGACGGATCCTGGGAGGAGGCGTTCGACATCACCCTCGGCCAGTCCGGGGACGACGCCCCCGAGCCGCCGGCGCTCGACGAGTGCGCCTGACCTGACCACCAGCACGACACCCCGCGGGGCGGCCGATCCGGCCGCCCCGCGGTGGTGAGGACCCCCGCAGCGAGGAAGGAGGCACCCGCGTGGAAGCGATCTTCGGCAGCTTCGACGTCTACCTGACCGGTTTCGGCCTGACCATCGGCCTGGCCGTCGTCTCCGGCGTGCTCTCGTTGGTGTTCGGCCTGCTCCTCGCCGCCGCCCGCGTCGGCCCGGTGCCGGTGCTGTCCAAGGCGGCCGCCGTCTACGTGACGCTCTTCCGCAACACCCCGCTGCTCGTGGTGTTCATCTTCATCGCCATCGCGCTGCCCCGCATCGGCATCACGTTCCAGTCGATCGAGGTCATCGCGGTCGGCGACTACAACGTCTCCGCCTTCTTCTTCCGCGCGGTCGTCGCCCTGACGCTCTACACCTCGGCGTTCGTCTGCGAGGCCATCCGCTCGGGCATCAACGCCGTGCCGGTCGGCCAGGCCGAGGCCGCCCGCGCGATCGGCCTGGACTTCGGCCAGGTGATGCGCCTCGTGGTGCTCCCGCAGGCCGCCCGCGCCGTGGTCCCCCCGATGGCGAGCGTCTTCATCGCCCTCACCAAGAACACCTCGATCGCCGCCGCCTTCGGCATCGCCGAGGCCGCGGCGACGATGCGCCGCTTCACCAACGACAACGCCGACCAGCGCATCGAGATCTTCCTGCTCATCGCTCTCGGCTACATCGTCGTCGTCGAGGCCATCGCGTTCTCGTCCTACGCCCTCGAGCGTCGCTGGAAGGTGGCCCGATGAGCACCAGCGTCCTGTTCGACGTCCCCGGGCCGCGCGCCCGCCGGCGGGCGCGGATCTACACCGTCCTGTCCGCGGTCGCGCTCGTGGCCCTCCTCGCCGGCATCGTCTGGAAGCTCTACGACGCGGGCCAGCTGACCTACGACAAGTGGGAGGTCTTCGTGACCCCCCAGTACCTCGGGGTCCTGCTGGTCGACGGCCTGCTCGTGACGCTCCAGATGGCGTTCTTCTCCATCGTCTTCGCCGTCGTCTTCGGCCTCGTCTTCGGCCTCGGGAAGCTCTCGGACCACCGGGTCGTCCGCTGGCCCTGCTGGCTGGTCGTCGAGTTCTTCCGCGCCGTCCCCGTGCTGATCCTCATCATCTTCGTCTTCTACCTGCTCAGCATCGGCGGCGGCCCGCTGTCGACGTTCTGGTGCGTCGTCGTGGCGCTGACGCTCTACAACGGCTCGGTGCTGGCCGAGGTCTTCCGCGCGGGCGTCCTCGCCGTCCCGGCCGGCCAGGCCGAGGCGGCGTACGCGATCGGCATGCGCAAGACCCAGGTGCTGTGGATCGTGCAGCTCCCCCAGGCGGTCAAGGTCATGCTCCCCGCGCTGATCAGCCAGTGCGTGGTGGCGCTGAAGGACACCAGCCTCGGCTACTACATCGTGGCCCCGGGCCTCACCGCCGTCGGACGCAGCATCTACCTGGAGTTCCAGAACCAGGTGCCGACCGCGATCGTGCTCGCCGCGCTCTACATCGCCGCGAACCTCGTGCTGACGGCGATCGCGAACGTGCTGCAGAAGCGGCTGATCGGGGAGAAGGCCCCCGTCCTGGAGGTCACCGTGGCCGGGATCGCCGACCGCGACACCGGCCGCGCTGTCTAGCCCGGGGGCGCCGCGGCCCGCGTGCGGGGCGTCACCCACAGCCGGATGACGCCCTCGATCACCGTGGTGCCGTCGTCGCGCGTCCCGCTGACGCGCACGGCGACCTCGCCCCCGCTCGCGGGCAGGGCGGCCTCGGACCAGTCGGCCGCGTCGGTCTCGGCGACGCAGGTGACGTCGGAGGTCGCCTTGGCGGTGTAGGCGACCTCCATCCCCTTCGGGATCCACCGCTGGTCGGCGCGGATCGTGACCTCGGCGAGCGCCCCCATCGCGGCCTCCAGGCCGTTGCAGAGCGCGATCGCGTGCACGGTGCCGAGGTGGTTGTGGACGCTCCGCCGCTTCGGCACGACCAGCTCGACCCGGTGCGGCTCGATCCGGGTGAAGCGGGGCCGGACGGTCGCGAAGTACGGCGCCTTGCGGCTGAACGCGAAGGAGAACAGCCGCGCGCCGAGCGGGAGCGGCGACAGCGTCGACCACATGGTCTGCACCTGGCTCATGGCGCGTACATTACCCATGAGTAACCACCACGAGGAGGACCCACATGGCAGGCACCACCCCGGGCACGCGCGGCCTGGTCCTGGGCGGCGGCGGCATCACCGGCATCGCCTGGGAGACCGGGCTCGTCGCCGGGCTCCTCGACCACGGCGTCGACCTCACCACCGCCGACGTCGTCGTCGGCACCTCCGCCGGCTCGGTGGTCGGCACCCAGCTGCGCAGCGGCACCCCGCTCGCCGAGCTGTACGCCGAGCAGGCCACCGACGTGCTCGACGCCCCCACGCCGCCGTCGTTCGGGCTGCCGGTGGTGGCGGGCTTCGCGAGCTCGGTGCTGCGCGCCCGCGGTGACGCCGAGCGGCTCGGCCGCAACCTCGGCTCCTGGTCGGTGCGCCGCGCCCGCCGCGGCAAGACCCCGCCGCTCCAGGAGCGGCTCGACCTGATCCGCGACCGCCTGCCCTCCGAGGAGTGGCCCGAGGCCGACCTGCGGATCGCGGTCGTCGACGCGACCACCGGCGCGCTGCGCGTGCTCGACCGCACCTCCGGCGTGCCCCTGCTGCACGCCGTGGCCGCGAGCTGTGCCGTGCCGGGGGTCTACCCGCCGGTCCCGATCGACGGGCGTCCCCACGTCGACGGCGGCGCCCGCTCGGTCGCCAACGCCGACCTCGCCCGCGACTGCGAGCGCGTCGTCGTGGTCGCTCCGCTGGCCAAGGGCGTCGGCCCGATGCAGAACCCCTACCAGCAGCTCGAGGGCCACCCCAGCGTGATCCTGCGACCCGACGAGGCGTCCCGGACGGCCATCGGCACGAACGTCCTCGACCTCTCCGCCCGCGGCGCCTCCGCGCGCGCCGGCTTCGCCCAGGCCACCGCCGTCGCCGACGAGGTCCGGGCCCTCTGGGCCTGAGCCCCACCCGGGCCCCGGTGCGTCCGTGCGTCCGGGGCTCAGTCGGCGAGCAGCTCGACGCGGTTGCCCCGGCCGCCGGTGCCCGTGTCTCCGGTGCCGTCCGGCTGCCCGTCGAAGCAGTGGAAGCGCTCGTGGCCCGGGAACGTGGCGCGCTCGCTGCGGTCCACGGTGAACCCGAGCTCCTCCAGCCGGGCCGCGACCCTCTCGAGCGCGGCGACGTCGCCGACCACGAGCGCCGGGTGCGCCTTGCCGGCGGCCCGGAACGGGTCCTCGACGCCGACGTGGACCTCCACGCCTCCACCGTCGACACGGCCGTCGCCACCACCGCCCGAGCGGAACCAGCAGCCACCCCGGGCCCGCAGCGGCTCCGGCTTCTCGACCTCGGTCAGCCCCAGCCCGTCCGACCAGAAGCGGCGGGCGAGGTCCTCGCCGCCGGGCGGGCAGCAGACCTGCACGTGGTGGATCCTCACGCCGACACCCCCGACCGCTGCGGCTGCTGCGGCACCCGGGCGACGACGAAGATCCGGCGGAACGGCAGGACGACGCCCCACGGCTCCGGCGGGTACGCCGCGGCGAGTCGCCGGCGGTACTCGGCCACGAATCCCGGGCGGAGGTCGTCGGGCAGCGCCTGCAGGGTGGGCCGCGCGCCCGTGGCCGACACCCAGGTGAGGACGGGGTCCTCGCCGGCCAGCACGTGCAGGTACGTCGTCTCCCACGCGTCGACCTCGCACCCCAGGACCGCCAGCGCCCGCAGGTAGTCCGCGGGCTCGTGCGAGACGGGCACGGCCACGTCGCGCACGTGCTCGGCGTACGGCGCGGCGGCGGCCAGCTCGGCGCGGATCGTGTGGCTGGGCTCGCCGAGGTTGCCCGGCACCTGGAAGGCCAGCCAGCCGCCCGGCGCCACCCGGGCCACGAGCCCGGGCAGCAGGTCGAGGTGCTCCGGGAGCCACTGCAGCGTCGCGTTGCTGACGAGGACGTCGACGGGGGCCGGCGGGGCCCAGTCGCGCAGGTCGCCGACCTCGAGCCGGACGCCCGGGGCGGGCTCCGCCGCCTGGACCATCTCGGCGGAGGAGTCGACGCCGAACACGTCCGCGCCCGGCCACCGCTCGGCCAGCAGCCGGGTCAGCGTGGCGGGTCCGCAGCCGAGGTCGACGACGGTGGCCGGGTCCGCGGCGCCCACCCGGGCGAGCAGGTCGACGAACGGTCGCCCGCGCTCGTCGGCGTACGCCAGGTAGCGCTGCGGGTCCCAGGTGTGGCTGGTGCGGCTCATGGCGGCCATCCTGCGACCAAAGTGTCTTGACGTCAAGATTCTCGATGCTGGCCTACGATGGACCGATGCGGGACGAGGTCGACGAGCTGGTGGAGGCGTGGGCGCGCGAGCGCGCCGACCTCGACCTCGCGCCCGTCGAGGTCTTCAGCCGGATCACCCGGCTGGCCCGTCGGCTGGACCTCGCCCGTCGCGAGGCCTTCGCCGCCCACCACGTGGAGTCGTGGGAGTTCGACGTCCTCGCCGCGCTGCGCCGCGCGGGCCCGCCGTACGAGCTGTCGCCGAAGCGGCTGCTGCACGAGACGCTCGTGACCAGCGGGACGATGACCAACCGCGTCGACCGGCTCGTCGCCCGCGACCTCGTCGAGCGCCTCCCCGACCCCCGCGACCGTCGCGGCGTCCTGGTGCGCCTGACCGGCGAGGGCAAGGCGTGCGTCGACGGCGCGTTCGAGGCGCTGCTCGCCGCGGAGCAGGGCTTCATGACCGGCCTCAGCGAGGACGACCGCACCCGCCTCGCCGCGCTGCTGCGCACGCTGCTGGTGCCGTTCGCCTAGCTAGCCCTCGGCGAGCTCGGCGGCGGCCATCCAGGCCTCCTCGACCTCGTCCTTCTCGCGCCCGAGGGCGGCGAGACGGGCCGAGACGTCAGCGAGGCGGACGTGGTCGGTGGCGTGCTCGAGGACCTCGGCGTCGAGGGCGGCCTCGGCCTGGGCGATCTTGCTGAGCCGGCGCTCGAGGCGGTTCATCTCCTTGCGGGCCTCGCGCTCCTCCGCGCTCCCGGCCCGGCGTACGGCGGGCCCGTCGGCCGGAGCGGCGCCCTGCGCGTCGCGGCGGTCGGCGCGGGCGGTGTCCGCGGCCTCGACGGCGCCGCGGGCGCGGCGCTCCAGGTACTCGTCGACCCCGCGGGGCAGCAGCGAGATCTGCCCGTCGCCGAGCAGCGCCCAGGTGGCGTCGGTGGTGCGCTCGAGGAAGTACCGGTCGTGGGAGACGACCACGAGCGTGCCGGGCCAGCCGTCGAGGAAGTCCTCGAGCACGTTCAAGGTCTCGATGTCGAGGTCGTTGGTGGGCTCGTCGAGCAGCAGCACGTTGGGCTCGGTCAGCAGCAGCACCATCATCTGCAGCCGCCGGCGCTCGCCGCCGGACAGGTCGCCGATCCGGGTGGTCAGCTTGTCGCCGGTGAAGCCGAAGCGCTCCAGCATGGAGCTGCCCTCGACCGGGTCGGCGACCGTGTCGATGACGCGCTGGGCGGGGTCGAGGTCGTCGAGCTGCTGGGTCAGGTGCTGGAGCGCGACCGTGCGGCCGTGCCGCACCCGCCCGGCCTGCGGGGGGAGGCTGCCGTCCAGCAGGCGCAGCACGGAGGACTTGCCGGCACCGTTGACGCCCACGATCCCGACGCGGTCGCCGGGTCCGAGGCGCCACGTGGCGTGGCGCAGCAGCTGCCGCTCGCCGCGCACCAGGTCGACGTCCTCCACGTCCACGACGTCCTTGCCGAGCCGCTGCGCGGCGAAGCGCTCCAGCTCCAGGCGGTCGCGCGGGGGCGGCACGTCCTCGATCAGCCGGTTGGCCGCCTCGATGCGGAACCGCGGCTTGGAGGTCCGCGCCGGCGGGCCGCGGCGCAGCCAGGCGAGCTCCTTGCGCACCAGGTTCTGGCGGCGGTTCTCGGCCGCCGCGGCCTGCCGCTGCCGCTCGGCCTTGGCCAGCACGAATGCGGCGTAGCCGCCCTCGTAGGCGTCGACGACGCCGTCGTGGACCTCCCAGGTGGCGGTGCAGACCTCGTCGAGGAACCACCGGTCGTGGGTGACCACGACCAGGGCGCCGCCGCGGGTCAGCAGGTGGGAGGCCAGCCAGGAGACGGCCTCGACGTCGAGGTGGTTGGTGGGCTCGTCGAGGACCAGCAGGTCCTGGTGGCCGAGCAGCAGCGCGGCCAGCGCGCAGCGGCGGCGCTCGCCGCCCGACAGCCCGGCGACGCCGCGGTCCAGCGAGACCCCGGCGAGCAGCTCGGTGACGACCTCCCGGGTGGTGGTGTCGGCGGCCCACTCGTGGTCGGCGCGCCCGCCGAGCACGGTCTCGCGCACCGTCGAGGTGTCGTCGAGGTCGTCGCCCTGCGCGAGGTGGCCCACGACGAGGCCGCGGGTGCGCGAGACGCGCCCGTCGTCCGGCTCCTCGACGCCGGTCAGCACCTCGAGCAGCGTGGTCTTGCCGTCGCCGTTGCGGCCCACGACGCCGATCCGCTCCCCCACGCCGATCCCGAGCGACACCGACGCGAGCAGCGGGCGCACGCCGTAGGACTTGGAGACCTGCTCGAAGTTGACGAGGTTGGTGCCGGCGGCGCTCACGGGGCCTCGACGGGGCGGTCGTAGGTGACCCGGTGGGCGCCCGCCGCCGGGCCGGTGGCGACCAGCACGTGGGCGCCGCGGGGCCCCTCGGTCGCCTGCAGCTCGCCGGCCACCGCGCGGGCGGTCGCGGCGTCGGCGCACAGGAAGACGCAGGTGGGGCCCGAGCCGGACACCAGGCCGCGCAGCGCGCCCGCGGCCTCGCCGCGGTGGATCAGGCCGTCGAGCTCGGGACGCAGGTCCAGGGCGGCCGGCTCGAGGTCGTTGCGCAGGGCGCGGGCCAGCGCGGCCGGGTCGCCGTTGGCCAGCGCGCGCTCGACGTCGGCGCCGGGCGACGGCTTGGCCGGCGCGGTGGTGAACAGCTCGTCAAAACGGCGGTAGACCGCCGGCGTGGAGAGGCCCTCGGCGGCGATGACCACGACCCACCACCAGGACCCGTGGTCGGTCAGGCGCTGCAGCACCTCGCCGCGGCCGGTGCCCCGGGCGCTCCCCCCGAGCAGCGCGAAGGACACGTCGCTGCCCAGCTCGGCGGCCAGCCGGTAGAGGTCGACGTCGGCGACCTCGGTGCCCCAGAGCCGGTCGAGCGCGACCAGCGTGGCGGCCGCGTCGGCGGACCCGCCCGCCAGGCCGCCGGCGACGGGGATCGACTTGTGGATCTCCACCAGCACGTCGGGGGCGAGCCCCTCGCTGCGGCCCAGCAGCCGCGCGGCCCGGTGGGCCAGGTTGTCGCCGTCGACGGGCACCTCGTCGAGGCCCACGTGCGCCTCGCCGAGCACGCGCACCCGCGGACCCGACCCCGGGTCGCCCGAGGACACGGTCACGTCGTCGTAGAGCGAGATGGCGTGGAAGACGGTGTCGAGGGGGTGGAAGCCGTCGGGTCGCACGTGGCCCACGCCGAGGTGGAGGTTGACCTTGGCGGGGGTGCGGACCGTGACGCCCGCGCCCGTGGCGCCCGCGTCCGTCATCGTCCCCACCCGCTCCCCATGGCCAGACCCTCCGCGATGAGCGCGAAGTCGTGGACGCCCAGAATCTCACCTCGGGCGCTCGGCTGCACCCCCGCACGGGTCAACGCGACGTCGACCGCCTCGGTCGGGTACCCCGCGCCCCGCAGTGCGGTGCGGATCGTCTTGCGCCGCTGCGCGAACGCCGCGTCGACGACCGCGAAGACGTCCTCGCGCGTGGCCGCGGTCGGGGGCGGGTCGCGCCGCACCCACGCCACCAGCCCGGACTCGACGTTGGGCACCGGCCAGAAGACCTGGCGCCCCACGGACCCCGCCCGGCGGACGTCGGCGAACCACGCCGCCTTCACCGAGGGCACGCCGTAGGTCTTGGAGCCGGGGGGTGCGCTGAGCCGGTCGGCGACCTCCGCCTGGACCATCACCATCCCCTTCTCGAGCGAGGGCAGCAGGGCGAGCAGGTGCAGCAGCACGGGCACGGACACGTTGTAGGGCAGGTTGGCCACGAGCGCCGTGGGCGCGGGGCCGGGCAGCCCGGTCACGCGCAACGCGTCGGCCTCGACGACCTCGAACGCGTCCGCCTCGATCCCGGGGGCGCGCTCGGCGACCGTGGCCGGCAGCAGCCGGGCGAGGTCGGGGTCGACCTCGACGGCGACCACGCGCCGCGCGGCCTCCAGCAGGGCCAGCGTCAGCGACCCCAGGCCGGGGCCGACCTCGACGACGACGTCCTCGGGGCCGACGCGGGCCTCCCGCACGATGCGGCGGCAGGTGTTGGCGTCGACGACGAAGTTCTGGCCACGCTGCTTGGTCGGGCGCAGCCCGATCGAGGCCGCCAGGGCCCGGACGTCGGCCGGCCCCAGCAGCCGGGGGCCGGCCGTCGTCATGCGCTCATCCTCGCCTACTGGGGCAGGCCGAGCTTGGCCGAGCAGGACGGCCAGGAGCCGTAGCCGCCGGTGGCGTCGCGCAGGCGGGTCGCCACGGCGATCTGCGCCTCGCGGGAGTTGTCGCTGGGCAGCCCGGTGCCGCCGTACGCCTGCCAGGTGCCGAGGTTGAACTGCAGGCCGCCGTAGTAGCCGTTGCCGGTGTTGATGGCCCAGTTGCCGCCGGACTCGCACGCCGCGAGGGCGTCCCAGACGGTGTCGCCGCCCGAGAAGTCCTCCGCCGGGGCCTCGACCTCGCGCTCCTGGGTGCCGACGGTGACCACCTCGGTGACCGGCTCGCGCACGACCTCGGAGCGGACCACCTCGGTGGCGACGACCTCGCCGTTGCGGATCTTGCGCTCGTAGGTCACGTCGCGGACGCCGTCGCGGCCCTCGGTGGTGACCTCCTCCTCGTCGACGTACAGGTCGTCGGAGGTGCGCTCCACGGTGTCGTGGCCGATCGCCTCGTCCTTCACGCGGTCGCGCTCGAACGAGATGCGGGTGACGGTCAGCTCGTCGCCGTCGGCGAGCTCGGCGTCGAGGCCCGGGGCGACCCGGTCGTGCTCGCCGAGCTCCGTGCCCAGCTCGTCGAGGGCGTCGGAGACGGTCAGCGCCGTCAGCGTGCGGGTGCGGGTCTTCTTCGCGCCCATCGTCACGTCGAGCCTCTTGGGGGTGACCACCTCGAGGGTGAGCCCGCCGCGCTCGATCTCGGCGCCGCGGCTCGCCGACAGCGCGGCGCCGGCGAAGCGGTCGCCGATCTGCTGCAGCGCGGAGTCGACGTCCAGCGCGGTGACCCAGTGGGTCGACTCCTCGCCGTCGACGACCATCTCGAGCGGACGCGCGAAGCGGACCGAGATCTCGCTGCCGTCGGTCACGGACTCGTCGAGCGCCGGCAGCACGCGGTCGCGCTCGCCGACCTCGATGCCCTCGGACTCCAGCAGGTCGCCGACGGTGCCGCCGAACGCGGACACCTCACGCGGCTCGCCGTCCAGGGTCACGGTCACCGACTTGCTCATCGCCGCGTAGCCGACGGTGGAGCCGACCACCGCGAGCGCGACGACCGAGACCAGCCCGACCAGCACCGCACGGGTGCCGAGCAGCCGGGCGAGGCGACCTCGTCGCGGCGCGTCGGGGCCGGCGTCGTCGGGGGTGGGGACGGGGGGGACTGCAGGGGTGGGGTTCTCGGGGGAAACCACGGATCTCCGTACGTCGTGCTCTCCGGACCTCGGGCACGCGACCGACGGCGGGGGAAGGGGGTCGCGGGGGATGGCGCGGGGCAGCTGCTGCTGCGGATGTGCCCGATTCCGGCCAACAAGCAGTCGACCATACCGACGGGTAGGGAGGATGCAAACTCGTCGGTGCGCACCCGGAGCGCCAGGGGTGCTCGGCGCTACCAGGCGCCCCCGAAGGCGGCGGAGGTGTTGGCGTCGATCGCGGCGCACAGCTCGCCGAGGTCGTCGCCGCGCACCTCCGCCATCGCGCGGACGGTCAGCGGCACCAGGTAGGAGGCGTTCGTGCGGCCCCGGTACGGCGTGGGCGTCAGGTACGGCGCGTCGGTCTCGACCAGCAGCCGGTCGCGCGGCACGACGGCGAGGGCCTCGCGCAGCGTCCCGGCGTTCGAGAAGGTGACCGTGCCGGCGAACGAGAGGTGGGCCCCGCGGTCGAGGCAGGCGCGGGCGAAGTCGGCGTCGCCGGAGAAGCAGTGCATCACCCACCGCTCGGGTGCACCCTCGGAGTCGATGACCGCGAGGACCTCGTCGTGGGTGTCGCGGTCGTGGATCACCAGCGTCCGGTCCAGGCGCTTCGCGATGTCGACGTGGCGGCGGAAGCTCTCCTCCTGCGCGGCCCGGCCCTCCTCGCCGGTGCGGAACGCGTCCATGCCCGTCTCCCCCACCGCCCGCACGTCGTCGTGGGCCGCGGCGAGGGCCTCGATCTCGGCGAGCGCCTCCTCGAGCCGACCTTGCGCGGCGAGCAGCGGCGCCTCGTTGGGGTGCAGCGCGACGCCCGCGACGACGGCGGCGTGCGCGCCGGCCTGCTCGACGGCCCACCGCGCACCGGGCAGGTCGCAGCCGATCTGGACGATCCGGGTGACCCCGACGGCGGCGGCGTCGGCGAGGGCCCGCTCCACGGGCACCGCCTCCTCGTCGCCGCGGGTGACGTCGAGGTGGCAGTGGTTGTCGACCACCGGGTGCGGCAGCGGCTCGGGCGCCTCGGGGCGCCCGCTCACGCGCGGGCCCCGGTGATGCGCGCCAGCGCCGCGTCGGCGACGGCGTCCGGGGCGTGCTCGGGCACCCAGTGGCTGACCCCCTCGAGCACCCGGAAGTCGTAGTCGGCCTTCACGAAGGCCGCGCTGGCCTCCGCGGCGGGTCGGCCGAGCGCGGTGTCGCGCGTGCTCCACAGGTACGTGGTGGGCACGCGCACCGTGCGCCCGGTGCCGCTCGCCGAGAACGGCATGCCGCGGTAGATGCCCAGCCCGCCCGGCAGCGCGCCGTACGCGAGGATCTCGGTGCGGAAGCGCTCGAGGTCCTCCGCCGTCATCCCCGACGCCGCGAGGAACCGCTCGAAGCGCCGCGGCGCGAGACCGGCGAGCAGCTCGGGCAGGAACGGCACCTGGAAGGCCCCCATGTACCAGGACCGGGCCGCCTGCTCGCGCGTGCCGAGGGCCCGCTTGAAGGCCCGCGGGTGCGGCGTGGACACGACGGTCAGGGTGCGGACGTGCTCGGGGTGCGAGCCCGCCGTCGACCAGGCGATCGCGCCGCCCCAGTCGTGGCCGAGCAGGTGGACGGGGCCGCCGGTCAGCTCGGCGAGGGCGACGGTGTCGCCGACGTGGTGCTGCAGCGAGTACGCCGAGCGCCGCCGCGGCCGCGCCCCGGGCGAGTAGCCGCGCAGGTCGGGGGCGAGCGTGCGCAGGCCGGCCTCGTGCAGCCGGGGGGCGACGTGGCGCCACGAGGTGTGGCGCTGCGGGAAGCCGTGGAGCATCACCACGACCTCGCCGTCCTCGGGGCCGGAGTCCTCGACGTCGAACCGGAGGCCCTCGTGGGCGTAGGTGCGGATGCGGCTCATGGGCCGAGCCTAGGCGGGGGCGTCGTCGGGGCCCGGCCCGGCGTGGGCCGCGTCGTACACGGTGCGGCGGCCGACGCCGGTGGCCGCGGCGACCGCCTTGACGGCGTCCTTGCGGGAGAGCCCGGCGGCCTCCTGCGCGGCGACGGCGGCCCGCAGGGAGGCGGGGTCGTCGTCGACCTCGGGGACCGGCGACCCGCCGACGACCAGGGTGACCTCGCCGCGCACGCCCTCGGCGGCCCAGTCCACGAGGTCGGCCAGCGGTCCGCGCCGGACCTCCTCGTAGGTCTTGGTGAGCTCGCGGCAGACCGCGGCGGGTCGGTCGGCGCCGAAGGCCTCCGCCATCGCCGCGAGGGTCGCGCCGGTGCGGTGGGGGGACTCGAAGAACACCATCGTCCGCTCCTCCGTCGCCAGCGCGCCCAGGCGGCGCGCCCGCTCGCCCGGCTTGCGGGGCACGAAGCCCTCGAAGCAGAACCGGTCGGTCGGCAGCGCCGAGACCGCGAGGGCGGTGAGCACCGCGGACGGCCCCGGCACGGCCGTGACGGGGACGTCGGCGGTCACCGCGGCCGCCACCAGCCGGAACCCGGGGTCGGAGACGCTGGGCATCCCCGCGTCGGTGACCAGCAGCACCCGCGCCCCGCCGAGCAGCTCCTCGAGCAGTGCCGGCGTGCGGGCCGCCTCGTTGCCCTCGAAGTAGGACACGACCCGCCCGGACAGCTCGACGCCGAGCTCGCCGACGAGGCGGCGCAGCCGGCGGGTGTCCTCCGCCGCCACCACGTCGGCGCCGGCGAGCTCGGCGGCCAGGCGGGGCGGCGCGTCGCCGACGCGCCCGATGGGGGTCGCGGCGAGGACGAGGACTCCGGTCATGGACCGATCCTCGCAGCCGGACGGGGCGCCGCCGTAGGCGCGGCTGCAAGGATCGGGGCGTGACCGGCACCCTCACGCCCGAGGCGGCCCCCGCACCGGGGCCCCCTCCCGCGGGCGCCCCCGCGCGGCGCCGGGGACGGCGGGCGCTGCTGGCCGCGCGCACCGGGCGGCAGCGTCTCGGCGACTGGGGGGCCGCGCTCGCGGTCGCCCTGCTCGCGCTCGGCCTGCGGCTGGTGCACCTCGGCCGGCCCGACGACTTCGCCTTCGACGAGACCTACTACGCCAAGGACGCGTGGTCGCTGCTGAACTTCGGCTACGTCCGCGACAGCCTCGAGGACGCGGACGCGATGATCCTCGCCGGCCGCACCGACGCGGTCTGGGCGGACGGGCCGTCGATGATCGTGCATCCCGAGGTCGGCAAGTGGCTGATCGCGGCCGGCGAGTGGGCGTTCGGGATGACGCCGTTCGGCTGGCGGGTCTCGGCCGTGGTCGCGGGCTCGCTGATGGTCCTGGTGATGTGTCGCCTGGCGCGCCGGATGACCGGCTCGACGGTGCTCGGCTGCGTCGCCGGGCTGCTCCTGTGCCTCGACGGGATGCACCTCGTGCTCTCGCGGCTGGCGCTGCTCGACATCTTCCTCGCGCTGTTCCTGCTGATGGCCGTCGCGGCCGTCGTGGTCGACCGCGACCGCGTCCGCGACCGGCTCGAGGCCCGCTCCCCCACCCCCGGGGACGGCACGGGCTGGGGGCCGGTCCGGGCCCTGCTCTGGCGCCCCTGGCTGCTCGCGGCCGGGGTGTGCCTCGGCCTCGCGGTCGGCACGAAGTGGACCGCGCTCTACCTGATGGCCGTGGTCGGGGTCGTGGTGTGGCTGTGGGGTGCCGGGCTCCGCCGTCGCCTCGGCGTGCGTCGGGCGCTGCTGCGCTCGGTGCTGGTCGACGGGCTGCCCGCGTTCGGCTACCTCGTCGTGGTCGCCGCCGTGGTCTACGTCGCGAGCTGGACCGGGTGGCTGGTCCACGCCGAGGAGTACGAGCAGGCGCTGTCGCAGACGCAGTACACCCAGTTCGTCTCGCCCGCCGCCGACTGCGACTCCGACCCGGTCAGCGACCCCGACGCCCGCTGGCCCACGGCCACCGAGCCCGACGCCTCCGGCCTCGGCGAGGTCGCCCAGTCCCTGCGCTCGCTCGCGGCCTACCACCGCGACGTCTACGTGTTCCACACCCACTTCCTCGACTGCTCCGACCACACCTACGAGTCCAGCCCGTGGGGCTGGCCGCTGCTCGGGCGCCCCGTCGGGGTCGACGCGCAGCTCGACATCGCCCCCGGCGAGCAGGGCTGCGAGGCGCGCGAGGGCAGCGACTGCCTGCGGCAGGTGCTGATCCTCGGCACCCCGGTCCTGTGGTGGGGCGGGGCGCTCGCCCTGCTCGCCTCGGCCGTGCTGTGGGTGGGCCGTCGCGACTGGCGCTTCGGGCTCCCGGTGGTCGGCGCGCTCGCCGCCTGGCTGCCGTGGCTGGCCAACGCCGACCGACCGATCTTCGTGTTCTACGCGATGGCCATGCTGCCGTTCACCGTCCTCGCGACCACGATGGTGATGGGCGCGATGGTCGGCCCGGGCCGCGGCGCCTCCACCCGTCGTACGGCGGGGGTGGTGGCGGCCGGCTCGTTCGTGCTGCTCGTCCTCGTCAACTTCGCCTGGTTCTGGCCCATCTGGACCGACGGGCTGCTCACCAACGCCGAGTGGCTCGACCGGATCTGGTTCTCGCGCTGGATCTGACCCGCCGCGGCCGAGCCTGCGAGGCCGCGACGCGGGTCAGGTCGAGCGAGCGCGCGACCGAGCCTGCGAGGTCGCGGCCGCGGGTCGAGACCGCCGCGGCCGGGCCTGCGAGGCCGCGACGCGGGTCAGGTCGAGCGAGCGCGACCGAGCCTGCGAGGTCGCGGCCGCGGGTCGAGACCGCCGCGGCCGGGCCTGCGGGGTCGCGCCGGCGGCTACGGCAGCTGCGTGACGCGGCGCACCCAGTCCCAGAGCTCCTGGCGCTGGGCGGTGCTCGGGCGGGTGTGGGGCAGCAGGCTGGTCGGGCGCGCCCGGCGGTCGTGCCACAGCAGCCCCGACTCGGGGGTCGGGGTCCTCGCGGCGAGCCACACGGCGGTGTCGATGCCCTCGGCGGGATCGCGGAGCACGGGACCGAGCAGCTTGTCGAAGGTGGGCAGGGACTCGGTGACGCCCGGCGTCGCAGCCCAGCCGGGGTGCATGGCCGCGACGAAGGTGCGCTGCGCGCCCCAGCGCTGGGCCAGGACGGGCAGCAGCTCGACCTGGGCCCGCTTGGAGCGGGCGTACGCCGTCGTCGGCGAGTAGTCGCCGTCGTGGTAGCCGAGGTCGTCGGTGCGGAGCCTCTGGGCGTACATCCCGCCGGAGGTCACGAACACCACCCGCGTCTCGCTCATCCGGGGCGCCAGCAGCTCGCTCATCAGCACCGGGCCGAGCACGTGCACGGCCATCGACAGCTCGTGACCCTGCGCGGACTCGGTGCGCTCCGGCGGCATCACGCCCGCGTTGTGCACGAGCACGTCGACGGCCGCGTCGCCGCTGAGCTCGCCGTTGTCGGCGACGAAGCGGCGCACGTCGTCGAGGTCGCCCACGTCGCAGCGCTCCACGGTCACGTCGGCGCCGGGCACGGCGCGGAGGATCTCCGCGCGGGCCCGCTCCCCCTTGGCGGGGTCGCGGACCACGAGCCGCACCGTGGCCCCGAGGCGCGCGAGGCCCTCGGCGGCGGCGATGCCGAGGCCGGAGGACGCGCCGGTGACCAGGGCCGTGCGCTGCGCGAGCGCGGCGGGGGCGGGGTCGGCGGGCCAGGTTCCGAGCCGACGCCGGACGGCGGGCCCGATCGAGGTGTAGCCGGGGACGACCGCGCGGTCCAGGACGGTGTCGAGACCACGGGCGAGGGCCGGGGGCAGCGTCATGCCCGCGACGGTACCCGGGGGTCCCGACGCTCCACGGGCGCTTGAAAGTCGTTAACTTCGTGAAACACTTGGCGCATGAGCACCCCCACCGGCGCCGACCGCGCCCGCCAGGTCACCGTCACCGTCGCCGAGGTCGCGTGCGTCCTCGGCACCCTCGTCGGGGTGGGGGTGCTCGGGACGGAGGTCTCCGCGGTCTCGGGCGGCGCCCTCGCGGCCGACTCCACGCTGGTCGCACCCGCCGGCCCGGCGTTCTCCATCTGGTCGGTCATCTACGCCGGCCTCGCGGCGTACACCGTCTGGCAGTGGCTCCCGGGCCAGGCGGCCTCCGAGCGCCACCGCCGCATCGGCTGGTGGGTCGCGGCCTCGATGGTGCTGAACGCCGCCTGGCTGCTCGTGGTGCAGCAGGGGTGGATCTGGGGCAGCGTCGCGGTGATCGCGGCCCTGCTCGCGACGCTCGTCGAGATCGGCCGCCGACTCACCGCCACGCCGTCCGGGGGCCTCGTCGACACCGTGGTCACCGACGGCACCCTGGGGCTCTACCTGGGCTGGGTGGCCGTCGCGACGGGCGCCAACGTCGCCGCCGCCCTGGTCGAGGCCGGGACGGACCCCACCGGGGTCCTCGGCTACGTCGTGGCGCTGGTCGTCCTGGCCGCGGTCACCCTCGGCGGCGTCGTGCTCGCGCAGCGCCTGGGCGGCCGGGTCACGGTCGCGGGGGCCACGGCCTGGGGCCTGGCCTGGCTGGCCCAGGGCCGCCTCACCGACTCCCCCGCGAGCGTCCTGGTCGCGGTCGCGGCCGTGGTCGCCGCCCTGGTGGTCCTCGCCGCCGTCATCCGCGTGCGCCTCGGCGGGGGCCGGGCGGCGCGGTCGGGGCGCACCGGGTCGCCCGCCGTCCTCTGAGACCTGCCAGGCTCGGGCCATGAGCATGAGCTGGCGCCCGGGGTGGGGCGACTTCCCCGTCGGCCTGCGGGACTTCTGGACCGAGCGGCACCTCTGCACGCTCACCACGCTGTACGCCGACGGGCGGCCGCACGTGGTCGCCGTCGGGGTGGCGCTGGACCACGAGTGGGAGTGCGCCTGGGTGATCACCACCGGCGGCTCCGCGAAGGCCCGGCAGGCGGCCCGCGACCCGCGCGTCTCGGCCGGCGCGGTCGACGGCGGCCGCTGGTCCTCGTTGGAGGGGCGCGCCGAGGTGCTGACGGACCGGGCGTCGGTCGCCCGCGCCGAGGAGCGGTACGCCGCCCGCTACCGCGTGCCGCGCGAGAACCCCGAGCGCGTGGCCCTGCGGATCACCGTCGAGAGGTTCCTGGCCTCGCGCGCGCTGCTGGAGCGCTGAGTCCCGGAGCGGCGAGCTCTGGAGCAGCGAGGCCCGCCCCGCGGTGCGGGACGGGCCTCGGGCCGGACCGCGCTCGGCGGTCGGTCCTGCTCAGCGGTGGATCGGGCGCGGCAGGCTGCGGTTGGCGACGCGGTTCTCGGCGTCGATCATCCAGGCGAGCTGCTCGAGGCGCTCGAGGATGGAGTGGATGATGTCGGCCGACGTCGGGTCCTCGGCGTCCACCTCGTCGTGGATGCGGCGGCCGGTGCCGGCGACGGCGTAGACCGCCGCGACGATGCGGTCCACGGTCTCGGCGGTGTCGACCTCGGTGGCGGGGAACGGCGGCAGGCTGGACTGCTCGCCGACGGTCTTCGCGCGGGCGTCGGGGGTCACGTAGAGCGCGCGCATCCGCTCGGCCACGGTGTCGGAGAAGTTCCGCGCGTCGTCGACGACCTCGTCGAGCTGCAGGTGCAGGTCGCGGAAGTTCGGGCCGACGACGTTCCAGTGGGCCTGCTTGCCCACCAGGTGGAGGTCGGTGAGGTCGACCAGCAGGGCCTGGAGGTGCGTGGCGAGGCGCTCGGAGGCCTGGAACGGCGGGCGGGCGACGTGCTGGTCGGTGGGGGTCAGGGTCTCGGTCATGAGCACTCCTCGAGGGTCGGGTCCGTGGGCGATGACCCGAGTCTCCCACCTTTTCTGGAACCATTCCAGAAAGGGAAGGCAACCCTTCGTTCCGGCTAGGATCGGCGGAGCACAGGGTTCGTCCGCGTTCTGGAGGTGGGTCGGCGCGGCGGCTGCTGCACACCCAGGAGAACCCGTGTCACCGCTTCGCACCTACCGGCGGCTGTTCCAGCTCGCCGGACCCGCCTACGTCCTCGTCGCCTTCCTCGGGCGGCTGCCGCTCGCGATGAGCCAGCTCGGCACGCTGCTGCTCGTCTCCGGCGCCACCGACTCCTACGGCCTGGGCGGCCTCGCCGCCGGCGCCCTCGCCGTCGCCAACGCCGTGGGCTCGCCCGTCGCCGGCGGGATCGCCGACCGCACCGGCCAACGCACCGTCGTGCTCGTGCAGTCCCTGCTCGGCGCCGGCGCGCTCACCGGGCTGGTGGGCGCGACCCACGCGGGGCTGCCCGCGCCCGTGCTCGTCGTCCTCGCCGGCCTGGCGGGTCTCGTGATGCCCCAGGTGGGTCCGCTGGCCCGGGTCCGCTGGCGGCCCGTCACCGCGGGCACCGGCAGCGAGCAGCGCCGTCTCGTCGACGCCGCCTTCTCCTACGAGGGCGCGGCCGACGAGGCGTCGTTCGTCCTGGGGCCCGCCCTCGTCGGCGCCGTCGCCGTCGTGATCTCCCCCGGGGGCTCGCTGCTGGTCGCCGCCGGCCTCCTCGCCGTGTTCGGCACCGCCTTCGCGCTGCACCGGACCGCCGCCCTCACCGGGGGTGCCGTGCGGCGGCTCGGCGACGGGCGGCTCGTCACCGGCGCGTTCGCCGCGCTGATGCTCGCCCAGGCCCTGATCGGCACTCTGTTCGGCTCGGTGCAGACCGGCGCCACCGCGCTCGCCACCGCCGCCGGCCAGCCCGGCGCCGCGGGCGGGATCCACGCCACGCTCGGCGTCGGCAGCGTCGTCGCCGGCCTCGCGACGGCGTACCTGCCGGCGCGGATCGGCCACGACCGTCGCGTCCTCGCGGCCGCCGTCGGCCTCGTCGTGCTCGGCGCCCCGCTGCTGCTGGTGTCGTCGCCCGCCACCGCCGTCCCGGTCGTGGCCGTCCTCGGCCTGGCGGTCGCGCCGTACATGATCGCGGTGTTCAGCCTCGGCGAGCGCATCGTGCCCGCCGCCCGCGTCGGGGCGGCCATGACCCTGCTGGCCGCCGCCACCGGGGTCGGGTACGCCGTGGGCTCCGGCACCGCCGGCCGCCTCGCCGACGCGGCCGGGGAGGGCGCCGGGCACACCGCGGCCTTCTCGGTCACCGTGACCGCGACGGCGCTCGCGCTCGTGCTGGCCCTCGTCTGTCGGCCGGCCTGGGCTCGCGCGGTCGCCCGCGGCAACGACGAGGCCGAGCCCGCCGCGGAGGCCTCGGCCCTGGTCTAGCGGCGCACGCGCAGGACGAACGTCCGCGTCGCCGTCTGCCCGTCGCCCGAGGCCGCCGCGAGGGTGACGCGGAAGCCGCCGGTACGACGGGGGCTGCCGGTCAGCCGGACGCGGTCGGTGACCGTCGTCAGCCGCACCCCGCGGGGCAGGGCGCCGCCCGTGGGGCGCACCGTGCGGTCCGCGGGCCCCGCGAGCCGGACCACCGCGCGGTAGGCCCGGCCCAGCCGCGCCGCGGGCAGGGCCGCGCCGGTCAGGAAGGCCAGGGTCAGGGGCTCCGGCTCCGGCTCCGGCTCCGGCTCCGGCTCGGGCGGGACGCTCGTCGCGACCTGGACCGTGTAGCGGCCGAGGGAGGCGTAGTCGCTGTAGCCGCCCTGGGTGAGGGTGGCGTCGCCCGCGCCGACGCCGTCGACCACGGCGGTGAAGGGTCCGCCGCCGGCCGGCAGGGTGCCGGTCCAGGTGGCCGCGAGCCAGGCCGGCGACGGCTGCGCCGGCGACGACCCGCTGGGCGCGGCCGGGTCCGCGGTGCCCACGACGGTCCCGTCGGCGGCGAGCACCTGCAGGCCCACGTCGAGGTTCGCGGCGGCCGCCACCGGCGTGACCCGCACGGTGGTCGCGCCCGCCCCGGTGAAGCTGAACGCGTCCGTGTCGGCGCGGGTGCCGACCACGCCGGTGCGCGGCGTCCCGGGCACGATCGGCGTCGCGGACGCGCCCGGTCCCGCGTGGTCGTCGGCGACCGGCGGGGCCCCGTTGGCGGCCATCACGGCGAGGTCGTCCTCGCGGTTGGTGGCCCCGGCGTACTCGCCCCGGGACCACTGGCCCAGCGCCGCGCCGTAGGAGGCGCCCATGATCGGCGCCCAGTCCTTCGCGCCCCCGTGGTAGGCCGAGGTGCCGCGGCCGTCGTGGTCGAGCCCGAGGGTGTGGCCGGCCTCGTGGCTGGCGGCCTCTCCGACGGCCCAGCCGTCGTCGCCCAGGGCGCCCGGGAAGACCCAGCCGAGCTGGTGGTCGGCGTGGCGGTGGGTGGTGTCGAAGACGCCGACGTAGGCGACCCCGCCGCACCCGCAGCCGCCCGCGACCTCGGGGACGTCCGACACCACGATCCGCACGCCGTAGCGCAGGTCGGAGGCGTCCGTGCGGGTGATCGCGTCGACCCCGGGGTCGGCGGTGGTCACGTCCACGTCGAACGGCGCGAAGTCCTCGGCGACCGTCAGCCAGGTGGCGTAGACCTCGGAGCGCTCCGCGGCGCTCAGCGTCGTCGGGTCGGCGTCGGCGCTGAAGGCGGGCGCCGTGAACGGGCCGTCGTGCCAGGCCGACCGGGCGACGTCACGGCCGGTGAACTCGAGGTGGATGGTCCGCGCGGCCCCCGGCCGGGACGACAGCGCGAGGACGTCGGTCCCCGCCGGGACCGCGGGGCCGGCGCCCCGGGCGGCGGGGCGGCTGTCCGGCAGGTCCGCCGGCACGGGGTCGCGGTAGAGCGCGCGACCGCACCTGTCCAGCCACAGCGCCGGGTCCGTGCGGGCCGCGGCCGCCACGTCGGCGGCGACGTCGCCGTGGCGCGCGAGCGCCTCCGCGAACCGCGCGGGCGTGGCGGAGCGCGCCGAGGCCGCCCTCACCTCCGTGCCGAACAGGGGCTCGGCGCAGCCCGCACCCGCGGACGGCTCCCCCGGGCCCGGCACGGCGGAGGACGGGACGGCGGGGGACAGCGCGGGCACGCCCACGAGGAGGGCGGACGCGACCAGGAGCAGCGGGCTTCGGGAGCGCACGCGCCGATCCTGCGCCCGCGGGTCCCCCGCCGTCAGCGGATCCGGCCGATCCGTCGGGTCGTCGGCCGGACCCGCGGGCCTCAGCCCAGCTGGAACGGGTCGCGGGTGCCGCCGGTGAGCTCGACGAACACCGACTTGGTCTCGAGGTACTCGTTGACGGCGTCCGCGCCGTTCTCGCGGCCGATGCCGGACATCCCGTAGCCGCCGAACGGCATGTTGGGGGCGACGGCGCGGTAGGCGTTGATCCAGACCGTGCCGGCCCGGATGCGCCCGGCCACCCGGTGCGCGGTGTGGACGTCCTTCGTCCACACCGCCCCCGCCAGCCCGTACGGCGTGTCGTTGGCGAGGCGCACCGCCTCGTCCTCGTCGGTGAAGGTGTAGGCCGCCAGGACCGGCCCGAAGACCTCCTCCTTGACGATCGTCGAGTCGGGGGCGGCGACGACGACGGTCGGCTTCACGAACAGCCCACCCAGCTCGTCGTTGGCGACGCCGCCGGCGACGATCTCGGCGCCCTCGCTGCGGGCGGTGTCGAGGTAGCCCATCACCTTCTCGTACTGCGGGCGGTTGGCGACCGGGCCCATCTCGGTGTCGGCCTCGGTCGGGTCGCCCTGCACGATGCTGTCGGCACGCTCCGCGATCTTGGCGACCAGCTCGTCCTTGACGGACTCGTGGACGATCAGCCGGGAGCCCGCCATGCAGGTCTGGCCGGTGGCGGCGAAGACGCCGGCGACCACGCCGTTCGCGGCGGCGTCGAGGTCGGCGTCGGCGAAGACGACCTGCGGGGACTTGCCGCCCAGCTCGAGGGTCACGCGGTTGATGTTGGACACCGCCGCCCGCGCGACGGCGGCGCCGGTCGCGGTGGAGCCGGTGAAGGCGAGCTTGTCGACGCCGGTGTGCGACGACAGCGCCTCGCCGGTCTCGCGGCTCCACCCGGTGACGACGTTGAGCACGCCGGCGGGCAGTCCCGCCTCGTGCAGCACCTGGGCGAAGGCCACCGTCGAGGCCGGGGCGTGCTCGCTCGGCTTGACCACCGCGGTGCAGCCGGCCGCCAGCAGGGGCGCGAGCTTGAAGGTCAGCAGCAGCAGCGGGGAGTTCCACGGCGTGATGCAGCCGACGACCCCGACGGGCTCCTTGAGCGTGTAGCCGAAGTAGGTCTGCGGCGCAAGCTGCGGGACGGTCTTGCCCTCGAGCTTGTCGGCGAGGCCGGAGAAGTACAGGTACCAGTTGCCGAGGCCCTTCAGCTGGCCGCGCATCTCGCGCATCAGCTTGCCGGAGTCGCGCACCTCGAGCAGCGCCAGCCGCTCGGCGTTCTCGGTGATCGCGGCGGCCACGTCGCGCAGGATCCGGGCGCGCTCGAAGCCGCTGGTCGCGCCCCACTCCCCCTCGAAGGCCGCGCGGGCGCTGGCGACGGCGCGGTCGACGTCCTCCGCACCGCCGTCGGCCAGGCGCGCCCACGGCTGCCCGGTGTAGGGGTTGGTGCTCTCGAAGGTCGCCCCCGAGGCCGCGTCGACGGTCTCGCCGCCGATGAACAGCCCGAAGGTCTCGAGGTCGGTGCCGGGGGTGCTCTGCGTGTCAGCCACGTCACAGAGGCTAGGTCGGCGACCGGGGTCGGACTATCCCCTCGCTGCAGCGGCGGCCCTCACCGCTGCAGGGTCGCGCTGGGCAGCTCGCCGAACTGGTCGCGGTACTGCTGCGCGAAGCGGGACTGGTGGAAGAAGCCCCAGCGGGAGGCCACGTCGGTGACGCGCACCCGCTCGGGGTCCCCCGCCAGCAGCTCGGCGCGGACCTTGGCCAGACGGACGCCGCGCACGTAGGCCATCGGTGACACGCCGAGCTGGTCGGCGAACGCGCCGTGCAGGGTGCGGACCGACACGCACGCCACCCGCGCCAGCAGCTCGGGGGTGAGCTCGGCGTCGGCGTTCTCGTCGACGTAGGCGACGACCGGGGCGAGCCGGCCCAGGCGGGTGCGGTCCTCGCGTCCGGCGAGCGCGTCGGAGTACTGGTGGCGCCCGGCGAGCAGCAGCTGGGTGAGCACGTACGACTCGAGCTGGGCGCGCGCCAGCGGCGAGGCGGCGAGGCCGCCGGGCCGGTCGAGCTCGGAGGCCAGGAACTCCACCGAGCGCAGCAGCGACCGGCCGGCGTCGGTGGTGAGGTCGAGGCCGAGGTCGAACCCGACGACGTCGCCGACCGGGCGGCCCAGCAGGTCGGACAGGTGCGACTCGAGGCCGACGCGGGAGACCTTGAGGATCAGCTGCTCGGCGTCGGTGGACCAGTGCACCGTCGTGGTCACGTCCGGCGTCAGCACCGTGCCCCCCGCGCGGGGGGTCGTGTGCGCCGTGGACGCACCGCCGCGACCCGACCGGTCGGCCCAGGTCCGGCCCGCGACGTCGAGGTTGACGTGGTAGCAGCTCTCGGTCGGCGGCATCCGCAGCGACGTCTCCGCGCCGTAGGTGAGGTAGCCGAGGGTCAGGGTGCGGTCCGAGGTCGCGTTGAGGCGCATGTCGAGCTCCTCGCGGCGCCCCTCGAGCCGGTGCGGCAGGTAGACCCGCTCCACCGCGGCACGCGCCTCCTCGAGGCTCCGCGTGTGGACGACCGGCACCGACGTCAGGAACTCCTGGACCACGCGATCACCCTCCCCGACGACACAAGCACGGCCCCGGCCACGGTGGGCGGCGGGACCTCAGCGGCCCAGCAGGTCGAGCGCCGCCCCGGCGACCGCCCCGGCGTCGAGGCCGTGGTGGGCGTAGGCGTCGGTCAGGCTCGAGGACTGCCCGAACTCGGTGACCCCCAGGCAGCGGATCCGGTCGCCGCGCGCGCCGGCGAGGAACGCCAGCGTGTGCGGGTGCCCGTCCAGGACCGTCACCAGCGGCGCGGGGTGCTGCGGCGGCAGCAGCAGGTCGAGGACGCCCGAGCCCACGCCCGCGTCGCGGTCGCCGCGCTGCTGGAAGGAGCGGAAGACGAGGTCGGCGCTGGTCAGGCAGACCACCCCCGCCGTCACCCCCTGCGCCGCGAGCGACTCGGCGGCGGCGAGCACCTCGGGCATCACCGCACCGGCGCCCACGAGCACGACCTGCTCGTCGGCCGGGTCGTGGTCGGTGAGCCGGTAGCCGCCGGCGACCGCCTGGCGGCGGCGGCGCTCGCGCAGCGCGGGGTCCTCCGGCACCCGCGCCAGCGCGGGCTCGACCGGTCGGGTCGAGAGCCGGAAGTAGGCCGAGGTGCCGCCGGGCACGCCGACGGAGTCCATCGCGTGCAGGAAGCACCACTCGAGGTCCTGCGCGAACGCGGGCTCCCAGGCCACGCAGCCGGGCTGCTCCAGGCCGATGGACGGCGTGGACACCGACTGGTGGGCACCGCCCTCCGAGCTCAGCGTCACCCCCGAGGGGGTGCCGACGAGGATCGACTGGCCGCCGGCGTAGATCCCGAACGACCAGGGCTCGAGCGCCCGGGCGAGGAACGGGTCGTAGAGGGTCGCGATGGGGATCAGGCGCTCGCCCCAGCGCGACCAGGTCGCGCCGAGCTCGGCGAGCAGGCCGACGAGGTTGACCTCCGCGATGCCGAGCTCGATGTGCTGGCCCCCCTGCGCCTCGGACCAGCGCAGGACCCGCTCGGCGTCGTCGGCGAACCAGTCGCGCCGCTCCGAGGAGGCCCAGACGCCGGTCTTGTTGATCCAGCCGCCGAGGTTGGTCGAGGAGGCCACGTCGGGGCTGCAGGTGACCACCCGGGCCGCGGTGTCGGGCGCGTCGCGGGTCAGGTCGGCGAGCAGCCGGCCGAGCACGGCCTGGGTCGAGATCGGCTTGCGGTGGGGGTGCCCGAGCTCGAGCGGCACGGCGACGCGCTCCGCGCCGGCCACGGGCGGTCGGCGCAGCGCCTCGGCCCGTCGTACGCACAGCTCGGCGGCCGCCTTCGCGGTCTCGTCGTCGTCGCCGAAGCCGGCCCAGGGGTCGCTCAGCGACGTGCCGCAGGCGTCCGCGAGCGCCCGCATCTGGGGCTCGGTCAGCAGCGCGGAGTGGTTGTTGGGGTGGCCCTCGGTGGGCAGGCCGCGGCCCTTGACGGTGTAGGCGAACACGACGGTCGGCCGGTGGTCGTCGATCGAGCCGAAGGTGTCGACGAGCAGGCCGAGGTCGTGGCCGCCGAGGTCGCGGACCGCCGCCGCGAGGTGGGCGGTCGGGACCGACTGCAGCAGCGCCTGGAGGTCCTCGGAGCCGGACTCCCCCATGATCCGCTCGGCGATCTCGACGGAGTCGGCGCGCAGCATGCGCTGGTACTCCTCGTTGGGCATCGCCTCGAGCCGCTCGCGCAGCTCGGCGCCGCCCGGACGCTCGAACAGGGCGGAGATCAGCCGGCCCCACTTCAGGGTGACCACCTGCCACCCCGCGGCGGAGAACATGGCCTGCAGGCGCTCGATCTGGATGTCGGGCACGACCCGGTCCAGCGACTGGCGGTTCATGTCGACCACCCACAGCAGCTCGCCCAGGCCCGCGACCTGGCTGTCGGCCACCGCCTCCCAGATCGCGCCCTCGTCCAGCTCGGCGTCGCCGAGGAGGCTGACGAACCGCCCGCCCGCGGCCGCGCCCCCGCCACCCTCGCCGGCCCCGAACTGGGAGCGGACGTAGCGGTGCGCGATCGCGGCCCACAGCGTCGCGGTGGCGCCGATCCCGACCGAGCCGGTCGAGAAGTCCACGGTGTCGGGGTCCTTGGAGCGCGACGGGTAGGCCTGGAGACCGCCCTTCTCGCGCAGCGTCGGCAGGTGCTTGGCGTCGAGGTCGCCGAGCAGGTAGTTCATGGCGTGCAGCACCGGCGAGGCGTGCGGCTTGACCGAGACCCGGTCGGCGGCGGTCAGCTCGTGGAACCACAGCGCCACGCACACGTCGACCATCGACGCCGACGACGCCTGGTGGCCACCGACCTTGACGCCGGTGTCGTTGGGGCGCTGGCGGTTGGCGGCGTCGACGATCGCGGCGGACAGCCACAGCACGCGGCGCGACACCGCCCGCAGCACCTCGAGGTCGGGCTCGGTCATCGGTGGTCCTCTCCGGGCGCGCAGTGCGGGCAGGGCAGGCCGGTGCCCGCCAGCAGCGTGGTGAACACGTCGTGGGTGTCGGCCCCGAGGTCGGGGCCCGGGTCGTTGACCGGCAGCGAGCGCTCGCCGACCAGGGGCACGACGCCGGGGAACGCCACCTCGCGGCGCCGGCCCGCGACGTCGACGCTGCGGCGCTGCACCATGTCGCGGGCGGCGTACTGGGGGTCGTCGATGATGTCCGGCGCCACGTAGATCGGCCCGGACGGCACGCCCGCCGTCTCCAGCGCGGCGAGCACGTCGGCGCGGTCCATCGTGCGCGTCCAGTCCTCGATGGCGCCGTCCAGCTCGTCGCGGCGCTCCCAGCGCCCGGCGTTGGTGGCCAGCGCCGGGTCGTCGGCGAGGTCGTCGCGACCGATCGCGCGCATGAAGCGCCCGAAGATGGAGTCGGCGTTGCCCGCGATGACGACCGACTGGCCGTCGCCGCACTCGTAGGCGTTGGACGGGGCGATGCCCTCCATCCGCCCCCCGGTCCGCTCGCGCAGCACGTCGTAGGCGGAGTAGTCGGGGACCAGCGACTCCATCATCGAGAACACCGCCTCGTGCAGCGCGACGTCGACGCTCCGGACGTCGGGACCCACCGGGGGCTGCGCCAGGCGGCGGCGCTGCTCGCGGTCGAAGAGACCCATGACGATCCCGAACGCGGCGTACAGCCCGGCGATGGAGTCGCCGATGCTGACCCCGGCGCGGGCGGGTGGGCGGTCGGGCTCGCCGACCAGCTCGCGCATGCCGCCGAAGGCCTCGGCCACGGCCGCGAAGCCGGGTCGGTCCGACATCGGGCCGGTCTGGCCGTACGCCGAGACCCGGGCGACCACGAGCTCCGGGTTGGCCCGGGTGAGGGCCTCGGGTCCCAGCCCCCAGCGGTCCAGGGTGCGGGGACGGAAGTTCTCCAGCAGGGCGTCCGAGCGCTCGACGAGCGCCAGCACGGCGTCGCGGCCCGCGTCGGTGCGCATGTCCAGCTCGACGGAGCGCTTGCCGCGGTTGATGGTGCGGTAGAGCATCGAGGTGTCCCCGGCGTACAGGCGCCAGTTGCGGAGCTCGTCGCCGGTGCGGGGCCGCTCGACCTTGACCACCTCGGCGCCGAAGTCGGCGAGCAGGCGCCCGGCGGTGGGGGCGGCGATGAAGTTGCCGAGCTCGACGACGCGCAGGCCCGCCAGCGGGCGGTCGCGGTCGAGGCCGACGGGGCGCTCGGTCATCAGAACTCCCCCGCCTTGCCGAGCAGGCCCTGCACCGGGCTGGCGAGCGCGGTGGAGACCCAGCCTGCGGTCGCGACGAGCTGCCCGCGGTCGACCGGCGTCGCGGCGACACCGCCCTTCTCGAGCAGGTAGAGCAGGTCCTCGGTGGCGATGTTGCCGGTGGCCGCCGGCGCGAACGGGCAGCCGCCGAAGCCGCCGACGGAGGCGTCGAGGGCCACGGGTGCGCCGCGACCGCCGGCCAGCGTCGCCGCGGTCCACGCGTTGGCGTAACCGGTGTTGCGGGTGTTGTGGAAGTGGAAGCGCAGGCGGGGGGCGCCGGCGCCGGTGGGCAGCAGGTCGCCCAGCGCGACGACCTGCGAGGGAGCGCCCACGCCGATGGTGTCGGCGTAGGCGAGCTCGTCAACGCCGAGGGCGAGGACCCGCTCGGTGACCGCGGCGACGCGGTCGGTGGGCACCGGGCCCGCGAAGGGGCAGCCGAAGGCGACCGCGAGCGTCACCGAGACGCCCAGCCCGGCGCCGCGGGCGACCTCGACCGCGGCGGCGGCGGCCTCGAGCATCCCGTCGACGTCGGTGCCCTGGTTGCGGGTCGCGAACTCGTCGGTGACCGGCACGACGACGTTGATCTCGCCGACCGCGGTCTCCACCGCGCGCTGGGCGCCGCGGGCGTTGAGCACGAGGCCCACGTGGGTCACCGGGGCGCCGTCGGCGGCGGTCGTGGGCACGGCCGCCATCACCTCCTCGGCGCCCGCCATCTGCGGGACCCGGTCGGGGCGCACGAAGCTGACCGTCTCGAGGCGGCGGACGCCGGCGGCCACGAGGCGGCCCACCATCTCGGCGCGCACGGCCGGCGGGAGGGCGCGGTCCTCGTTCTGCAGGCCGTCGCGCGGGCCCACCTCGACCAGCTCGACCTGGGGGGCGGGCAGGGGACCTGACTCACTCATCCGACGATCCTCCGGTGGTCTCGCTGGGGCCTGACAGCCGGTGCCCGCAGACCCCTGTCCGGTGCGCGCACACGTCGGCCCGGAGTGTGGCGCCGGACACACGGCGGCGTCCATCATCCCGGCATGGACTACAGCGACGCACGTCAGGCCTTCTTCGCCCCCCGCCCGGGCGAGGCCCGCCCGCTGGCGTGGGACTCCCCCGCCCGCCGCCTGCGGGACGCCATCGAGCCCCTCGCGGGCATCTGCTACTGGTCGGAGCCGGCGTACGACGCGCTGGCCGCCCGCGGCCTGGACTTCCTGTCCGGCTACGTCTGGGGCCGCGGCAGCCAGCTCGGCGGCGCGTCGGCGCCGGTCGTGGCCGCCGCCTTCGGCGTCTTCGAGCCCGGGCTGGTCACCGGCGTCTACGCCGACGGTCGCTCGCGCTGCTCGCTCGAGGACGTGCGTGCCGCCCGCCTCGAGGGCGCGAGCGCCGCGCTGACGGCGGCCTGCGGGGAGCCGACGGACGAGGTGACCCACGTCGCCGACCGGCTGCTCGCCGCGGTGGGCGACCTCCCGCTGGCCGGGCGTCCGTTCTTCGCCGGGCTGACCGACCTCGAGGTGCCCGCCGACCCCTGGGCCCGGCTGTGGCACGCCTGCTCGATGGCCCGCGAGCACCGCGGCGACGCCCACCTCGCCGCCTGCGTGGCCGCGGGCCTCGACGGCGTGCAGGCCAACCTGCTCACCGAGGCCTGGGTCGGCTGGGAGGCCGAGGCGTACGCCGGGTCCCGCGGCTGGTCGCCCGAGGCCATGGCCGCCGGGCGCGAGGCGCTCGAGCAGTGCGGGCTCCTCGGCGCCGACGGCGCCCTGACGGACGAGGGCCGGCGGTTCCGCGAGCAGCTCGAGACCGCGACCGACACCGCCGAGGCCCCGCTCGTGGCGGCGCTCGGCGACGACCTCGACGGGCTGGTCGCGACCTGCGAGGGCTGGGCCGCGTCGGTGCTCGGGGCCGGCTGGTTCCCGCCCGACCCCTACAAGCGCGCCGCCGGCTGAGCCGACCCGGCGCCACCTCCCGCCGTACGGACGTCGAGTCGGCACCAGCTCCCCCGCCACGGCGGGAGCTGGTGCCGACTCGCGTGGGTCTACGGCTCGACGATGACCTTGATGGCGCCGTCGGTCTTGGCCGACGCCACGGCGAAGGCCTCGGCGACGTCGTCGAGGCCGAAGCGGTGCGTCACCAGCGGCTCCATGTCGAAGCGGCCCGTGCGGACGAGCTCCTGGGCGCGCTCGTACTGGCCGCGGCCACCGTTGCCGCCGATCCCGAGGACGGTGAGCGTCTTGGCCATGATCGGCACCACGGGCAGCGGCGGGAGGTCGTTGGCCCACCCGATGTGGGCGAGCTTGCCCTCCTTGCGGACCAGGTCCAGGCACATGGCGGACGAGGCCGGGAAGCCGCTGGTCTCGATGACGATGTCGGCGCCGGCGCCGTTCTCGGTGAGGTCGAGGATCGCCTGCTTCGGGTCGTCCACCCGGGAGACGTCGAGGCAGTCGGTCGCGCCGTAGGCCCGTGCGATCTCGAACGGCGCCTCGCGGGCGTCGGTGACGATCAGCCGGCCGGCGCCCGACAGCGCGCACAGCCGGGTCAGGGCCAGCCCGATCGGGCCCTGACCGAGGACGACCACGGTCTCGCCGAGCAGGATCCGCAGACGGTCGACGGTGTTGAGGCCCACGGCGAGCGGCTCCAGCAGCGAGGCCTGCCAGGCCTCGACGCCCTCGGGACGCGGGATCAGGTTGACCGACGGCACGGTGACCTTCTCGGTCAGGCAGCCGTCGGACCACAGGCCGATCAGCTTCTTGCGCGGGCAGTCGGCGGGCTTGCCCTTGCCGCACTGGTCGCACTCGCGGCACGGCAGCGACGGCTTGACCGCGACCTTCTGCCCGACCAGCGCCTCGTCGACGCCCTCGCCGACGCTCTCCACCACCCCGGCGAAGTCGTGGCCCGGCACCCGCGGGAACGGGGTGTCGATGCGGCCGTCGTACTGGTGGACGTCGGTGCCGCACAACGACGCCGACTCCACCTTCACCACGACCCAGCCCGGCTCCGCGGTCGGCTCGGGTCGCTCCTGCAGCTCGACGGTCTCCAGCGCCGTCAGGACCGCTGCCCGCACCTCAGATCCCCTCCGGCCCGAAGCCGCGGTCGCGCATGATCTCCAGCGCCTGGTCGACGTGGCTCGCCGCGTGACCGACGATCAGCGGCGTCCACGCCTCGACCGTCATCGTGCCGAGGTCGGGGATCTCCACCTCGCGGGCCGCGAGGTCCGCGTCCAGCACCGGTCCGGCCGTGGCGAAGGTGCGACGGGTCGAGGCCAGCTGCTCGCGCGCGATCTCGATCGTCGGCGGCGGGTAGCCGGTCAGGTCGTGACCGATGGCCTCGCGGAAGAAGAAGCGCAGGTCGGGGTCGCACTCGAGGCGCCGCAGGTCACCGAGCCACACGATGGTGCAGACGTGGATGTGGGACACCACCTGGGCGACGGTCCACCCCCCGTCGCGGTGGGCCCGGTGCAGGTCGCCGTCGGAGCAGGCGGCGAGGGCGTCGTCGAGCCGCGCGAAGGCCGCGTCGGCGTCGTCGAGGGCCTGCCTGATCTCGGGGCTCGCTCCGGGGCTGGTCTCGGGGCTGGTCTGGGCTGTCGTCACGCCGGGCTCCCGTCCGGTGGTCGGCTCGCGCCGTGGTGTGGCTGGGGTCACGCCGCATCCTGCGACCCGCACCCGCCCTCGACAAGTCCGCTCAGCGCACCGGTGCACCACCGGACGGCAGGGCCGCCGGGCGTCCAGCCTCCGCGCCGGTCGCGCGGACCCGTCCGCGGCACTGCTCTAACATCTGGTCTCTGGAGGTATCAGGTGGAGGCTGAGGACCCGGGGTCACCCGGAATGTCGTGGTCGGACGGACGGGGGTCGGGGACGACCCGCACGGCGAGCTTCGCGACCCGGGTGGTCGAGGAGATCCGCGACGTCGCGGAGTGTCGCTACGAGTTCGACCGCATCGAGCCGGTCGATCCGCGCCGCGGTCTCGACTTCGCGGTGGAGAGCATGGTCTTCGGCTCGGTGATGATCGCGGACGTGCGCCACGGCGAGGCCGTGCGGATCACGTCGCGCTACCCCGGCCACTACGGCTTCGTCGTCCCGCTGACGGGAGGGGCCCGCGGCCGGGTCGGCGCCAGCTGGGTGACCCTGGACCGGAGCCACGGTGCGGCGTTCAACCCCGCCGACACCGCCGACCTGCTGTGGTCGGCCCGCACCGAGCTCGTCGTGCTCTACGTCCCCGAGGCCACCGTCACCGCGTTCGCCGCCGCCGCCGAGGCGCTCACGGGGCCCGTGGTCTTCGAGCGGAGCCTCGACCTCGACGCACCCGCCGTGCGGACCTGGCGCCGGATGACCGCCCTGCTGCGCGAGGAGCTGCGCAGCGGCAGCCCCCTGCTGGCGTCCCCCCTCGCTCAGGGCCAGATCGAGCAGACCCTCGTGGCCGGGCTCCTCGCCGGCCTGCCGAACTCCACCGGGCTCTCCCTGGGCCCCGGCGCCGCGACGGGCGCCTCGCGGACCGTCGCCCGCACCCTCCAGCTGATCGAGGACCGGCCCGCGCACCCGTGGCGGGTGCCCGACCTCGCGGCGGCGGTCGGCGTCAGCGCCCGCACGCTGCAGGAGACCTTCCGACGCGAGCTCGGCAGCACGCCCCTGCGCGAGCTGCGCCGGGTACGCCTCGAGCGCGCCCACGCGGAGCTGCTCCGCGGCGACGCGACCACGACGTCGGTCACCGAGGTCGCGCTCCGCTGGGGCTTCCCCCACCTCGGGCGGTTCTCGCAGGCCTACCGCGAGGCCCACGGCCGCCTGCCGTCGGCGTCGCTCGCCGCCCGCCCCGGCCGGGACTGATCCCCGCCGGGCCCCGGCCGGCTCCCCCCGGTCCCGACCCACGACGGTGGTCGCGCTCGGCGGACGACGAACGGCGTTCCCGGATATCCGTGACCCGTGGGCCGCCCTAGCGTTGTCGTCGTAGCGGAGCGTGCCGGGGGGCCGATGCACGAGGGGATCGACATGCGCGCAGCAGGCTCGACGCAGGACCGGTACGACGCGGTGGTCGTGGGCGACGGCATCAACGGGGCCGTCGCCGCAGCCGAGCTCGCGGGGCACGGCTGGTCGGTCGCCCTGGCGCCGGGTCTCGAGCCCGACGGGCCCGCGGCGCTGATCGGCGCCACCGCGCCCGGTTTCGTGCACGACGTCCCCTCGCTGTGGCACGCCCTCTTCCGCGCGGGCCCGTCGTGGCCGGAGCTCGGCCCCGACCTCCAGCGCTTCGGGCTGCAGTACCTCGTCGCCGAGGGGCCGGCGACCGCGGTGGTCGGGGAGGCGGGCGTCGTCCTCGGGCACCGCGACCCGGGCGACCTCGCCGACGACATGCCGGACCCCCACCAGCGGGCGACCTACCGGGCCGCGGCGCAGCGCACCCGCGCCGTCGCCCCCCGCCTGGTCGAGAGCCACGGGGCCGGTCTCAGCGCCGGCCAGCTGCTCCACGAGGGCCCCGCCTGCCCGCCGCCCGCCGACCTGCTCCCGCCCGCCGAGGCCTGCGCGGCCGGGAGGCCGTCGGCGCGGCTGTGGGGCCCGCTCCTCGCCCGCGTCGGGGTGTCCTCGCGCCACCCTCGCGCCCGCCTCGTGACGCCGATGCTCGCCCACGTCGTCCACGACGTGGGGCTGCCGGTCGTGCGCGGCGGCGCCGACTGCTTCCTCGCCGCCCTCGACGCGCTGCTCGACGACCGCCGGGTGGAGCGCGTGCCCGGCCCTCTCGAGCGGGTCGAGGTCGACGGCGAGCGGGCGGTGGCCGTCCACGTCGGCGGGCGCCGGCTCGAGGCGGTCGGCTCCGTGATCGGTGCCCTCGACGCCACGACGCTGACCGGGCTGCTCGACGCGCGGCGGCCACCGACCACCACCCCCACCGACGGGCCCGGCCGGGGCACCTCCCCCCAGCCCCGGTCGGGCCGCTCCGCCAGCGTGGAGGTCCACCTCGCGCTGGCCCGGCCCCTGGCGTGGTGCGAACCCGCGCTGGACGCCGTGCCGCTGGTGCACGTCGAGCGGGAGGACGGGCCCTGCGTCGCGGTGTCCCAGCCCAGCGTCCTGGACCCCACCCGCGCCCCGGCGGGGGCCGCGACGGCCTGGGTGTCGGTGCCGCTGCCCGGGACCGCCGACCCGCGCTCCGTGCCCGACCCGGCCGAGATCGAGCGGGCCACCGCCTCCGCGCTCGACGCGGTCGGGTGCCACGTGCCGCGGCTGCGGGCGTCCGTGGTCGGGTGCCGCACGGTCCCCACCCCGGCCCCGGCGCCCCCCGACCCCGCCCTGGTCGCCGACTACCGCCCGCTGCCCAGCTGGCGGCCCGGGGCCGGCGGGGCCTTCGCCACCGGCACCAGCGGGCTCTACCACGTCGGGGCCTACCGCCTCCCCCGACCGTGACGGCACCCGTCGCCCCCATCGCCTAGGGTCGACGGGTGGACGAGCAGCGACGGGCCCTGGTCGTGGTCGACGTGCAGAACGACTTCTGCGAGGGAGGGTCGCTGGCCGTCGTCGGCGGCCGACGCGTGGCGGAGGGCATCAGCGCGCACCTCGCCGCCCGCGCCGGCGACTACGTGGCGGTGGTCGCCACCCGCGACGACCACGAGCCCCACGGGACCAACGGCGGCCACTTCGCCGAGCCCGGGACGCCGCCCGACTACGCCCGCACCTGGCCCGCCCACTGCGTCGAGGGCACCGACGGCCACGACTACGCCCCCGGCCTGGACCTGACCCGGGTCACCCACCACGTCCGCAAGGGGCGGGGCGTCCCGGCGTACTCCGGGTTCGAGGGCTCGCTGGACGACGGCACCGACCTCGCCGGCGTCCTGCGGGGCCTCGCGGTCGGGGCGGTCGACGTGGTCGGGCTCGCGACCGATTACTGCGTGCGGGCCACCGCGCTCGACGCCCGACGGCACGGGCTCGCGGTGCGCCTGCTGCCCGGCCTGCACGCGGGCGTCGCCGCGGCCTCGACCGCTGCCGCGCTGGCGGAGATGCGCGACGCGGGCGTCGAGACCTCCGACCCGCTCGGCGCGGGATCCTGACCGGACGCCCGAGCGTTTGGGCCGACGACGGGCGGGGAAGGACGGGGGCATGACCGGCACCACCGACGACCCGACCCGCACCGGCGGACGGGCGCGCCTCCTGCGGCCGCTGTACCTGCCGCTCTACCGCCTCGCGAACTCCCCGCGGCGCCTGGTCGTCGCGATCCTCGGGATCTGGGTCGGGCTCTCGATGGTCTACGCCCTCCTGGAGGGCAAGGGGCCCATCGAGTCGCTGTGGTGGGGCATCGTCACCGGCTCCACCGTCGGGTACGGCGACTTCTACCCCGAGTCGACGGCGGGCCGGGGCGTCGCCAGCCTGCTGATCGTCACGATGCTGATCCTGGTCCCGATCGCGATCGGCCACTTCATCGCCTTCCTCGTCGCGGACCGCAACGAGTTCAGCCACGAGGAGCAGGTCGCGCTCGTGAGGTCCGTCGCGGAGTCCCACGAGAAGGCCGCACTGGCCCTGCACCTCGTGCGCGAGGACCTGCGCGCCCGGCACGGCGACGCCTGGCTCGCGACCCACGAGCAGGGCTGGGCCGCGGCGGAGGACGCCCGGCGCGACGCCTGCGAGGACGCCGTCGAGCTGTTCAGCCGCAGCCCCGTCGACCCCGGCGCGCCAGGTCCGTCGTGAGCGGGACCGCTCCGGGCGGCGGACTGCGCTCCGGCGCCGTCGGCACCGCCGCCTCCACGGTGCTGTCGCTCGCCTCGACCGCCCCGGCGTACTCCCTCGCGGTCAGCGTCGGGCTGCTCGTCTCCCTGGTCGGGGGCTGGACGCCGCTGCTGCTGCTCGTCTCGGCCGTCCCGATCCTGCTCGTCGTGCTCTGCTTCCGCGAGCTCAACGCCGAGCGCCCCGACTGCGGCACCTGCTTCACCTGGGCGTCCCGGGCACTCGGACCGCGCGCCGGCTGGCTCACCGGCTGGCTGTCGATCGCCGCCTGCGTCCTGGTGATGAGCAACCTGCTGCAGGTCGCGGCCGTCTACCTGCTGACCGTGCTCGGCGCGGACGCCGCGGCGGACTCGCGCGCGGCTCAGGGCGCCGTCGGCGTCACCCTCCTCGTCGCCGTGGCGTGGCTCGCCCACCGCGGCATCACCGTGGCGGCCCGCACCCAGCTCGTGCTGCTCGGCCTCGAGGTGGCGGCGCTGGGGTGGTTCGCCGCCGCCGCGCTCGCCGCCGGCCCGCTGCCCGCCGCCGACGCCCCGGTGCCGGCCCCGGGCTCCTCCGACGTCGTCGCGGCCTTCCTCGTCGCCGTCTTCCTCTACTGGGGCTGGGACTCCTCGTTCTCGGTCAACGAGGAGTCCGTCGACCCGCACCGCACCCCCGCCCGGGCGGCCCTCGGCGCCCTGGCGGTGCTCGCGCTCGCCTACGCCGCCTTCGCCGCCGTCGTCCTGGCGTACGCCGGGCCCGCGCGGCTGTCGCGGATCGGCGAGGACGACCTGCTGGCCGCCCTCGGCGCCTCGCTGATGGGCAGCACCGGCGGCACCGTCCTCGCCGGCGCCGTGCTGCTGTCGGCCCTCGCGAGCTCCCAGACCACGATCCTGCCCGCGGCCCGCTCGGCGTACGCGATGGCCCGGGTCGGGCTCGCCCCGCGACCCCTCGCCACGGTGTCCGCGACCGGCAGCCCGGCCGGTGCCACCTGGACCGTCACCGCCGTCTCCGGGGCCGTGTACGTCGCGCTGGTCGCGACCAGCGACGCCGTGCTGGCGGACTCCGTGGCCGCCACCGCCGTGCTCGTCGCCGCCTACTACACGCTCACCGCCCTCGCGGTCCCGATCGGCCACGGCCGGCGCGGGATCGCGCGTCGCCCGCTGGCGCGCCTCGTCGTGCCCGTGTCGGCCGCCGGCCTGCTCGGGTACGTGCTGGTGGCGAGCCTCGCCGACCTCGCCACCACCTCGCTGGTCGCCGTCGGCGTCGTGCTCGCCACGGGCGCGCTGTGCGTGGTCGGCCTGCCCCGCGACCGCAGCAGCCCCGGCCCCGCCGCACCACGAGCCGACACCGCCACCGTCCCGTCCCACCAGCCCACCCGGGAGACCCGATGACCACCACCCCCACCCGCCGCCGGATGCGCTCGGCGAGCGTCGCCCTCGGCGTCACCGCCCTCACCGCCGCCGGGCTCTCCGGCTGCGCGTCCTCACCCGACTACGCCGCGATCTGCGTGGACCCCGAGACCGAGGAGCGCGTCGACGACGACGAGTGCGACGACGCCGACGAGTCGGTCGGCAGCTCGTCGGTCGGCTCGGGCTTCTTCTGGTACTACCTCGGCGCCTCCAGCCGCGTGCCCGCCGTCGGCAGCGGCGTGTCCGGCGGGTCGTTCCGCACGCCGTCCTCGGGCAGCCTGCAGCGCGGCGGCCTCGACAGCGGCGGCGCCGACTCCGTCCGCTCGACCACGCGCGGCGGCTTCGGCGGCAGCTCCTCGAGCCGCGGCTTCTCCGGCTGAGCCCCGCGGGGCCGCCCCGCCCCGCCCGCACGACACCACCCCGTACGACCTCGCTCGCACCACCCCGTCCCACACCAGGAGAAGCCCCATGACCTCGACCGACCTCGCCGACCTGCTCGCGGCCCTCGGGTACGCCGCCGTGTACGCGTTCGCCTCGGGCCTGCTGCTCGTCGCGTCCTACTACGTGCTCGACCTGATCACGCCCGGCCACCTCGGCACCCACCTGCGGGGCGTCGACTCGGACGGCAACGAGTCCGTGCACGCGCAGTCCAAGAGCGCCGCGGTCGTCACCAGCGCCTGGCTGGCGTCCAACGCGCTCGTGATCTTCACCGCCATCTGGCGCAACGGCGACTCCGACCTCGGCCTCGCGCTCGCCGCCACCGTGGCGTTCGGGGTGTTCGGGATCCTGCTCAACACGATCATGTTCTTCGTCATCGAGGCGATCACGCCCGGCGACCTGCGCAGCATCGTCTGCCAGCCCGGCCCGGTGCGGCCGCTCGCCTGGGTCGCCGCGTCCATCGCCCTGTCGGTGGCGGCCATCGTGTGCGCCTCGATCGCCTGAGCGGGGCCGGCACATGTGGCGTCACCACCTGACCCCCCGCAAGGACTGGCAGCGTCTCGTCACCGAGCAGGGCCTGGTCTTCCCCGAGACCACCCGCCCCGACGGCACCGTGGTGCCCTACTGGAACGAGAGCGCCTGGTACGAGGTCACCATCGACGAGGTCGAGGCCCTCGAGGCCGCGACCGAGGAGCTGTGGGTGATGTGCCTCGACGCGGCCCGTCACATGGCCGAGACGATGACCGACGAGCGGCTGGGGCTGCCCCCGGGCACGCTGGGGGTCGTCCGGGAGTCCATGCGGCGCGGCGACCCGTCGGTCTACGCCCGCTTCGACCTCGCCTTCGGGCCCGACGGCTCGATCAAGATGCTCGAGATCAACGGCGACACGCCCACCGGCCTGGTCGAGACCGGCGTCGTGCAGTGGCGCTGGCTCGAGGACCGGATGGGCGAGCTCGACCAGTGGAACAGCCTCCACGACCGCCTCGTCGAGCGGTGGGCCGCGCTGCTCGCCGACGGCTCGATCCGCGACGGCAACCTGCTGTTCGTCTACGACCTCGGCGAGGAGGACTCCTACGACGGCGGCGAGATGGAGATGACCGTCCACTACCTGATGGACACCGCCATCCAGGCCGGGGTCCGGACCATGGCGCACCCCATCGGGCACCTCGGCTGGAACGAGTACGCGCGCCAGTTCCGCGACGTGCACGACCAGCCCGTCGGGTCGGCGTTCAAGCTCTACCCGTGGGAGGAGATGCTCCGCGAGGAGTTCGGGAGGATCATCGTCGAGGGCCGCGAGGCCGATCCGGTGCGCTGGTTCGAGCCGGCGTGGAAGGTGCTGCTGTCCTCGAAGGGGATCCTGCCGGTGCTGTGGGAGCGCAACCCCGGCCACCGCCTGCTGCTGCCGTCGTACTTCGACTCCGAGGGCGACCTGCTGCAGTGGGTGAGGAAGCCGCTGCACGGCCGCGAGGGCGACAACGTGAGCGTCCACCTGATCTCCGACATCCCCGACCTCGACACCGACTTCGAGATGCCCGGCGGCTACGGCGCGGAGGGCTACGTCTACCAGGAGTACACCCCGCTGCCGGTCTACGACGGCAACTACGTCGTCCTCGGCTCGTGGGTGATCGACGGCCAGGCCGCGGGGATGCTCGTGCGGGAGTCCGACGGGATGGTCACCGACTACTTCAGCCGCGTCGTGCCCCACGCGATCTCCGACCACCTCTCCCCCGACGACGCGCAGGTGCAGCAGTGGCTCGCCGAGCGGGTCGGCCCGACCCTGCCCGAGAAGCCCAAGGCCCCCGAGGGCGCGATGCCCGTCGTCGTCGAGCGCACCTGACCCCCGCGGCGGACCGCCGGACGGCCCCGCAGCGGCGCCCCGGCGGGCGCCGGGGCCGCGGCGGGCATCAGCCCACGAGCTCGTCGCCGCTGCGGTCCTTGAGGTCGACGCCGGAGCGGCCGAGCCGGCGGGCCCCGGCGACGAGCGAGACCGCGACCCGTGCGGCTTGGTCGTAGCCGAGGCCGTCGGGCGGGTGGACGTTGGAGATGCAGTTGCGCTCGGAGTCCGCCCGCCCCGGTCGGGGCTGCAGGGTCAGGTAGATCCCGAGGCTGTCGGCGACCGAGAGCCCGGGGCGCTCGCCGATGACCACGAGCACGACGTCGACCCCGAGGGCCTCGCCCACGTGGTCGCCGAGGGCGAGCCGGGCCTGGGTGGCGACGACCGGTACGGCGAGGCGCAGGCCGCCGGGCGCGGCCCGCAGGGCGCCGACCAGGGCGCCGAGCAGTGCCGCCCCGTGGTCGGCCATGGCCCGCGAGGACAGGCCGTCGGCCAGCACGATCGCGACGTCGGCGCCCCGCTCGGCGTCGGCGAGGGGCTCCAGCGAGGCGGGCACCCGCCCCAGGTCGGGGCGGCGCAGGTACTCCCCGCGGGTCGCCGCGCGGCTCTCGACGTGCACGGGCTCCCCGAGGTCGAGGCCGAGCGCGGCGACCTGCGCGACGAGCGCCGCCACGTCCAGCGGCTCGTGGACCGCGTCGCGGGCGGCGGCGTGCGCCGTGGCGAACTCCAGCACCCGGCGGGTGGGCAGCGAGGTGCCCGCGCGGCCGAGGCCGATGCGGGCCTGGGTGGTCCGTCGCAGTGGCGCCCAGGGATCGGTGGCCGGCTCGTCGGTCACGGGGCACCGCCGGCGGACGCGATGCCGAGCAGCGGCGAGGACCCGAGGTCGACGGCCAGGACCCGCCCGTCCTCGTCGGCCATCCCGAGCCCGGCGAGCCACGCCTCGAACTCCGGCGCCGGTCGCAGCCCGAGCGCCTGGCGGACGTAGAGCGCGTCGTGGAACGACAGCGACTGGTAGCCGAGCATCACGTCGTCGGCGCCGGGCACCGCGATGACGAACGCCGCGCCGGCGACGCCGAGCAGGGTCAGCAGCACGTCCATGTCGTCGGAGTCGGCCTCGGCGTGGTTGGTGTAGCAGACGTCGACGCCCATCGGCAGGCCGAGCAGCTTGCCGCAGAAGTGGTCCTCGAGGCCGGCTCGGATGATCTGCTTGCCGTCGTAGAGGTACTCCGGGCCGATGAAGCCGACCACGGTGTTGATCAGCAACGGCTCCAGCACGCGGGCGAGGCCGTAGGCGCGGGTCTCCAGGGTCTGCTGGTCGACGGGCTTGCCGCCGGTGCCGAGGTGGGCGTCGGCCGACAGCGCCGAGCCCTGGCCGGTCTCGAGGTAGAACACGTTGTCGCCCACGGTGCCGCGGCCCAGCGACCGGGTGGCCTCGCCCGCCTCGCGCAGCATCGCGACGTCGACGCCGAACCCGCGGTTCGCGCCCTGCGTGCCGGCGACGGACTGGAAGACCAGGTCGACCGGCGCGCCGGCCTCGACGAGGTCGACGGTGGTCGTGACGTGGGACAGCACGCACGACTGCATCGGGATCTCGTGGCGCTGCCGCATGTCGTCGAGCAGGTGCAGCAGCGTCGCGGTGGTGCGCGGGGAGTCGGTGGCCGGGTTGATCCCGATCACCGCGTCACCGCAGCCCATCAGCAGCCCGTCGAGCGTGGCCGCGGCGATGCCGGCCGGGTCGTCGGTGGGGTGGTTGGGCTGCAGGCGCGTCGCGATCCGCCCCGGCAGCCCGATCGTCGTCCGGAAGCCGGCGCGGACCTCGGCGGCCCCCGCGACGAGCACGAGGTCCTGGTTGCGCATGATCTTCGAGACCGCCGCGACCATCTCGGGGGTCAGGCCCGGCGCCAGCGCGGCGTACGTCGCGGCGCTGCCCGGTCGCGCGGCCACCTCGAGCAGGTGGTCGCGCAGGCCGCCGACGGTGAGGTGACCGATCGCGGCGAACGCCTCGGCGTCGTGGGTCTCGAGGATCAGCCGGGTGATCTCGTCGTCCTCGGCGGGCACGACCTGCTCGTCGAGGAACGTCGTCAGCGGCAGGTCCGCGAGCACCCACTGGGCCGCCGCGCGCTCCGCGTCGGAGCCCGCGGCGCAGCCGGCGAGCTGGTCGCCGCTGCGCAGCGGCGTCGCCCTCGCCATCACCTCGACGAGCCCGTCGAAGGCGTACGACGTGCCCGCGACGCTGTGCCGTCGGATCACCCCAGATCCTCCTCCGCCCGGGCGAGCGCCGCGAACTCCTCGTCGGGCGAGGCCGCGACGAGGTGGTGGCGGCTGTGGAGACCGAAGTAGGCCATGAACGCGGTGAACACGACGAGGCACCACAGCGCCGCGACGGGGTCGACCAGGAAGGTGGCGACCACGGCCAGCGAGGCCACGACGAGCGCGAAGCCGGTGGTCGCGACGCCGCCGGGGGTCCGGTAGGGCCGCGGCATGTCGGGCTCGCGGACCCGCAGCACGACGTGGCTGACCATCATCAGCACGTAGGACAGCGCCGCCCCGAAGACCGCCATGTTGAGCAGCAGGGCGCCCTGGCCGGTCAGCGACAGCGCGAACCCGACGACACCGGGCACCACCAGCGCGAGCACGGGGGCGCGGCGGCGGTTGGTCACCGACAGCGACGTCGGCAGGTAGCCGGCGCGCGAGAGCGCGAACAGCTGGCGGGAGTAGGCGTAGATGATCGAGAAGAAGCTGGCGACCAGCCCCGCGAGGCCGATGTAGTTGACCACGGTCGCGGCGGCGCCGCCCCCGAGCGCCTCGACGAGCGGGTTGCCCGAGGCCGACATGGCCTGCGCGCCGCCGGCTCCGGTGGCCAGGACCAGGGTGAGCGCGCAGGTGGCGAGCAGCACCACCATCGCGGCGATGATCCCGCGGGGCACGTTGCGCTCCGGGTCGGCGGTCTCCTCCGCGGCCAGCGGCACGCCCTCGATCGCGAGGAAGAACCAGATCGCGAACGGCAGCGACGCCCAGATCCCGAGGTAGCCGAACGGCAGCAGCTCCGAGGCCCCGGCGGCGCCGGTCGGGGCGATGTCGGTCAGGTTGGCGGCGTCGAACTCCGCGAGGGCGGCGACGCCGAAGACGACCAGTCCCAGCAGTGCGACGGAGGTGACCACGAACATCACCTTGAGGGCCTCACCGACCCCGGCGAGGTGCACGCCGATGAACAGCACGTAGGCCGCGAGGTAGACCCACCAGCCGTCGGTGATCCCGAACAGGCCCAGCGACTCGACGTAGGCGCCGATGAAGGTCGCGATCGCGGCGGGTGCGATCGCGTACTCGATGAGGATCGCGGTGCCCGTCGCGAAGCCGCCCCACGGTCCGAGCGCACGCCGGGCGAAGGTGTAGCCGCCGCCGGCGGCCGGCAGCGCCGAGGACAGCTCGGCCATGCCGAGGACGAGGGCCAGGTACATGGCCGCGACGACGACCGCGGCGACGGCGAGACCTCCGAACCCGCCCTCGGCCAGGCCGAAGTTCCACCCCGAGTAGTCGCCGGAGATGACGTAGCTGACGCCGAGCCCGGCGAGCAGCACCCATCCGGCGGTGCCGGTGCGCAGCGTGCGGCGGGCGAGGTACTCCTGGTCGGAGGCGGAACCCGAGGGGGCCGACGGGGCCGACGACGGGGCGGACGACGGGGCGGACGACGGGGCGGCGGGCTGTCCCGGGTGGTGGTCGACCATGGCTGCCTCCTGGCTCGCGGTCACTGCCCGGCGACGCTAGACCTCGCGTGTTGCGGCCGTGTTGCGCGGCGACGTCGGGGAGCTCCCGCTCGCAGTGTGCTCCTGGTCGGGCTCGCGGGGAAGACTCAGCGTCGCGACCGTGCCGCCGCCGGGGGTGCTGCGCAGCCGCACGTGGCCGCGGTGCTCGGTGGCGATCTGCCGCACCAGCGGCAGCCCGAGGCCGGCGCCCTCGCGGCCCCCCGCGCGCGCGTCCGCGGATCGCCAGTACTGCTGGAACGCGAGCTCGACCTCCGCCGCGGTCATGCCCACCCCGGTGTCGGCGACCTCCAGCACGACGCGGTCCCCCTCGGTGCGCAGGCGGACGTCGACCCGTCCGCCGGCCGGGGTGTACTTGAGGCTGTTGGCGACGAGGTTCTCGACCGCCTGCTCGACGCGGGGGCCGTCGACGCGGCCGACGACCGGGGCGGCTGCCTGGTGCGTGGCGGGGTGCGTGGCGGGGTGCGTGGCGGGCTCCACCGTCAGGGTCAGGCCCGCGGCGGCGGCGGCCGGGACGAAGCTGTCGACCACCCGGCGCAGCAGGTCGCCGAGGTCGGTGCGTCGCAGGTCGAGGGCGCGGCGGCGGGCGGCGCCGTCGAGGAGGTCGGCGACCCGGGCCTGCAGCGTCAGGGCGGCGCGCTCGACCCGGGCCGCGACCGCGGCCTGCGCGGCGGCCGCCGGGTCGTCGGCGGCGCCGTCGGCGATCTGCCCCACCAGCAGCTCGAGGTAGCCGAGGATCGCGGTCAGGGGGGTGCGCAGCTCGTGGGACACGGTCGCGGCGAACCGCTCCTCGACCTCGAGGGCGCGCGCCAGCGGGGTGACGTCGCTGCGACCGACGACCACGTGGGGCTCGCCGCCCGGTCCGACGATGCCGGCCGTCGCGCTGAGCACCGCCCTCCGGTCGCCGGCCGGACCCACCCACCGCAGCGCGTCGGCGCCCGTGTGCTCCGCCTGCGGCTCCGGGTCCGGCTCCGCCGGCCAGACGGCGCCGAGGTCGTCGCCGGCCGCGTCCGCGAGCCACCGGGCCCGCTCGTTGGCGAGCACGAGCCGGCCGGCGTCGTCGTACACGGCCAGGCCCACGTCGGTCGCTGCGAGGACGGCGTCGGCGAGCCGCAGCCGGATCTCGGCGGACGCTGCGCGGGCGAGGTCGGCCAGCGCCGCGGTGTCCGTCCCGTCCCACGCCCGTCCGGGCGCGCCGACGACCCCGAGGACGCCGACGACCCGGCCCTGCTCGTCACGCACCGGCCACCCGGCGTACGAGCCGGCCCGGTCGTCGAGCACCAGCGGCTCCCTGCCGTCCACCACCTCGGCGGCGCGCGAGGCGGCCGCGGCGAGCGCGGCGTCGGTGCCGCCGGCGCGGCCCAGCACGGACGGCGCCCCGCTGGCGGCCCGGTCGGTCACGACGGCGAGCTCGGCCCCCAGCAGACGCACCGCGAGGCGCGCCACGTGGGACAGCTCGTCCCCCGTGGGCGCACGACGGTGGACCTCCCCCATGACGCCCCCTCCCCGAGACCGTGCTCCGGGGTGCCGTGGCGACCCTCCGGACGCCGACGCGGTCGTGGCGGCGGCGGGCTGCTCGGTCCCGGTCGCCGCCGCGGCGGCACGGAGCAGTCACCTCACGTTACCGTTCCGTGACCCTCCCGTCACCCGAACGACCGGTCGGTGGTCCCCTGCCCGGTGGGGTCGTGCTCGGTGGGGTCGGGGGGTGCCGCCGCCGGCAGCCGCACCACGAACGTCGTGCCCACCCCGAGGGTCGAGTCGACCTCGATGGTGCCGGCGTGGCGCTCGACCACCCGCGCGGCGATCGCGAGCCCCAGGCCGGTGCCGGGCCGGCGCCGGGCCTCGGGCGAGGCGGACCGGAAGAACTCCCCGAAGATCCGGCCGACCTCCGAGGCGTCGATCCCGATGCCGGCATCGGCGACCCGCAGCACCACCTCGGCACCGCCCTCGACGACGACGTCCACGCAGCCCCCGGCCTCGGAGTACTTCACGGCGTTGCTGACGAGGTTGACCACGAGGTGCTCGAGCTCGCCGGCGATCCCGTCCACCCGGGCGTGGGGCGCCAGCCGGGTGCGCACCTCGACGTCCCGCGCCGAGGCCTGGTCGCCGAGCACCTCCACGGCGTCGGCCACGAGCCGTCCCAGGTCGACCGGGCGGCGGCGACCCCCGCGACGGGTGTCGTCGACCTCCGAGAGCGTGAGCAGGTTGCCCACCAGCACCGACAGGCGCTCGGTGGCGCGCTCGATGCGGTGCGCGAGCATCGTGGCGCCCGCCTGCTGGCCGGCCAGCTCGTCGACGAGCAGCTCGAGGTTGCCGCGCACCGCGGTCAGCGGGTTCTTCAGCTCGTGGGCGATCGTCGCGATCAGCTGCTGCTTGTAGGCCGCGTGACCCCGCTCGCGCTCGAAGAAGCGGGCGGTCTGCAACGCCGAGCCGAGGTCGCGGCCGAGGTCCTGGGCGGTCACCACCTCCAGGTCGGTCCACTCGTCGGCACCCTGGTCGCGGACCGCGGCGACCATGCCGAGACAGTCCGTGCCGGCGCCGACCGGCACCATCAGCAGCGACTCGAGGCGACGCTCGCGCAGCACCTCGAGGACCTCCGGCCAGCCCTCGCTGCCCGCCCCCTCGGGCAGCACCCGCTCGTGCTCGACCACGACGGCGCCCTGCGTGCGCCACGCGTCCCGCGCCATCCGCCACAGCAACCGCACCAGGTGGGGCGGCACCTCCGCGTCGGCGGGGTCGAGCGGGTCCACCGGCGCGGGGTGGCGCAGCACGCCGTCGGCGCCCGCGGTGTGGAACCAGACCTGGTCGGCGCGCAGGCAGTCCGCCAGGTCGGCGGCGCAGGCGTCGAACAGGCCGGACTCGTCGAGGCGGGCGATGGCGCGGCGGACCACGCTGCGGGCCTGGGCCGCGATGCGCACCTGGTCACCGATGCGCCGGTGGGCGTCGGCGTGCAGCACCCCGGGCACGATGCGGTCCACGTAGGCCTGCAGGCTGCGGCGCTGCTCGCGCGTCGGCACCCGCCCGTCCGGGGGCGCGTCCACCGCGACGTGGCCGCACACCTCGCCGGCCCGGTCGACCATCAGCACGTACAGCTCGTCGTCGGGGTGCCAGACCTGCGGGTCGTCGGTCGGGGGCGCGTCGGAGCCCCAGCGGGGTCCGATGTCGCCGCGCCCGCCCCGGGGCACGTAGTGGACCCGCCCGTCGACCTCACCGTCCGCGCGGGCCGCCTCGCGGGAGCGCCGCATCTGGTCCCCGGCCAGGTGGGTGCCGAGCAGGTACTCGCGCGCGTCGGGCGGTCCGACCACGGCGACGTACTCGTACTCACCCGTGTCGCGCAGCCGCGAGATCGCCACCACGCCGTAGCCGAGGACGTCGCGCACCCCCTCGGCGGCGTGCTCGAGGTCCACGGTCGCTGCGCCGGGGTCGTCGGCCGGACCCGCGCCGTCCCCGTCCTGCTCGGACATCGTGCTCCTCGACCCGCTCGTCCGGGCGCGGACCCCCCGCCCGCCCCTGCCGCCCTCGGGGGACAGCCGTCCGGTCGATGGTATTGACCCGGGCCCCACTGCGGGAGGGTGATCGGCACGGGACCTGCTCACGTCCCCCCGATTCCCGGCCGTACGGACACCCCGCCTCGGGCACCGACCACCGTCACGGACCCCGGAACGGGACGCGCCGGCTGCGGGCGGACGTGCCGTCCTGCTCCGGACACGGGCGCTCGCCGGGTGGGTCGGGGCGCGGGGCCCCTCCCCCGGGTGCGGGCCCCGCGCGCCCCCGTCGTACGACGACACCGGCCGGCCCGCCAGCCCTGCCGGGCTCCCCGGACGAAGCCGGACGGCCGTCCTATGCTCGGGGCGACGTCGTGGACGGGCCCGCGCGGGGCCCACGCTCGGGGGGAGCGGACATCGCAGGCGAGTGGGACCACCTGATCGAGCAGCTGCGGCTGCTGCGCCGCCGGGCCGGGGACCCGTCGTACGCCGACCTCGCGGCCCGCGTCGCCGCCGCCCGGGTCGCGGCCGGGCAGCGGCCCGAGGCCGCGCGCGTGGCGCGCTCGACGGTCTACGACGCGTTCCGCCCCGGGCGCAGCCGCGTGAACCTCCCGCTGGTGCGGGAGATCGCGGCGGTCCTGGGAGCCGCCGACGGCGAGGTCGACCGCTGGCTCGCCGAGGAGCCCGAGCCGCAGGCGCCGGCCGACCCCCCGCCCGGACCCGAGCCGGAGCCCGAGCCCGAGTCGGAGCCCGAGCCGGAGCCCGAGCCGGCGCCGGTGGCGGGGCCGGCACGTCGGTGGGCGGTGGTGCTGCTCCTCGTCGGGTGCGTGGTCGCGAACCTGACGGGCCGGGCGTTCCAGGAGACGCTCTCGGTGCCCCTCCACCTCGACATGACCGGCACCGCGGTCGCCGCGCTCGCGCTGGGTCCCTGGTGGGGGGCGGCCGTGGGGCTGACGACCAACGTGCTCGGTCTCGCGGCGGGCCCGGCCAGCCTGCCGTTCGCGGCGGTCAACGTGGCCGGGGCGCTCGTCTGGGGCTACGGCGTGCGCCGCTGGGGGCTCGGACGCACCGTGCCGCGCTTCCTCGCGCTCACCCTCCTCGTCGCGACGGTCTGCACCGCGATCGCCGCCCCGATCCTGCTGCTGCTCTTCGACGGCTCCACCGGCCACGCGCAGACCCTCGTCGCCGCGGGCGTGCTCCCCGACGGCCCCTCGGCGCCGGCCGTGGCCGCCGCCAACCTCCTCGTGTCGCTCGCCGACAAGCTGATCTCCGGCTTCGTCGCCCTCGCCGTGCTCGCGGCGCTGCCGCTCGCCCTGGCGCGCCGCCGTGAGGTCGACCTGCCCTTCCTGTCGCCGCCGCGTCCCGACCCGGCCGCCCCGTCCGACGCCGACGACGCCCTGCGGGGCGCGCGGTGAGCGGGGCCCACACCGACGCCGAGCAGCCGCGCATGTCGGGGCGGCTGAACTGGCTGCGCGCCGCCGTCCTCGGCGCCAACGACGGGGTCGTGTCCACTGCCGGCCTCGTCGTCGGCGTCGCCGGCGCGACGACCTCGGGGGCCGCGGTCCTGACGGCCGGCACCGCGGGCCTCGTCGCGGGAGCGGTGTCGATGGCCCTCGGGGAGTACGTCTCGGTCAGCAGCCAGCGCGACAGCGAGACCGCCCAGCTCGCCACCGAGCGGGTCGAGCTGGCCACGCTGCCCGAGGAGGAGCTGGCCGAGCTGGCGGCGCTCTACCGGGCGAAGGGTCTCAGCGCGGCCACGGCGGACCAGGTCGCCCGCGAGCTCACCGAGCACGACGCCCTGCGCGCCCACGCCGACGCCGAGCTGCACCTGGACCCCGACGCGCTCACGAACCCGTGGCAGGCGGCCGGGGCCTCGGCCCTCGCGTTCACGCTCGGCGCCCTGCTGCCCCTGCTCGCGATGGTGCTGGCCCCGGTCGCCCTGCGCGTGCCCGTCACGATCGCGGTCGTGCTCGTCGCTCTCGCGCTGACCGGCGCCACGAGCGCGCGGCTGGGTCACAGCCCGACCGGGCGGGCGGTGCTGCGACTGGTGGTCGGGGGCGCCCTCGGCCTCGCGCTGACCTACCTCGTCGGGCGGGCGTTCGGGGGCGTCGTCGCCTGACCCGGCCCGGCCCCGGCGGGGCCGGGGATGGAGCCACCCCCACCGAGCATGGGGTCCCGGTGGGGGTGACACCCGTTTTCTATCGGAGCCGCCGAGCCCTCCGCAAATCGGGATCCACAGGGCGGCCCGGAGGACGACGAGGGCCCGCCCCGACGGTGTCGGGACGGGCCTGGTCGAGCTGCTGGTGGAGCTGAGGGGATTCGAACCCCTGACCTTCTCATTGCGAACGAGACGCGCTACCAACTGCGCCACAGCCCCAGCGGTGCCCCGTGCGTGTCAGCACGACGCGAGGGGAGACGTTAGCACCCGGGGTGCGCCCGTCTCCAACCGGCTGCCTCAGGAGCCGACCGCGCGCCCGCCGTCCCAGCGGCGAGGGTCGCGGGTGGCGTCCGAGGAGGCCGCGGGGCCGTTCTCCGAGCGGGCCTCGCGCTCCGCGTCGCGGCCCGTCTGGGCCATGATGCTGTCGCTGGTGTCGTGGCCGGAGGTCCAGACGCCGTCGTCGTTCTTGTGCATCAGCTTGGCGTGCATCAGCGGCGCGATGTCCTTGTGCACGTACGTCGGCAGGGTGACCGGGCGCGGCTCCCACAGCTCGGGGTCGACCTCGGCGGCGTCGATGCTGGCGGTCTGGGCCTCGGGGGCCGGCTCGTCGAAGCCTTCCTCGGTGCGCAGCACGTCGTACGACGAGGGGTAGTCGGCGACCTCGTCCTCGACGCGGACGTCGACCGGGGCGCCGTCGACCTCGGCCGTCCCCGTGCCGGTCACGGCGACGGGAGCGGCGACCCGGCCGCGACGCTCGCCGCGGACCATGGCCCGACAGGCGACCAGCCACATCACGATCAGCGACCCCGGCACGGCGACGAGCCACCAGGAGGCGGCACCGACGCCCGCGGTCACCAGCGAGGCGACGAGGGCGACGAGCAGCGCGCCCAGCACGCGACGCCGCCGCCGCGCGGCGGCGCGGGCGGCCTCGCGGCGACGGCGGCGCTGGGCCGGCGTCAGCTCGACGGGGGCCGGGACGGAGACCTCGGCGACCGCGGTCGCGGCGCTGCGGGGCTTCGTGGTCACCTGGGTGGTCGGCGCCGGTCGGCCCGGCGTCACGACGACCCGTCCGCCGGTCGACGCGGGAGCGGGCTCGCGGCGGGCCAGGGTGCGCATGGTGGCCGAGAAGCGGTCGACGGAGCGCGTGCGCGCCACCTCGTCGTGGTGCTTCAGCGCCTTGGGCACGAGGTAGACGGCCCAGGCCACGGCCAGGGCGACGAAGATGACGGCACTGAGATCCACGCACCGACCCTAGGTTCGACAGCGGCGCGCGGGACGGATGTCAAGGCGTGTGTCGGGAAATGTCTCGTGTGACTCCTGGTGTTCACCCGGTCGATCGCACCGGGCCGCCACCGGGGACTCAGCGCAGCCGGTCGCGCACCGGGCGGTCACGCTCCTCGGCCGTGATGGCGAACAGCCGGTGGTCGCGCCACTCGCCGTCGATGTGCAGGAAGCGGGGCGCGAAGCCCACCTCGGTCAGCCCGAGCTTCTCCACGACGCGCAGCGAGTTGCTGTTCTCCGGGCGGATCGCGATCTCGACGCGGTGCAGGGCGGCCGCCGTGAGGCAGTGGTCGAGCACCAGCGCGACCGCGCGGGGCATCAGCCCCCGCCCGGCGACGGCCTCGTCGATCCAGTAGCCGAGGTTGGCCATCTGCGCGGACCCCCGCACGATCGAGCTGACCGTCACCTGGCCCACGAACCGCCCGTCCACCTCGATCGCGAACGGCAGGCCCTGGCCCGCGGCCGCGATCCGCTTCATCCGCCACACCAGACCGCGGAACGACCGGGGTCCCGGGGCGACGCCCGGCGGCAGCGTGGCGTCCCAGCGGCGCAGCCAGTCGCGGTTGCGTGCCCGGACCTCTCGCCAGGCGCCCGCGTCGCCGTACGTGAGGGGCCGCAGCACCAGCTCGCCGTCCACGAGGCGGGCGGGCCACGGGGCGCCGTCGCGCGGCAGGCCCACGGGACCCGACGGGCCGCTCAGTGGTCGCTCCCGACGACCTGCTCGGCGGCGTGCACGAGCACGGGCCGCAGCACCTCCAGGGCGTCCTTCACCCCGCCGCGCGAACCGGGGAGGTTGACGACGAGGCAGCGCCCGGCGAGCCCGGCCAGCCCGCGCGAGAGCACCGCGGTCGGCACCCCCTTCGCGAGACCCGCGGCCCGGATGGCCTCGGCGATGCCGGGCACCTCCGCGTCGAGGAGGGGCCGCGTGACCTCGGGGGTGCGGTCGGTGGGGGTGAGCCCGGTGCCGCCGGTGGTCAGCACGACGCGGGCGCCGGCGGCGACGGCGTCCCGGACCGCCTCGCCGACCGGCTCGCCGTCGGGCCGCACGTGGGGCCCGTCCACGACGAAGCCGAGGTCGACCAGCGCGTCGACGATCAGCGGGCCCGTGGTGTCCTCGTAGACGCCGGCCGCGGCGCGGTTGGACGCGACGACCACGGCGGCGCGCATCGGCTCGGCGGTCGGGCCGCTCATCGCACCCAGTCCCCCGAGGCGCCGCCGGACTTCGTCTCGACCCGGACGTCGGTGATCACCGCGCCCTTGTCGACGGCCTTGACCATGTCGACGACGGTGAGCGCGGCGACGCTGACCGCCGACAGCGCCTCCATCTCGACACCGGTGCGCCCGGTGGTCCGCACGGTGGCCGCGATCAGCACCGCTCCCCCGCGCCGGGCGTCGCCGGCGGCGTCGCCGGTGGGGTCGCCGATGGGGTCGTCGTCGACCACGTCGAGGTCGACGCTCACCCCCGTCACGGGCAGCGGGTGGCACAGCGGGATCAGGGTCGGCGTGAGCTTGGCGCCCTGGATGCCCGCGACGCGGGCCACGCCCAGCGCGTCGCCCTTCGGCATCCCCTCGCCGCGCAGCAGGCGGGCGACCTCGGCGGTGACCAGCACCCGCCCGGAGGCGGTGGCGGTGCGGGCCGTGACGTCCTTGGCGGACACGTCGACCATCCGGGCGGCGCCGGTCCCGTCGACGTGGGTCAGGCCCCGTGCGCCGCCGGCGGTGCCGGGCGCGGCGTCCGGCCCGCCCATCAGAAGGGCACGTCCAGGCGGACGACCTGGACCGTCTCGCCGGCCGCGAGCGACGTGGTCGCCTCCGGCACCACGATCAGCGAGTCCGCGACGGCCAGGTTGCCGACGAGGTGGGAGCCGGCGCCGCCGACGGGCGACACGGACGCCGCCCCGTGCGACTCGTCGTACGAGCCGCGGAGGAGCTGCCGACGCCCGGGGGGCGAGGTCACCGCGTGGGTCAGCCGGGCCGGCACGGTCGGGCGGACCTCCGGGAGGAGCCCCATCATCCGACGCAGAGCCGGCACGACGAAGGTCTCGAAGGAGATGTACGCCGAGACCGGGTTGCCCGGCAGCGTGAAGACCGGGACGGCGTCCTCGCCGACGGTGCCGAAGCCCTGCGGCTTGCCCGGCTGCATCGCGACGGGCCCGAACCACATGGTGTCGAGCGGGGCGAGGGCCTCCTTGACGACGTCGAAGTCGCCCATGCTGACCCCGCCGGAGGTGACGACCACGTCGGCGCGCACGAGCTGGTCGTGCAGGGCCTCGGTGAACGTCGTGGGGTCGTCGGGGACGATCCCCACGCGGTAGGCGATCGCGCCGGCCGCGCGCGCGGAGGCGGCGAGCAGGTAGGAGTTGCCGTCGTAGATCGAGTCGTGGCCCAGCTCGGAGCCGGCGTCGCGCAGCTCGGAGCCCGTGGAGAGCACGACGACCCGCGGCCGCTGCCGGCACCGCACGCGGTCGCGCCCGACGGCCGCGAGCAGACCGAGGTGGCGGGGGCCGAGCACGGTGCCCCGCTCGACGAGCAGGTCCCCGCTCGAGACGTCGTCGCCGCGGGGGCGCACGTGCTGGGCGGGCTCGGGGGCCTGCGTGATCCGGACGGAGGCCTCACCGCGGTCGGTCCACTCGTAGGGGACGACGGTGTCGGCACCCGCCGGCACCGGCGCGCCCGTCATGATCTTGACCGCCGTGCCCTCCGAGAGGACCCGGATCCGGGCCTGCCCGGCCCCGATCTCGCCGACGACGGGCAGGTGGACCGGCGCCTCCCCGGTGGCCGTGGCGACGTCGCGGTGCACCACGGCGTAGCCGTCCATGGCGGAGTTGTCGAAGCGCGGCAGGTCGATCGGGGACACCACGTCCTCGGCGAGCGCGAGGCCGAGGGCGTCCATCAGCGGCAGCGGGTGCTCCGGGAGCGGCCGCACGGTGCCGAGCACCTTCTCCTGCAGCTGCTCGACCGTGATCGGCTCCGCTGCCGGCGGCGGCACCACGGGGTCCGCGGGACCGGCGCTCACCGCAGCACCGAGTCCGACTCCACGCGCTGGGCCTGGGAGCCGGCGTCGATCTCGACGTCCCCGACGACCTTCACCCCGCGGCAGAAGGTCACGTCGCCGGTCACCTTGAGCGAGGTGGCCTCGGCGAGCGAGGGCGCCCCCTCCGGGAAGCGCTGGGCGAACTGGTCGACGGTCGTGTAGGGCCCGTCGAGGTCGACGAACGGCACCTGCTCGGCCTGCTGGGTCAGGACGAAGTCCTCGCCGAGCGCGTAGACGTCGGAGCGCAGCACGAGCAGGTCGTTGGTCGTCTTGACCGGCACGAAGCGGTCACGGCCGACCTCGATGGTCGTGGCGTCCTCGAAGATCTCGATCGCGGCACCCATGGCGGTCTCGATCTGGACCACCTCCGGGGTGCTCGGGTCGGTCGGGTCAAGGTGCTTGACGTTGCGGATCAGCGGCAGACCGAGGATGCCGCGGCGCACCGACAGCGCCTCCTTCATCGCCGCGAGGTCGAACCAGAGGTTGTTGGTGGAGGTGAACCGGTGGCGCTCGAGGTCGGCCAGCGCCTCCTTGTCCTGCGGCAGCGTCTGCGCGGTCTCGCGCAGCACGATCCGACCGTCGGACCTCCGGCGCGCGAAGTGGCCGCCCTTGCGGTCCGAGGGCGTACGACGCACCGCCTCGATCGCGAACGGCGCGCCGCTGGCGGCGAACCAGCCCGCGACCCGCGGGTCGGGGACGGCGCCGAGGTTGTCGGAGTTGGACACGAAGACGCGCTCGTAGCCGGCCTCGAGGAGGGCGTCGAGCAGCCCGGTGCCGAGCAGGGCCGTGTAGAGGTCGCCGTGGCCGGGCGGGCACCACTCGAGGTCGGGGTCGCGCGGCAGGCTCGCCGGGAGCAGGTCGCGGAGCAGGAGCTTGGGCTCCTTGTTCTGGTGGAACTCCAGCGGCAGGCCGGGGACGGCGAGGTCCTCGTAGCGGCCCAGCGCGGCGACGGTGTCGCCGGAGGTGCGGAAGCTGTTCATGAAGATCAGCGGCAGCCGGGCACCGGTGGTGGCGCGCAGGTGGAGCACCTGCCGGGCGATGACGTCGAGGAACGACAGGCCCTTGCGCACGCACAGCAGCGACTTGGCGCGGTCCATGCCCATCGACGTGCCGAGCCCGCCGTTGAGCTTGATGACGGCCGTCCCGTCGAGCGCGGCGGTGGCCTGCGCGTCGTCCACGGTGACGTCGGCGAGCGACTCCATGTCGTGCGGCTCGATGTCGGACTCGGGGATCATCCCGGTCTCGCCGTGCTCGAGGAGCCGGTAGTAGTGGGAGAACACCTCGATCGCCGTCTCGTCGACCCCGGCGTCGGCCATCTTCTCCCGCGCGCGGGAGAGTCCTGGGCTACCCATGTCACCGATCGTAGGCTGCGCGGGATGCCTTCGTCACAGGCGGGCGCCAAGACGGCGCTGCGCGACGCGCTCCTCACCTCCCGGCGCCGCCGGGGCCCGGCGGGCGTGGCCGCGGCGACCCGCGCCCGGACCTCCCACCTCCTCGCCAGCCCCGAGGCGCGCCGCGCGGCGCTGGTCGCGGCGTACGTCTCGGTCGGCTCGGAGCCCGGCACCACCGTGCTGCTCGACGAGCTGCGCGCCGGCGGCCGGCGCGTGCTGCTGCCGGTGCTGCTCGCCGACGGCGACCTCGACTGGGCGCCGTACGACGGGCCGGGCTCGCTCGTGCCCGCCGGCCGCGGCCTGCTGGAGCCGGCGACCGCCCGCCACGGGACCGACGCGATCGCGGCCGCGGACCTCGTCGTCGTGCCGGGGCTCGCGGTCGACGCCGCGGGCCACCGGCTGGGACGCGGCGGCGGCTCCTACGACCGGGCGCTCGCCCGGGTCCGGGTCGGCACGCCGACCTGGGTCCTGCTGCACGCCGACGAGCTCGACCGCGACGTCCCCGTCGAGCCCCACGACCGCCGCGTGACCGGCGCGGTCACCGAGGACGGCGTCGTCCGCTTCTGAGCCGCCCGGGCCCCCGGGCCGCCGGCCCCGCGGGGGGCGGGCGGCTACCGCTCCTCGGGCGTGGGCCGCAGCGTGAGCAGCTCGTCCGTCGCCTCGGCGACGGCCTCCCGGCCGAAGGCCCACGGCAGGGTCTCGCCGGCGACCATCACGTCGGTCTGGTCGGTGTAGTGGTCGCTCGCGGGGTGGCCCGAGACGCCGGTGAGGTTGACCCAGCGGGAGTCGTCCCAGTCGGCGGTCGAGACCACCATCCGCATCGACGGGCCCGCGATGGCGCCGTAGCCCTCGCGGGGGTCCCAGCCGAAGGCGTTGACCGTCTCCGACCCTCCGGGCAGCTCCCAGCCGCCGCGGTTGACGAGGCGCTCGACGACGCCGATCCCGGACTCGCCCAGGGTCGGCTCGGCCAGGGACAGGGTGTGGGCCGCACCCCAGGTCCACTCCGAGGCGACCGGCGACTGGGTGGCGGTGAGGTCGTCGCGGGCGGCGAGCAGCGCGGCGCGCAGCACGTCGTCGCGGGTCTCGACCTCCTCGGTCTCCACGTCGTCCCACCAGCCGCTCGCGGGGCGCCGCAGCAGCCGCTCGACCGCGGCCATCCACCGGTCGCTCCCGTCGGGGCGCGCGGCCTCGGCGAGCTCGTCGTGGAAGGTCAGCTCGAGCAGGCGCGCCCACACCGTGTTGAAGTAGGCCGCCGCCGCGCTCTGCGGTCCCTCCGCCGGCTGGGTGAAGTCCCAGTCGGCGAGCAGCGCCTGGCCCGCCCCGGGGTAGCCGTCGGCGAGCTCGACGTCGAGCAGGAACGGCACCAGCGTCGGCGCCAGGGGGTGGTGGTCGTCGAGCTGGACCTCGGCCATCTCCGCCACCGACAGGTCCCCGGTCTCCAGCTCGGCGGTCAGCCGCTCCCGGATCCGCTGCGACCGGTAGCCGCGGTCCCAGTCGTCGGTGAGGTAGACGGGGTAGCCGGGCCCGGTGACCGCCTGGTTGGCGGTCACGACGAACCCCTCGGCGGGGTCGAGCTCGGTCGGCAGGCTCTCGAAGGGGACGGTCTCGCCGGTCCACGAGTTCTGCGGCAGCCACCCCGCCGTGGGCTGCGAGCCGTCGTTGCCCGAGCGCCGGATCGGGACCCGTCCCGGCGCCTGGTAGCCGATCCGGCCCTCCCGGTCGGCGTACACCAGGTTCTGCGCCGGGACGGCGAAGTCCGCGGCGGCCGCGCGGAACTCCTCCCAGTCCGAGGCGAGGTTGAGGCCCAGCAGCGCGTCGGCGGTCGGGGCCGGCTCCAGGGCGGTCCAGGCCAGGGACACCGCGTACCCGTCGGTGTCGAGGCCCGGCGACTCCCCCGGCACCACGGCCTCCTCGCCGACCCCGCGCAGCTGCTCGGAGACGTCGGAGAGGATCGGCCCGTTGTCGGTGCTGCGGACCCTCAGCTCGACGTCCTCGCCGTCCCGGACCTCGATGGTCTCCTCGCGGGTGCGCAGCGGCAGGCGCTCGCCGTCGTAGAGCCAGGTCTTCTCGTCGGCCTGCTCGAGGAACAGGTCGGTGACGTCGGGGCCGAGGTTGGTGAAGCCCCAGGCGATGTCGGCGTTGTGGCCGATCACGACGCCGGGCACCCCCGAGAAGCCGAAGCCGGCGACGTCCATCGGGCAGTCGGGGCCGACGTCGGTGCAGTGCAGCCCGACCTGCGTCCAGACCCCGGGGACCGCGGTGCCGAGGTGGGGGTCGTTGGCCAGCAGCGGCGCACCGGTCGAGCTGTTGTCGCCGGAGACCACCCACGAGTTGCTGCCGACGTCGTCGCCGCGGCCGAGGAGGGCCGGCATCCGGGCGACGGCGTCGCCGACCTCGCCCACGAGTCGCCGCTGCCCGGCGGTCCAGGCCGGTCGGGGCACCCGCGTGGTGGTGCCGGTCGCGGCCGGCTCGAAGACCCCGTCGACGAGACCGCCGCCGGCGAGCACGGGCCTGTTGCGGCCGTAGGGGTAGCGGGGGAAGAGCTCCTCGACCTCCTCCGGGGTGTGGTCGATGCCCGTGACGACCCGGGCGACCTCCTCGTCGAGGTTGCCGCGCAGGTCCCACGCCATCGCCTTGAGCCAGGCCAGCGAGTCCACCGGCGTCCAGGCCTCGGGGGTGTAGTCCAGCCCCGTGAGGCCCAGCACCGTGTACTGCACGGCCATCTCGCTCGGCGCGTGGGAGTCGAGGTAGGCGTTCACCCCGTCGGCGTAGGACTGCAGCGCGCTGCGGGTCGCCGGCGAGACCAGCGCGAGCTCGCGCTCCGCGACGCGGCGCCAGCCCATCGTGCGCACCATGGCGTCGGTCTCGACCGTCGCCTCGCCGAAGAGCTCGGAGAGCCGCCCCGCGGTGATGTGGCGCCGCACGTCCATCTCGTAGAAGCGGTCCTGGGCGTGCACGAAGCCCTGCGCGGTCAGCAGGTCGTCGACCGAGTCGCCGTACAGGTGCGGGACCCCCTGGGCGTCGCGGCGCACCTCGACGGGACCCTCGAGACCGGCGATCTCGAGCTCGCCGTCGGTCTGCGGCAGCGGCCGACGGACCACGACGACCGTGGTCAGCGCGAGGAGGACCAGCACCAGCACGAGCCCGAGCGCGACGTACGCCGGCCAGCGGGTCCAGGCCGGCAGCTCCCGGAAGCGGATCCACCAGCCGACCACCGGCGGCGGGGGTCGTGACGGCTCGCTCATCGTCGGAGATTGTGCCGTACGCTGGGCAGTCGACCTCCACGAGTGCCACGTGCGGAGCGAGTGAGGTGTCCCTCGCGCCGCCGGGCCGGTCGACCCCGTTCCTGCAGCACCGAGAGGATCCCCGAGCGTGCCGACCTACCAGTACGCCTGCACCGAGTGCGACCACCGCTTCGAGCAGGTCCAGAAGTTCACCGACGACGCGCTGAGCGAGTGCCCGGTGTGCCACGGGCGCCTGCGGAAGGTCTACAACGCGGTCGGCGTCGTCTTCAAGGGCTCGGGCTTCTACCGCACCGACAGCCGCCAGGGCGCGGGCTCCGAGTCGGGGTCGTCCTCGGGGTCCTCCTCGGCGTCCTCGGGCTCCTCGGAGTCGTCCTCCGGCGGCTCCACGGAGAAGTCGGGCTCGGCCGGCAAGTCGGGCTCGGCCGACACGACCTCGTCGTCCTCGTCGGGCTCCTCGACGTCCGGGTCGACGTCCACGGGCTCGTCGTCGGGCTCGTCCGCCTCCTGAGCCACCTTCCGTCCACGGGCCGGCGGCCGGGTGGGGGCTGGGGACGACGGCGGGCCGGGGGGTCGCCCGCGGCCTAGCGTCGCGCCATGACCTCCTCGCCCCGGCAACGCCTGGCCCGCGCCCGCCTCGTCGTACGCCGGGCGGTGCTGCGCCACCGTCGGCTGCTGGCGGCGCTGTGCGCGGCGGTGGCGGTCGCGGCCGGGCTGCAGGCCGCGGCGCCCGCGGCTCCGGCGCGGGTGGCGGTGACGGTCGCGGCGGCTGACCTGGCGGCCGGGGAGGTGCTGGGGCCCGAGGACCTCGCCTCCGTGCAGCTCCCGCCCGGCGCCGCGCCGACGGGGCTCGCCCCGACGCCCGCCGGGCGGACCCTCGCGGCGCCGCTGCGCCGCGGCGAGCCGGTCACGGACGTGCGGCTGGTCGCGCCCGGGCTGCTCGCGGGCTACCCGGGGCTCACCGCGCTGCCCGTGCGCCTGCCCGACGCCGGGGTGGTCGCCCTGCTGCGTACCGGTGACCACGTCGACCTGGTGGCCGCCGACCCGCAGGGAGCCGCGGCGACGACGGTCGCGACCGGGGTGCCGGTGCTGGCGCTGCCCGCGCCGGGCGACGACGACGCGCTGAGCTCGTCGGCAGCGGCCACCCCACCCGGCCGGCTCGTGGTCGTCGGGCTCGACCCCGTCGACGTCCCCCCGGTGGTGGACGCGGCCGCGCGGTTGTTCCTGACCGTGGCCTGGTCACGCTAGTTTGACCCGACAACCACCGGTCCGACAGGCGTCGGCCGACACCAGCGAAGGAGCACCATGGGCGGCTTCAAGAACTTCATCCTCCGCGGCAACCTGGTCGACCTCGCGGTCGCGGTCATCATCGGCACCGCGTTCGGCACCGTGGTCACCGCGTTCACGGCGTGGCTCACCAGCCTCCTGCCGGCGTCGACGGCGGAGCAGTTCGACGGGACGACCGAGCTGGGCGCGTTCCTCAACGCGCTGATTGCCTTCGTGATCCTCGCCGCGGTCGTCTACTTCTTCGTCGTGCTGCCCTTCACGAAGGTGAAGGAGAAGTACTTCCCGAGCCCGGCGCCGGGCACCCCGGAGGACATCACCCTGCTCAAGGAGATCCGCGACATCCTCGCCGGCGGCGCCGGCGGGCAGCAGGTCGAGCCGGGCACGGGCACGCACCGCGGCTGAGCCGCGGCCCGCGGGACCCGGAGGTCGGACCGGGAGACCGGTGAGCGGGTGGTCAGCCCCCGTGGTGGGGCGGCACCTGCTCGCGCAGCCACCGCTCGTCGGCGGGCTCGCCGTCGCGCGGCGCCGTCGGTCCCCGCTCGTCCGAGGTGGTCTCCGGCAGCACGTCGCCGAACACCTCCGCGATGCGGCGGCGGCGCTCCCAGTCCGACTCCTCGGCCTCGGCCGGACCGCTCACGCGCAGAGGCCGTTGGCGGCGAGCTCGGCCTTCTCCTCCGAGGAGCCGCCGGAACCACCGGTGCTGCCACCCTGCGGCTTGGCCGCGGTGATGACGCCCTGCGAGAGCTCCTTGCCCACCGGCTCGTCGTTGATGATCTTCTGCCACAGCTCGTCGGCCTCGTCGGTCCACACCAGGCGGTTGGGGTCGGGCTCGTAGGCCGCGATCGGGACCGTCACGAAGCGGATCTTGTTGAGCCCGGTGTTGCGGAACTGCAGGCCGAGGTCGCTCAGCTTGGCGACGCTCTCGAGCTCGGGGTCGAGGGTCAGCGACTTGGTCGCGGCGTTGAGGAAGCCCACGAGCCGGTCCGGGCGCGACAGGGTGCCGGCGGAGACCAGCTTGTTGGCCATCGAGGCGACGAAGGCCTGCTGGCGCTTCATCCGGCCGATGTCGGAGTTGGACGACAGCACGTAGCGCTCGCGCACATAGGCCAGCGCGTCCTTGCCCTCGAGCTCCTGCGTGCCCGCCTCGAGGTAGATGTCGTGGGCGGGGTCGTCGACCTCGGTGGGGATGCAGACCTCGACGCCGTCGATCGCGTCGACCATCGACTCGAAGCCGCCGAAGTCGACGTCGACGAAGTGGTCGATGCGGATCCCGGTGAGCTGCTCGACCGTCTGGATGGTGCAGGCGGGGCCGCCGACCGAGTACGCCGTGTTGAACATGACCGGGTCCTCGCCCGGGATGGTCCCGCCGTCCTCGGTCGTGCAGTCGGGACGCGCGACCATGGCGTCGCGGGGCAGGCTCACGCCGAACGCGCGCTCGCGGTCCGCGGAGACGTGCAGGATCATCGTGGTGTCGGAGCGCTGGCCGCCGCCGGTCAGGCCGTCGATGTCGTTGCCGGCGCCGTCGCGCGAGTCCGACCCCATGATGAGCAGGTTCAGCGGCTCACCGCCGGCGACGTCGACCTTCTCGGGGCGGTCCGTCAGCTGGTCGGACACGTCCATCACCTGGAGGTTGCCGTTCAGGTGGTGGTAGACGGTGGTCACGCCGACGCCCGTGGCCAGCGCGAGGCCCAGCGTCGAGGTGGTGATCACCTTCGCGACGGTGTGACGACGCTCCTTGGGGGCGCGGCGCTTGGGTGCGCGTCGCTTGCTCATCAAGGGCTCCTGGTGGGTCGACGGGCTCCGGCCGGGGCGGCTGACACCGCTCCCGAGGCTAGAGGGTTCCCGCAAATGATGCGCCGTGTCGCCGTGGGGGGCCAAAACCCGGCCTTACCACTGCTCCGACGCCCTCGCCACACCCACCCCACGGGTCCCACCCGGACCACCCGGCGGGCGGGTGACGCTCGGGATGGGAGGATGCGCGGTCGAGGCCCCCGTAGCTCAGCGGATAGAGCAGCCGCCTCCTAAGCGAAAGGTCGCAGGTTCGACTCCTGCCGGGGGCACCACACGGATCAGGGCCGGATCCGGACGGTGGCGCCGGACCGCTTGACCACCCGCGCCGACTGACCTCGTGCGGCAGTCACCTGGACCCGGAACTCGCGGACCCTCGAAGCCATGCCTCTCCTGAACGTCGGCACGTGGAGCCACGCCGTCCGCGACCCGGGACGGATCGTGACCGTCTCACGCCGCACCCGGAAGTCCCGGCCCGCTCGGGCGCTGCCCTCCATCGTGCGCACGCTCAGGACGGTCCGCCGCACCGCCGGGCTCCGCAGCCGCAGGGGCACACGGGCCGTCGCGCCCGCCTCCACGCCCAACGTCCCGTCGACGACGAGCGGCCAACGGTGGGGATCGTCCTCGTACATCAGGTGCTCGACCCGGACGCGGTCCACGTCGAGGGCGCCGACGGGCGGCCCGCCGTCCCACCCGAGGCCGACCTCGGAGCTGGTCAGCCCGAACACCGAACGCGACCACTCGAACCGCCGCCAGTCGTCACCCCAGTGCTTGATCACGAAGAAGCCGCGGATCGCACCGGCCGGAACAACCAACGGGTCGTCGGCCGACGCAGGGAAGCCCTGGTCGTGGGACACCGCGTCCGGGCCGAAGTCGTTGCCGTGGGTCTGCTGCTCGATGAGATACGGCCGCAATCGCACGGGCAAGGGCATGGGCTCGGACAGACGGAACCAGACGCGACGTTCGTAGGCCTGGCCCGAACCCAGGCCCGGACGCGGGCGGTCGTGGCCGTCACCGACCTGCACCAGGGGGCCGGACTCCTCCACCGTCACCTCGGCGACCGGGGTGAAGTTGACCTGGACGCTGTCGGACCACGGGCCGGAGTCCGTGACGGCCGAAACTGTGGCCCGGTGCTCTTCCATCATCGGCAGGTCCGAGAAGTGCGCGGAGGGATCCTGCCCCTGCGGCACCCGGATCTTCTGCTCCGTGTCCCACTGCCAGTCGGCCATGACCGACACCTGGTAGGCGACGACGCGGGGATCGTCGACGGCCCGCCAGCGGATGGTCACGTCCCGCCCCTTGGCGTCGGCCTCGACCTCAGTGGGCGCCGGGACCCGCGCCGGTGGTTCGGCCGCCGCCGGACGCACGCTCGGCAGCGAAGCCACGAGGACCACGGCAGCTGACAGGATGGCGGCGGTCACCCCGCGCGCCACTTCTCTCCTCGCCACGGTCATACGCCCACCCCCACGCTTGTGCCGACCGGTCCGAGACGGAGAGGGGAACGTAGCAGCCGGCGAGGTCCGGATCCGGGCGTTCCGGAAAGGCAGCCTCAGTTCTCGCCCCTGGCCCGCGCCCCGGTGCCCTCGCCGCCGGTCGTGGGGGTGCCGTGGAGCAGCAGGCGCAGGACGGACTCGCCGACCACCCACGCGGTCTGGTGTTTCCGGGGCCGTCGCAGAGCGCGCCACGTCGAAGCAATGGATCCAACTCGGTCGCAGGGTGAGGATCGAGGCCGGCGGGGAGCCGGCTGTCGACGTGCCTCGGGTGCGGCAGCGTGGCAGGCCGCTGGCGCATCCCCGCGACGCACGCAACACGTGCCCCGCGAGATAGCCGTCGAACGTCTGGGGGGCCCAGTTTCGACTCCTGCCGGGGGCACCCACCTCGTCCGTACTCTCGCGTCGAGATCGTCAACGCGGCGGTCGTAGGCCTCCCGACGGAAGACGGTCCACCGTGCCCCAGATGCCCCTGCGCGCCCCGCGCCCCCTCGCCTCCGCCGGCGCTCTCGCGCTGCTCGCCCTCGTGGCCACCGGCTGCTCCGGCGACGAGTCCGCGACCGACAACCCGCCCGTCGGCGTGGTGCGCTCGGACCAGGTGAACGTCCTCAACGCGACCCTGGTGACCGACGGCGACGACCGGGGCACGCTGGTGGCCTCGATCGTCAACGAGGCGCCCGAGGCGGACACCCTGACCGACGTCGCCATCACCACCGAGGACGGCGCCCTCGACGTCGTCCTGCCGGACGGCCCGGTCGACCTCCCGACCGACGAGGTGGTGCGGCTCGCCCCCGACCTCCGGGTGATCGCGGCCGGGGACGGCCTCGAGGCGGGGTTCTTCATCGAGATCGCCTACGAGTTCGACAACGCCCCGACGCTGCGCGACGTCGTGCCGGTGCGCTTCACCGAGGCGGAGTTCAGCGAGATCGAGGTCCCCACCGAGGAGCAGTTCGACGACGCCGGCTGACGGCCTCGCGGGGTCCTCGGAGGGCCGTCAGGGCAGGGTCTCGAACCGGATGCCGGCGTTCTGCAGGCGCAGCAGCAGGTTCTCGCCCATCGCCTGGGCCGTGGTGACCTGGCCGGCGGTCGTGGGGTTGTCGTCGATCAGCAGGCACAGGGCGGACTCGCCGAGCATCTTCGCGGTCTCGGTGTAGCCGGGGTCGCCGCCGGACACGCGGGTGTGCACGGTGCGCGACCCGGCGGTGGCGACGACGTCGACGGTGAAGCGCGATCGCTCGCGCCGCTGCTCGTCGGGGCCCTCGCCCTGCGGAACGCGGCTCAGGAGGGCCTTGCGCAGCGGTGCGACCTGGGCGGCGAGCCCGATCGCGCCCGCGCCGAGGAGCCCACCGGCGGCGTAGCGGAGCGTCCTGGTGCCGGCGAAGTGGGAGTAGCGGAAGTCCGGCCCGTAGGACGCGAGCGCGGCGCCGCTGCGCGCGACGACGGCCGGGTCGATGGTCGGCAGCGGCACGAGCCAGTAGCCGAGGCGGGAGTCGCGGTGGGGCTTGGCGGCCACGGCCCGCGACCGACGCCCCTCGGGGCGCGGCTCGGCCCGGCGCCGCTCGGCGTACGCCTTGCGCATCTCACCGGCACGCCCGAAGGCGTTGAGCGCGGAGTGGAAGGTGCCGCCCGAGAAGGTGCCGGTCGCGCGCACCACCCCGTAGGCCGTGATCGGCTCGTCGTCGGGCAGCTGACGCACCGCGTGGAGCACGCCGAGGTCGTGCGGGATCGAGTCGAAGCCGCAGCAGTGCACCAGTCGCGCGCCGGAGGCCTGGGCGGTGCCGTGGTGGGCCAGCCACATCCGGTCGACGAACTCAGGCTCGCCGGTGAGGTCGAGGTAGTCGGTGCCGGCGGCGGCGCACGCGGCGACCAGGGGCTCGCCGTGCTGCTGGTAGGGCCCCACGGTGGTCGCCACCGCCCGGGTGCGCTCCGCCATCGACCGCAGCCCGACCGGGTCGGTGGCGTCGACGACGACCAGCTCGAGGTCGGCCGCGCCCGGGTGGTCGGCGGCGAGCCGGTCGCGGACCCGCGCGAGCTTGTCGGCGCTCCGCCCGGCCAGCGCCCACCGCAGCCCGGCCGGCGCGTGCGCGGCCAGGTACTCCGCGGTCAGCCCCCCGGTGAAGCCGGTCGCGCCCAGCAGCACGAGGTCGAGGTCCCTGCCGTCAGCCTTGTCGTCAGCCATCCTCCGAGCCTCCCACGAGGCCCTCGGCCCGACGTACGCTCGGGGGCATGTGCCGCAACATCCGCCCGCTCCACAACTTCGCACCGCCGGCGACGAGCGACGAGGTCGCGGCGGCGGCGCTGCAGTACGTGCGCAAGGTCGGCGGCGCCACGAAGCCGTCGGCGGCCAACGCGGCGGCCTACGACGAGGCCGTCGCCGAGGTCGCCGCCACCACGCAGCGCCTGCTGGACCGGCTGGTGACCACCGCGTCCCCCAAGGACCGCGAGGTCGAGGCCGCGAAGGCGCGCGCACGGGCCGCCGTGCGCTACGGCGCGTGAGCCTCCCCGCGGCGGAGCGGGCCGCGCCGGCGACGACCACGTCCCCGTCGGAAGCCGGGCTCCTCGACCGGGCGCTGGCGCTGCTGCGCGGGCGCCCGCTGGTCGTGCTCACCGGGGCGGGGCTCTCGACGGACTCCGGCATCCCCGACTACCGCGGCCCGACGTCGGTGCCGCGCCAGCCGATGACTTACCAGCAGTTCGTCTCCGGGCCCGAGGAGCAGCGTCGCTACTGGGCGCGCAGCCACGTCGGCTGGGGCCGCTTCCGGGCGGCGGAGCCCAACGCCGGGCACCGGGCGCTGGCCGCGCTGGACCCCACGCTCCTGATCACCCAGAACGTCGACGGCCTGCACGAGCGGGCCGGCACGTCCTCGCTCGTCGCGCTGCACGGCCGCATCGCCGAGGTCGTGTGCCTCGACTGCCGCACGGTCTCGCCCCGCGCCGCGCTGCACGAGCGCATGTCGCGCGCCAACCCCGGCTGGGTGGAGGAGCACGCCGACGTCGAGGTGCGCCCCGACGGCGACGTCGCCCTGGAGGAGACCGCCGGGTTCGTCGTGCCCGCCTGCGAGGTGTGCGGGGGCGTGCTCAAGCCCCACGTCGTCTTCTTCGGCGAGAACGTGCCGAAGGAGCGGGTGCAGCGCTGCTACGACGCGGTCGAGGCGCTCGCCGACGGCGGCGCGCACGCCGGCGGGGCGCTGCTCGTGGCCGGCTCGTCGCTGACGGTGATGAGCGGCCTGCGGTTCGTGAAGCGCGCGGCGCAGCGCGGCGTCCCGGTGGTGATCGTCAACCGCGGCGCGACCCGCGGCGACCCGCTGGCCGACGTCAAGCTCGAGGTCGGGTGCAGCGACTTCTGCGCCGACCTGCTCGACCGACGCTGAGCCGGACCCCTCAGAGCCGGACGCTCAGAGCCTGACCCTCAGAGCCGGGTGACGAAGATGTGGTCCGCGGCCTCGGGCACGATCTCGGCGGTCTCCCCGCCGGAGCCGACGAGGACGCCCTGGTCGGTCGCGGCCACGAGCACCGTCTTGTCGGGCAGCGCACCGACGCGACGCAGGGCGCCCATCAGCTGCTCGTCCTTCTGCATCTCCTCGGAGATCCGGCGCACGTGGACGCGGGACTCCTCGGCGCCGGCAGCCTGCGAGAGCGACTCGACGCCCTCCATGAAGGCCTCGACCACGCGGGTCTGGCCGAGCTCCTCGAGACCCGGGATCGGGTTGCCGTAGGGCGACTCGGTCGGGTGGTCCAGCAGCTCCAGCAGGCGGCGCTCGACGGTCTCGGACATCACGTGCTCCCAGCGGCACGCCTCCTCGTGCACCAGCTCCCACTCGAGCCCGATGACGTCGGTGAGCAGCCGCTCGGCGAGACGGTGCTTGCGCATCACGCGCACGGCGAGCCGGTGGCCGGTCTCGGTCAGCTCGAGGTGGCGGTCGCCCTCGACGGTGAGCAGGCCGTCGCGCTCCATGCGCGCGACCGTCTGCGACACCGTCGGACCGCTCTGGTGCAGGCGCTCGGCGATCCGGGCGCGCAGCGGGACGATGTCCTCCTCGACCAGCTCGTAGATGGTCCGGAGGTACATCTCGGTCGTGTCGATCAGGTCGCTCACGGCCCCATTGTGACCCATCCCGGGAACCGTTCTCGACGCCGCGGCTCCCGTGGCCGCCGGGGCCCCCGTGGTGCCGACCGCCCGGTCGGGGTACGAAGGGGACGTGAGCACCTCCTCCGACGCCGATCCCGCCGTGATGTGGTTCCGCCGCGACCTGCGGCTCGCCGACAACCCCGCGCTCGTCAGCGCGAGCGAGGCCGGGCCGGTGCTGCCGCTGTTCGTGCTCGACCCCGCACTGTGGGGCCCCTCGGGCGTCTCCCGCCGCTGGTACCTCACCGAGTCGCTGCGCTCCCTCGACGCCTCCCTGCGCCGTCGCCGGACGTCGCTGTCGGTGGTGCGCGGCAAGCCCGAGCGGCAGGTCGTGCTCGCCGCGCAGGCGGTCGACGCGACCCGCGTCTTCGTCGCCGAGGACTTCGGCCCCTACGGCCGTGAGCGCGACGAGCGCGTCGAGGAGGCGCTGGACGCCGCGGGCATCGAGCTCGTCCGCGTGGGCTCGCCGTACGCCGTGGCGCCGGGGACGGTCGTCAACGGCTCCGGGAAGAACTACCAGGTCTTCACGCCGTTCTCGCGCGCGTGGGCCGACATCGGCTGGGAGGAGCCGTGCGCCGCGCCCACCGGCGGCTCGTGGCTCGAGCTCGACTCCACCGTCGAGATCCCGACCGTCGACCTCCCCGACGGTCTCGAGCCGCCCGCCGCCGGCGAGGCCGCCGCGGCGCAGCGCTGGGCTGACTTCGTCGACGCCGACGTCACCGACTACGACGACGAGCGGGACCGCCCCGACCACGACCGGACCTCGCGGATGTCGACCCACCTCAAGTACGGCGAGATCCACCCGCGCACGATCCTCGCCGACCTGGCCGGCTCCGGCGGGAAGGGCCGCACGACGTACCGGACCGAGATCGCGTGGCGCGAGTTCTACGCCGACGTCCTCTTCCGCCGTCCCGACTCCGCCCGCGACTACTACAAGCCGGAGTTCGCCCGGATGTCGTACGCCTCCCCCGGCGACGACTTCGACGCGTGGCGCGAGGGCCGCACGGGCTTCCCGATCGTCGACGCCGGGATGCGCCAGCTCGCCGCGTCGGGGTGGATGCACAACCGGCTGCGCATGATCACGGCGAGCTTCCTGGTCAAGGACCTGCACGTCGAGTGGCAGCACGGCGCCCGCCACTTCCTGGGTCTGCTCGCCGACGGCGACCTGGCCTCCAACAACCACGGCTGGCAGTGGGTGGCCGGCTCCGGCACGGACGCCTCGCCGTACTTCCGGATCTTCAACCCGACGACCCAGGGCAAGAAGTTCGACCCCCGCGGCGACTACATCCGCCGCTGGGTGCCCGAGCTCGCCGACGTCGCCGACCCCCACGACCCGTCGCCGGACGACCGCGACCGCGTCGACTACCCCCACCCGCTGGTCGACCACAAGGCCGAGCGCCAGGAGGCGCTGGACCGCTACGCGGAGATCAAGCAGTAGCGCGCCACCGGCGCCCACCGGCGGCGGCGGGCAGACTGGCCCCCGTGAGGACGCTGACCGTGCCCGCCCGCTTCTGCGGCCCGCCCGCCTCCGGCAACGGGGGCTGGACCGCCGGGGCCCTCGCCGCGCTCCTGCCCGGCACCGGCCCCGTCACCGTCTCGCTGCGCCACCCGCCGCCGCTCGACGTGCCGATGGAGGTGCGCCGCGACGGGGGCGCCGACGGCGGGCCCGTCTCGCTCCACCACGGCGAGGCGCTCGTGGCGACCGCGACGCCCGACCCCGGAGCCGTCCTGGGCCCGGTGCCGCCCGTGGGCCCCGAGGAGGCCCGGGCCGCCGCGGCGTCGTACGCCGGCCTGGCGCACCACCCGTTCGGGTCGTGCTACTCCTGTGGCACCGCCCGCGAGCCCGGTGACGGCCTGCGGATCTTCCCGGGCCCGGCCGGACCCGGCCTCACCGCCGCGCCCTGGACGCCCCGGGACGACGCCGACGCGGGCACCACCTGGGCCGCGATCGACTGCGCCGGCGCCTGGGCGGCCGACGTCGACGAGCGCGCGATCGTGCTGGGCCGCATGACCGCCCACGTGCTCGCCGCCCCCGAGCCCGGCGTCGAGCACGTCGTCGTCGGACAGGTCCGCGGCGAGGACGGCCGCAAGGTGCGCACCGCCGCGAGCCTGTACGACGCCGCCGGCGGCCTCGTCGCGACCGCCGAGCACCTGTGGATCACCGTCGACGCCGCGGCCTTCGCCGCCGGACCCGCCACCGACCCGCGGTAGGTGGAGTCGGCTCCGTACGCTGGCGCCGTGAGTTCCTTGGATCGATCCAAGCCGTGGTGGCGCGACGCGGTCGTGCACCAGGTCTACGTGCGCAGCTTCGCCGACGGCGACGGTGACGGCGTCGGGGACCTGCCCGGCATCACCGCCCGCCTCCCCCACCTCGTCGACCTCGGCGTGGACGCGGTCTGGCTGACGCCGTTCTACCGCTCGCCCCAGCACGACCACGGCTACGACGTGGCCGACTACCGCGACGTCGACCCGCTGTTCGGCGACCTCGCGGCCGCCGAGGCGCTGCTGGCCCGCGCCCACGAGCTGGGCCTGCGGGTGATCGTCGACCTGGTCCCCAACCACACCTCGAGCGAGCACGCGTGGTTCCGCGCCGCCGTCGCCGCCGGGCCGGGCTCGCCCGAGCGCGCCCGCTACCACTTCCGGCCGTGGAGCGAGGAGCCGCCCAACAACTGGCGCTCCGTCTTCGGCGGGTCCGCGTGGACCCGCGTCGACGACGGCTCCGACGCCCCCGAGTGGTACCTCCACCTCTTCGACTCCACCCAGCCCGACCTCGACTGGGCCCACCCGGAGGTCGGCGACGAGTTCGTCGACATCCTCCGGTTCTGGCTCGACCGCGGCGTCGACGGCTTCCGCGTCGACGTCGCCCACGGCCTGGTCAAGGCGGCGGGCCTGCCGGACCACGACGACCCGGACCTCCCCGCGCCCGGCCGTGACGACTCGATGGTCGCCCGCGACCGCGCCGACGAGCCGATGTGGGACCAGCCCGGTGTCCACGAGGTCTACCGCCGCTGGCACGAGGTGCTCGCGTCGTACGGCGACGACCCGGCCGAGCAGCGCATGATGGTCGCCGAGGCGTGGACGCCCGACGCGGAGTCGATGTCGCGCTACGTGCGGCCCGACGAGTTCCAGCAGGCGTTCAACTTCGCCTGGCTGCTCGCGCCGTGGTCCGCGCGGGCGTTCGCCGACGTCGTCACCGACACCCTCTCCGCCGTCGGCCGGGTCGGCGCCTCCGCGACCTGGGTGCTGTCCAACCACGACGTCGTGCGCCACCGGACCCGGTACGCCGCGGGCGCGACGCCCGAGCGCGGCCTCGCCCGGGCGCGGGCGGCCACGCTGACGATGCTCGCCCTGCCCGGCTCGGCGTACCTCTACCAGGGTGAGGAGCTCGGGCTGCCCGAGGCCGACGTCGCCCCCGAGGCCCGCACCGACCCGTCGTGGTTCCGCACCGGCGAGGTGGGCCGCGACGGCTGCCGGGTCCCGCTGCCGTGGTCGGGCGACGCCCCGCCGTACGGCTTCGGACCGGGCGACGCGCAGCCCTGGCTGCCGCAGCCCGAGGCCTGGGCCGCCCTGTCGGTCGAGCGCCAGCAGGCCGACGAGGACTCGACCCTCGCCTTCTACCGCCGGGCGCTGGCCGCCCGGCGCGCGCACGCCGCCGACCTGCCGGCGGAGGTCGCGGTGGCCGTCGACGACGACGTGCTCCTCCTGCGGCGCGGCGACCTGGTGTGCCAGGTGAACTGCGGCGAGACGCCCGTCGACCCGCCGGCCGGCGAGGTGCTCGTGTGCTCCGGCGCGACCCCGGGCGCACCGGACAGCGCCACCTGGGTGCGCGCCTGAGGCTTCCCGACCGATCGGTCGGGAAGCCATAGTGGGGGCATGGAGGACCTGAGCCCCCGCCCGGGCGACCTGGAGCCGATCGAGACCGCCTCGCTCGACGAGCTGCGCGGGCTGCAGACCGCGCGCCTGCGCGCGACCGTCGCCCACGCCCACGCGCACGTGCCGCACTACCGGCGTGCGCTCGACGCGGCCGGGGTGCACCCCGACGACGTCCGCGAGCTCGCCGACCTCGCACGGTTGCCGTTCACCACCAAGGCCGACCTCCGCGAGACCTACCCGTTCGGGATGTTCGCGGTGCCCCGCGCCGAGGTCGCGCGGATCCACGCGTCCTCGGGCACCACCGGCAGGCCCACGGTCGTCGGCTACACCGCGGGCGACCTCGACGTGTGGGCCGACGTCGTGGCCCGCAGCCTGCGGGCCGCCGGCGCGCGGCGGGGCCACCTGCTGCACAACGCCTACGGCTACGGCCTCTTCACCGGCGGCCTCGGGGTCCACGCCGGCGCGGAGCGGCTCGGGATGACCGTCGTGCCGGTCTCCGGCGGCATGACCGAGCGCCAGGTGCAGCTGATCGTCGACTTCGCACCCGACGTCATCACCGTCACCCCGTCGTACCTGCTGGCGCTGGTCGAGGAGATGGAGCGCCAGGGCGTCGACCCACGGGCGACGTCGCTGAAGGTCGGCGTCTTCGGCGCCGAGCCGTGGACCGACGACATGCGCCGCGAGATCGAGGAGCGCCTCGACATGCACGCGGTGGACATCTACGGGCTCTCCGAGGTGATCGGCCCCGGCGTCGCCTCCGAGTGCGTCGAGACCAAGGACGGCCCGACGATCTGGGAGGACCACTTCTACCCCGAGGTCGTCGACCCGGTGACGGGCGCGGTGCTCCCCGACGGCGAGGAGGGCGAGCTCGTCCTCACCTCGCTCACGAAGCAGGCGATGCCGGTCCTGCGGTACCGGACCCGCGACCTCACCCGCCTGCTGCCGGGCACCGCCCGCACGATGCGACGGATGGCCAAGATCACCGGCCGCAGCGACGACATGATCATCCTGCGCGGCGTGAACCTGTTCCCCACCCAGATCGAGGAGCTGATCCTCGGGCAGGTCCCCGCCCTGTCGCCGCACTTCCAGTGCCGCCTCGAGCGCACCGGCACCCTCGACTCCCTCACCGTCGTCGTCGAGCACCGCGCCGACGCCTCCCCCGGCGCCGTCGCCGCGGCCGCCGACGAGCTGCGGCGGCTGGTCAAGGCGTCCATCGGCGTCAGCGTCACCGTCGACGCCGTCGCCCCCGGCGCCGTCGAGCGGTCGATGGGGAAGATGCGCCGCATCGTCGACGCCCGCCCGCCCCGCTGAGAGCCCGTCGTACGCCGTGACGGAGCGGGGCCGACGACGGCACGGGGGATGCAACCGGTGACGCTCCCCCGGCGTCATCCCCGTGACGACCGCCCCGCACGGGGCGAGCACCGGCCCGAGGAGCGACGTGCGTGACGCAGCGGAGTTCGATGCCTTCTACCTCGCCACGAGCAGACGGGTCGTGGGCCACGTGTACGTCATGACCGGTGACCTCGCCGCAGCCGAGGACGCCGTCGCGGAGGCCTACCTCAAGGCCTGGTCCCGATGGCGCGCCGTGCGCCGGGCCGACAGCCCCGAGGCCTGGGTACGTCGGGTGGCCTCGCGCCAGGCCATCAGCACGTGGCGCAAGGTCGGCAACGGCCGCCGAGCCGCCGAGCGGGTCGCGGCCGACGCCGCCCGTCTGCCCCCGGCGACGGTCGGACCCGACCACGTCGCCCTGGTCGCCGCGCTGCAGCGGATCAGCGCTCACCAGCGGCGCGCGATCGTGCTTCACCACCTCGTCGGCCTCGGGGTCGCGGAGATCGCGACCGAGACCGGCGCCCCCACCGGCACGGTCAAGGCGCGGCTCTCGCGCGGCCGGGCCGCGCTGGCGGCGATCCTCGCCGACGAGCCCGGCGCCACCACCCGTCCCTCGAGCGTCGGCCCCGGCCGGGCGACGCGGAGCCAGGAGAACCTCGCATGAACAGCCCCACCGACCGCCTGCCCGACCTCGAGGGCCTCTCTCGCCACGGCGCGTCCTCGGCCCGGCTGACCACGCCGGCGGAGATCCGCGGCGCCGCCGCCCGGCGTACCCGCCGTCGCGCCGCGACCGGCGCCGCGGCCGTCGCCGTCGCCGTCGTCGCCGTCGCCCCGTCCCTGCTCTCGCTGACCGGCGCCGGGCCGACCGACCGGGTCGCACCCACGGGTCCGCCCGCAGCGACCGGCCCGTCGGGAGCACACGGACCGAGCGACGGCGAGGCCGCGGACCGGGCGGTCGACATCCGGACCTACGCCGGACGGTGGGTCGCGCCCGACGTCGAGGGTGGCGTCCGGACGTTCCGCAGCCGCGCGGCCTCCCCGCTGGAGACCGGCTGGCGGCTCGTGCCGGGCCCCGGGGACCGGGTGCGCATCGTCGCCGTCTCGACGGTCGACGGACGCGACCTGTGCCTGACCGACTCCGGTGGGGTCGACCACGTCACCGTGTCGCTGTGCGAGGAGCGGGCCCAGCTCTTCGACGTCACCGAGGTCGGCCAACCGGGCGTCGTCACCATCTCCTCCGGCCGCGGTCTGATCGGCGCCGACCCCGGCCGCGGTCCCCTGCTCGAGCCCGCCGTGTCCCCCGAGAGCCCCGCCACCGTCTTCACCTTGGAGTGAGCGCCGACGTCCCGCGTGCTCCGGAGCCCGTGCCCGACACGGTCCGGCGCCGGCCCGGGGTCGGCCTACGTCGTGACGCCCTCGGGGGCGAGGCGGTAGAGGGTGACGCCGTCGACCTCGGTGGCGGGGAAGGTCTGCTCGACCCAGGCCGCGATCTCGGCCGCGGCGTCGCTGCCGCCGTTGCTGGCCCCGGAGAGGCCACCGCCGACGAACCAGCCGACCTGGCCGGCCGCGACGTACGCCTGGAACTCCGCCAGCGTCGGCGACGGGTCGCTGCCGTTGAAGCCGCCGATCGCCATCACCGGCTCCTCGGTCGCCAGCTGGTAGCCGGCCGCCGACTGCGACCCGACGGTCGCCGCGAGCCAGGTCGTGCCGCGGGCCTCGAGCAGCGTGCCCAGCACCTCGTTGCTGGGCTCGGCGGCGTCGAGCAGGCTGCCCGCCCCGCCCGGGCCGCCCTGCGGCGCGCCCCCCGGGGAGCCGCCGGGCAGGCCGCCGCCGGGCAGGGCCCCACCGGGGACGCCGCCGGGCGCCGCACCAGGGGCACCACCCGGGGCACCACCCGGAGCCCCGCCGGGGCCACCCCCCGGGCCGTCGTCGTCGACGACCTCCGGGCCGGCGGTGACGATCGACCCGGTGTGGGGGGTGGCCGCCGTCTGCAGCGCGTACGCCGCGGGGCCGCCGACGCCGGCGACCAGGGTGCCCGCGACGAGCGACGCCAGGACCAGCCGGACCCGCACCCGCGGCAGCACCCCGGCGAGCACCAGGCCCGCGGCGGTGGCGAGGCCGACGGCGAGGACCACCCAGCGCAGCCAGGGCAGGAAGTCCGGCGACCGGCCGAGCAGCACCCAGGCCCACACCGACGTGGTCGCCAGCACCACGGCCATCGCGACCGCCGCGGGCCATGCCGTCCGCCGGCGCCACAGCGCGACGGCCCCGGTGCCGACCAGCGCGCCGATCGCGGGGGCCAGGGCCACGGTGTAGTACTCGTGGACGATCCCGCCCATGAAGGAGAGGACGAGCGCGGTCACGACCAGCCAGCCGCCCCACAGCACCGCCGCGGCACGGAGCCGGTCGGTGCGCGGGCGCCGTCCGGCGAGGACCAGGAGCGCCACCGCCAGCACCAGCGCCGCCGGCAGGAGCCACGCGGCCTGACCGCCCCAGGTGCCGTCGAGCAGCCGGGTCAGCCCGGTCTCGCCCCACATCCCGCCGCCCCCGGGGCCGGTGGTGCCGGCGCCGCCGGTGACGCTGCCGACCTGCTCGCCGGTGATCCGGCCCAGACCGTTGTAGCCCCAGACCAGCTCCCAGACGCTGTCGGTCTGCGAGCCGCCCACGTAGGGACGCGAGTCGGCCGGCCACAGCTCGACCAGCACCACCCACCAGCCCGCGGAGACCACCGCGGCGAGTCCGCCGAGCGCCAGCCGTCCCAGGCGCGCCCACGCCGAGCCCGGCGCGGCCAGCAGGAACGCCGCCGCGAGGCCGGGCACCACCAGGCCCACCTGGAGCATCTTGGTGAGGAACCCGAGGCCGAGCAGCACCCCGGAGAGGACCACCCACCCCGTGGACGCCCGTGGCGCGGCGGCGTCGACGGCCCGCACCACGGCGTACGCCGCGGCGGTCATGAGCAGCACCAGCAGCGCGTCGGGGTTGTCGAAGCGGAACATCAGCACCGCGACCGGGGTCAGCGCCAGGACCAGGCCGGCGAGGAGCCCGGCCGCGGGCCCGGCCCAGCGGCGTACGGCGGCCGCGAGCAGCGCCACGGACGCCACGCCCATCAGCGCCTGGGGCACCAGGACGCTCCACGGGCCGAGGCCGAACAGGCGCACCGACAGCCCCATGGCCCACAGCGAGGCCGGGGGCTTGTCGACGGTGATCGCGTTGGCCGCGTCGGAGGAGCCGAAGAGGAACGCCTTCCAGCTCGCCGAGCCGGCCTGCGCGGCGGCGGCGTAGAAGGAGTTGGCCCAGCCGGAGGCCGACAGCCCCCACAGGTAGAGGACCGCCGTGCCGAGCAGCAGCCCGCCGAGGGCGAGCCGGTACGGGTCGGGCCGGCGGCGCGCCGCGCGGGCGGTCGCCCGGCGGTCGGGGTCGACGGAACGGTCCATCACGGCGCTCACGCGGCCACCTCCGACGCGGCGGTGCGGTGGGTGGGCTGCGCCCGGTGGGGTGCGGTGGGGAAGATCCAGCGGCTGAACAGCCCGAAGCGCAGCAGCGTCGCGGCGACGCTGGCCACGAGCAGCACCCCGGTCTCCACGAGCCGCGACGGGTCGGCGAGGAGGTGCAGGAGCCCGAGGGTGCCGCTGGTGAGCGCGAGGCCGGCGACGAACGCGACCAGGCCCTGCGCCTGGTGCCGCCAGCGGCCGGCGGCGCCGCGCACCCCGAAGGTGAGGCGCCGGTTGGCGGCGGTGTTGGCGACGGCCGTCACCGCCAGCGCCACGAGGTTGGCGCCCTGCGAGCCCAGCGGGCCGGCGAGCAGCCAGAACAGGACGACGTAGGCGAGCGTGCTCACGACGCCGACGGCCGCGAAGGACCCGAGCCGGCGGCTCATCCTCACCACCCCGCGCAGGTCGGCCATCGCGGTCGGCAGCAGCTCGACGCGCGAGTCCGGGTCGTCGACCCAGTCGACGGGCACCTCGTGGATCCGCATGCCGGCGGCCTCCGCGAGCACCAGCAGCTCGGTGTCGAAGAACCACGCGTCGTCGCGGACCTGCGGGAGCAGCACGGCGGCCGCGTCGCGACGCAGGGCCTTGAAGCCGCACTGCGCGTCGCTGACCCGCGTGCGCAGGGCGACGTGCAGCAGCAGGTTGTAGCAGCGGGAGACCACCTCGCGGCGCGGTCCGCGGACCACGCGCGACCCCCTCGCCAGACGGGTCCCGATCGCGACGTCGCTGTGGCCGCTGAGCAGCGGGGCCACGAGCGGCAGCAGGGCGGCGAGGTCGGTCGAGAGGTCGACGTCGCAGTAGGCGAGGACGTCGGCCTCCGACGTCGACCAGACCGCCTTGAGCGCCCTCCCCCGTCCCTTCTGCTCCAGCCGTACGGCGTGGACCTGCGGGTGCCGCTCGGCGAGGCGCCGGGCGACCTCGTGGGTGCGGTCGGTGCTGGCGTTGTCGGCGATGGTGACCCGGACGTCGTAGGGGAACGCTCGCAGGTGGGCGCACAGGCGCTCCACGCTGTCGGCGAGGACGCGCTCCTCGTCGTGGACCGGGACGACCAGCTCGATCAGGGGTGTCGTCGTCATGCCCCGACCGTGTCGCGGCCCGCTGTCGTGACGCTGTCGCACGACTGGGGCGTGGGCCAGAGAGGCTGTGCGGGCCTGTGGGACCCCACGGACGGGAACGGCCCGCAGGCGTGGTCCCCGCTCACGAGGAGCGGGACCCCGGTCGGACGGGCCGGGGCGCCTGCGGGCCGGGTGACTGCCCGGTAGTGCCAGCAGCTCGAACACTGCCGACAGCGGGTCGCGTGACGATCGGATCGCCTCGCGTCACCCGCACCTTGCGGTGGAGCTGCTAGCGGGCAGCCACCTCACGCGTCCTGTCAGAACTCATCTGTCGGACCACCTCCTCTCCCGTGTGCCTCCACGCTACGACGCCGCGGGGGGCTCCACAAGGGAGTTGTGGCGGGCGCGGTCAGGGGGCCAGGCGCACGGTCCGCCAGGTGGTCGCGTCGACGTGGTCGCGCTCGTACAGGAACCGGTCGTGCAACCGGTTGGGGCGGCCCTGCCAGTACTCCACGCGCCACGCCCGGACGACGTAGCCGCCCCAGTGCGGCGGCACCGGGACGTCCTCCACACCGGCGAAGCGGGCCTCGGCGGCGGCCCAGGCGGCCTCCAGCGCGGCCCGGTCCGCGACCGGTCGCGACTGGTCCGAGGCCCAGGCGCCGAGTCGCGAGCCGCGGGGGCGGGAGTCGAAGTAGGCCTGCACCTCCTCGCGCGGCAACGGCTCCGCGACGCCCTCGACGCGGACCTGCCGCTCGAGGGGGTGCCAGGGGAACAGCAGCGAGCAGGCGGGGTTGCCCGCCAGGTGCTCGCCCTTGGCCGAGGCGGTGTTGGTGAAGAAGCGGAACCCGCGCTCGTCGTAGCCCTTGAGCAGCACGGTGCGGGCGGCGGGGCGACCGGCGTCGGAGGCGGTCGCGAGCACCATCGCGTTGGGCTCGTGCAGCCCGGCGGCGCGGGCCTGGTCGAACCAGCGACCGAACATCGTCACCGGGTCGTCGGCCAGGTCGGAGGAGTCCAGGCCGCCCGCGGAGTACTCCTCGCGCATCGCGGCCACGTCGTCGTGCGCGCTCACGGCCACGAACCTACGCCCGCCCACCGGGGTCGACGGTGCGGGGAGGGTGCGCCCGGGCCCGGCGTGGGGCAGCATGCCCCCCGGCAGCCCGGCACGTCGCCGGCCCGGAGGGGAGCACCCGCATGTCGCAGGACCCGCAGGTCCACCACGGCCTGGAGGGCGTCGTCGCCTTCGAGACCGAGATCGCCGAGCCCGACCGCGAGGGGTCGGCGCTGCGCTACCGCGGCGTCGACATCGAGGAGCTCGTCGGTCGCGTGCCGTTCGAGAAGGTGTGGGGCCTGCTGATCGACGGCGCCTACGAGCCCGGCCTCCCGCCGGCGGAGGCCTACAACATCCCCGTCCACACCGGCGACGTCCGCGTCGACGTGCAGGCCGCGATCGCGATGCTCGCGCCGGCGTTCGGCTTCCGCCAGACCTACGACATCACCGACGCCCAGGCCCGCGAGGACCTCTCACGGGTCGCCGTCATGGTCCTGTCGTACGCCGCGCAGTCGGCGCGCGGCCTGCACGACCCGGTCGTCCCGCAGGCCGAGGTCGACGCCGGGTCGACGCTGGCCGAGAAGTTCCTGATCCGCTGGAAGGGCGAGGCCGACCCGCAGCACGTGCAGGCGATCGACGCCTACTGGTCCTCCGCGGCCGAGCACGGCATGAACGCCTCCACGTTCACCGCCCGCGTGATCACCTCGACGGGCGCCGACGTCGGCGCCGCGTTCTCGGGCGCGATCGGTGCGATGAGCGGCCCGCTGCACGGTGGCGCCCCGTCGCGGGTGCTGGGCATGATCGCCGACGTCGAGGAGTCCGGCGACGCCGAGGGCTACGTGAAGGGTCTGCTGGACCGCGGCGAGCGGCTGATGGGCTTCGGCCACCGCGTCTACCGCGCCGAGGACCCCCGCGCCCGCGTGCTGCGGCGCACCGCCCGCGAGCTCGACGCCCCCCGCTACGAGGTGGCCGAGGCGCTCGAGAAGGCCGCCCTCGCCGAGCTGCGGGAGCGGCGCCCGGACCGGGTCCTGGAGACCAACGTCGAGTTCTGGGCGGCGATCGTGCTGGACTTCGCGGAGGTCCCGGCGCCGATGTTCACCTCGATGTTCACCTGCGCCCGCACCGCCGGCTGGTCCGCGCACATCCTGGAGCAGAAGCGCACCGGCCGCCTGATCCGTCCGTCCGCGATCTACACCGGCCGGCCCGAGCGCGCGGCCGGCGACGTCGACGGCTGGGACGGCTCCTGGTCGGCCTGAGACCCCGGGGCGCCCTCGCCGGGCCCGGGGCCCGGCGGGGGCGCGTCAGACGCGGCCCGCGTACCAGCTGGTGTCGCCGCGCCCGCCGGCCCGCGAGAGCGAGACGTGCACGTGGTCGCGGTGGCGCGCGGTCTTGGAGCAGTCGGCCGGACGGTCGCACGGGCGGTAGTCGTCGACGGCGAACCGGTCGTAGGAGCGCCAGATGCGGTCGTCCCAGATGATGTACATGATCCCCATGCGCCGGGCCTTGGCGTGGGCGCGGCCCTGACCGTCGTCGGCGAGGACGTCGTCGAGGAACCGCCGGACGGCCCGACGGTCCGCCTTCCTCGTGGCGTCCATCGTCCAGTCGAGGGCGCGGCCCTCCTTGTGCTCGGACTGGCCCCCCGACGAGCAGGCGCGCGAGATCGGGCCCTTCGAGCCGCCGTACGTCGCGACGAGCCAGCGTTGCAGCGCCTTCGCCCCCGGCTTCGCCCGCGGCGCGCACCGGGTCTGGCCGTCGTAGTCGGCGTACGCCTCGAGGGGGCGGGCAGCGGCCTCTGCGACCGCCGGGGCCGCGGCACCCGCCGGGGCCGGGTGGGTCGCCACGGCGGGGCCGACCAGCACGGCCAGCGCCGTGAGCAGCGCCGGCACCGTCCGCGCGGCCGGGTGGCGGGTCAGGCTGCGCCCATCAGGACGGCGAGCCCCACCAGGACCGCGGCGGCGACGAGTCCGGACACCTGGGCCAGGACGCGCATCAGGTCGCTCCCGGGCTGGGTCACCGATCCGAAGGCGGGAGGAGGCGTCGCGCTCATGACGACGACGGTAGGCACGGGCGCGGGGCGCTGTCCGGGAAACGCCGGATTCGCGCAAGAACTTTGCCGTGGAGCCGCAAGAACGGCGTCGACGGCGCCCGTCGGGCGGGCCCTCAGGTGGCCGGGAGGAGCCGGCGCGCGTAGCAGCGGCAGTCGGGCTCGTCGGCGTAGTAGCCGTAGGGCACCACGGGCTCGTAGCCGCAGGCCAGGTACAGGGTGATCGCCTCCGGCTGCGCGGTGCCGGTCTCGAGGACGAGCACGTCGCGGTCGTGCGCGGCGGCGTCCGCCTCCACGTGGGCCAGCACGGCGCGCGCGTGGCCGCGGCCCCGCGCGCCGGGCACGACGTACATCCGCTTGAGCTCGGCGGCGCGCCGCGAGTCGAGGCGGCTCACGTCGTCGCGGGTACGCCACCCGCCCATCGCGACGGCCTCCCCCGGCCCGTCGGCGGAGCCGTCGGTGACCTCGTAGCCGACGAAGAAGCCGCCGAGCCCCTCGGTGAACATGGCCTCGTCGAGCGGGACGGCGTCGGGGCTGCCGTAGCGGCGGCGGTACTCCTCCTGGACCTCCGCCACGAGGCGCGCGACGTCGGGGTGGTCGTAGGTCGTACGGCGGATCACGAGCGGACTGCGAGGCACGCCGTGATCCTCCTCCCTGGGAGGATGGGGCCGTGACCCAGGTGCCCGACGTCCGGATCCCCGCCGACCTGCTGCCCGCCGACGGGCGGTTCGGGTCGGGTCCGTCGAAGGTCCCGGCGTCCGCGCTGCAGGCCCTGGCCGCGACCGGCGGGTCGCTGATGGGCACCTCCCACCGCCAGGCACCGGTCCGCGGGCTCGTGCACCGGGTCGTCGAGGGGCTCGAGGCGCTGTTCGACGTGCCGGAGGACCACCGGGTGGTGCTCGGCAACGGCGGCTCGACGGCGTTCTGGGAGGTGGCGGCGTTCGGGCTGGTGCGCGAGCGCAGCCAGCACCTGGTGCACGGCGAGTTCTCGGCCAAGTTCGCCGGCGCCGTCTCCCGGGCCCCGTGGCTGGCGGCGCCGTCGGTGCGCGAGGCGGAGCCCGGGTCGGCCTCCACGCCGGTCGCCGAGGACGGCGTCGACGCCTACTGCTGGCCGCACAACGAGACCTCGACCGGCGTCGCGGTGCCGGTCCGTCGACCGGCCGGGGCGGCCGAGGACGCCCTCGTCCTCGTGGACGCCACGTCGGGCGCGGGCGGGCTGCCCGTCGACGTGCGCGAGGCGGACGCCTACTACTTCGCGCCCCAGAAGTCCTTCGCCTCCGACGGCGGGCTGTGGATCGCCGTCCTCTCCCCCGCGGCGCTCGCCCGCGCGGAGGAGGTCACGGCGTCGGGCCGCTACGTCCCGGCGTTCCTCGACCTGTCGGCGGCGATCGCCAACTCCGCCAAGGACCAGACCCTCAACACCCCCGCCGTCGCCACGCTGTTCCTGCTCGCCCAGCAGCTCGACTGGATGAACGGCGCCGGCGGGCTGCCCGCCATGTGCGAGCGGACCGCCACGTCGAGCGGCATCGTCTACGACTGGGCCGAGGCCTCGCCGTACGCGACGCCCTTCGTGGCCGATCCAGACCTGCGCTCGCAGGTCGTCGTCACCGTCGACCTCGACGACGAGGTCCCGGTCGCGGCCGTCACCGGGGTGCTGCGCGCCCACGGCGTCGTCGACGTCGACGGCTACCGCGGCCTGGGCCGCAACCAGCTCCGCGTCGCCTGCTTCCCGGCCGTCGACCCCGACGACGTCCGCGCCCTGACGGCCTGCGTCGACCACGTGGTCGCGGCCCTGTAGCCGACCCGGCCCCGACGCGGACGACCCGGCCCCGCGCCTGGGGCGCGGGACCGGGTCGACGTGCGGTGGAGCGGGAGCGTCAGCCGTCGAGGAACGGGTAGTCCGTGTAGCCCTCGGCGCCGCCGCCGTAGAAGGTGGCGGGGTTCGGCTCGTTGAGCTCGGCGTCGAGCTCCCAGCGGCGGACCAGGTCCGGGTTGGCCAGGAACGGACGGCCCACGACGACGCCGTCCGCAGCGTCCTCGTCGAGCAGGGCCTGCGCGGTGGCCTTGGTGGTCACGACCCCGAAGCCGTCGTTGGCCAGGAACGGACCGCCGAAGTCCTTGCGGAGCCGCTGCACCAGGTCGAGGCGCGGCTGGGCGAGCACCGAGAGGTACGCCAGCCCGAGGTCGGCGATCCCGGCGACGACCGCGGTGTAGGTGGCCTCCACGTCGCCCGGGTCGGTCTCGTCGCAGCCCTGGATGTTGTGGGCCGGGGAGAGGCGGAGCCCGACGCGGTCGGCGCCGATCTCGTCGGCGACGGCGCGGACGACCTCGACGACGAGGCGCGCGCGGTTCAGCGGCGAGCCGCCGTACTCGTCGGTGCGCTGGTTGGAGGCCGGGGAGAGGAACTGGTGCAGCAGGTAGCCGTTGGCGCCGTGGACCTCGACGCCGTCGAGCCCGGCGTCCACCGCGTTGCGCGCGGCGGTCACGAACTCCGCGACCACGTCGGGCATCTCCTCGGTGCGCAGCTCGCGGGGCTCCGGGTGGGGCTTGGAGCCGTCGGCGGTGACCATCTCGCCCGGCGCGGGGATCGGGCTCGGGGCGATGATCTCCTGGCCGCCGGTGTTGTCCGGGTGGGCGATGCGACCGGCGTGCATCAGCTGGGCGACGATCCGCCCGCCCTTCCCGTGCACGGCGTCGGCCACGCGGCGCCAGCCGGCGAGCTGCTCGTCGCTGTGGAAGCCGGGGGTGTCGAGGTAGCCCTGGCCGCGGGCGCTGGGCTGGCTCCCCTCGGTGATGATGAGACCGGCCGAGGCGCGCTGGGCGTAGTACTCCACCGCGAGGTCACCGGGGACGGTGCCGCGGGAGCGGTTGCGCGTCAGCGGGGCCATCACGAGCCGGTTGGGCAGCTCCATGGCGCCGACGGTGAGCGGGTCGAACAGGGAAGCCATCGGGTCGTGCTCCTCGGGGGATCGGGGTCGTTGTCACTTCAACAGCAACCCGGGGACCGGGAATGTTCCCGGACCCGTCACCCCAGCGCGGCCCTCAGCGCCTGCTCCGCGCGGGCGTCGTACGCGACGAGACGGACCTCACGCACCTCGGTCGGGGTCGACCGGAGCGTGTCCACGGCCGCCGCGGCGGCGTCCTCGAGGGGCCAGCCGTAGGTCCCGGCGCTGACGAGGGGCACGGCGACGCTGCGGGCGCCGAGCTCGTCGGCGACGGCGAGCGCACCGGCGTAGCAGGAGGTCAGCAGGGAGCGGTCCGTCTCCCCCGCCCGGTGGTCCGGTCCGACGACGTGGATCACCCAGCGCGCGGGCAGGTCGCCCGCCGTGGTCCACCCGGCGCGGCCGGTGGCCAGCCCGTCGGGGAAGCGGCGCCGGCAGTCCTCGAGCACCGCGGGCCCGCCCGCGGCGTGGATCGCACCGTCGACCCCGCCCCCGCCGCGCATGCCGCGGTTGGCCGCGTTGACGACGGCGTCGACGTCCTGCGCGGTGATGTCGCCGCGCACCACGGCGAGGTCGGCTCGGTCCCGGCTCATCGGTCCTCCTCGTCCAGGAGGGCCAGCGTCGCACGCTCCAGCGCGGCCTGGCGCTCGTCGGTGGTGTCGTAGGACGCTCCGGTCGCCGCGGCGATCGTGCGTCCCTGGCGGTAGGCCTCCGGGACCCGGGGGTCGACGTAGGAGCTGCGGGCCATCGTGGGGGTGTTGCCGAGGAACGACGCGACCTCCTTCATCGCGCCCGACACGGCGCGCTTGCGGGAGGCCTCCGTCTCGCCCGGCTCGGAGGTCTCCGCGAGCGAGACGGCGGCGAGCACGGTGGCGTGCCAGGTGCGGAAGTCCTTCGCGGTGCCGTCGAGGCCGGTGGTCTCGCGGACGTAGTCGTTGACCAGCGCCGGGAGCATCGAGCGCCAGGAGCGGCCCTGCTTGTAGGCGAGCAGCCGCGGGTCGTCGGCGCTGCGCCGGCGGCGCATCACCTCGATCGCCTCGATGACGACGGCGTCGTCGATGGTGATCTCGTGGTCGACGCCCGACTTGCCGGTGAAGGAGAAGACGAGCTGCTCCTGGGTGCGCCGCACGTGGCGGCGCTCGAGCGTCGTGAGCCCGAAGCTGCCGTGCGTGTCGGCGTACACGTCGTTGCCGATGCGGAAGTACCCCAGGTCCAGCAGCCGTACGGCGGCCGCGCAGGCGCGCTCGACCGGCATCCCCCGGCGACCCAGGTCGTCGACGACCCGCTCGCGCGCCGTCGCCAGCGCCTGGCCGAACTCCTCCATCCGCCGGAACTTCGCGACGTCGCGCCGCAGGCGCCACTGCGGGTGGTAGAGGTACTGACGACGCCCGGCGTCGTCGGTCCCGACGGCCTGCAGGTGGCCGTTCTCGTGGGGCGTGATCCACACGTCGCGCCAGGCGGGCGGGATGACCAGCTCCTGGACCCGGCGCGTCTCGGCGTCGCCGAGCCGCTCCCCGTGCTGGTCGCGGTAGGAGAACCCGCGGCCCACCTTCCGCCTCGTCCACCCCGGTTGCGAGGGCGAGGTCCGCTTCAGCCGCACCACGGGCGGGACGGTACCCAGCAGCTCGTAGATTGCGTGCCGTGATCCCCCGCACCGACCTGGTCGTCCGGCCCCGGACGACCACGGACGTGCCCCCGCTCGTGGAGGTGCTGGCCGAGCAGCAGCCGGCCTCGCGCTACCCCTTCCGGTGGCCGCTGCCGTTCCCCGCCGAGGAGTTCGTGGCGCGCGCCGGGGAGGAGGCCGCGTGGGTGGCCCGGGTCGACGGGCGCGTCGCGGGTCAGGTCGCGGTGCTGGGGGTGGCCGACGACGAGCTGGGGCGGGCGTGGTGCGCCGCGACGGGGCTGGCGCCCGCGGACCTCGCCGTCGTGGCGTCGTTCTTCGTCGGGACCCGCCACCGCGGTCGCGGGGTCGGGCGCGCGCTGCTGGCGACCGCCGTCGGGTGGGTCCGCGAGCGGGGTCGGCTGCCCGTCCTCGACGTGGTGCAGGGCCACGCCGCGGCGGTCCGGCTCTACACCTCGGCGGGCTGGCGCACCGTCGGCGAGGCGAGGCCGCCGTGGCTGCCCGACGAGGAGCCGCCGGTGCTGCTCATGGTGCTGGACCCGGGGGCCGGTGAGCGGTGAGCGACCGGTGAGGCTCAGCGCGGACGCAGGGCCAGCAGCAGCACGACGACGACCCCGACGCCGAGGACCCCGCCGACGAGCCAGTTGACGCGGCCGGGACCGAGCTCGACCGACCGGTCCACCTCGGGCGCCTCGAAGCCCTCCGGGGTCTCGATGATGGTCGGTCCGGTCGGCGAGGCGGAGGCCGACGGCTCCGGCTCGTCCAGCAGCGCCCGCAGGGCGTCGGGCAGCGCGACGAAGAGCACCGGGGTGAACTGGCCCTCGGTCGACACGTGCAGCCGCCCGTCCTCGGCGATCGAGATCGCCTCGCCCTGCTCCTGCTCGGGCAGGGTCAGCTCCCCCACCGGCTCGAGGTCGGGCCAGGAGTAGAAGACCGCCTGACCGTAGTTGCGCAGCACCAGGTGGCGTCCGTCCGGCAGGAACGCGCCGTCCGTGGCGATCCCGAGCAGGCGCTGGCCGCCGACCCGCTCGAGGCGGTTGGGCCCGTCGGGGTCGAGCCGTGCGGGGGCGCGGAAGACCTGGCCCCCGAAGACCTCCTTGGTGACCACCAGCAGCCGTCCGGTCCCGGGCTCGGCGAGCAGGGACTCCGCGTCGGGCGACGCGCCCCCCGGGTAGACCAGGTCGTACGACGGGGCGTCGAGCGTGCGCTCCCCCCGCCCGGTCGGCACGCGGTGGACGGTGACCGCGTCGCGCTCGCCGGTGTTCTGGCCGATGTCGCCGACCCAGACCGCGCCGTCTCCGGCCGGGGCGAGAGCCTCGACGTCGACGACGTCCTCGGCGTAGGTCGTGACGCCGACGGTCTCGCCGGTGGCGGGGTCGACGGTGAAGACCCGGGGGTCGTCGCCGGAGTCGTTGACCGTGCGGAACAACCCGCCGCGGTCGACCAGACCGCTGGACTCGACGATCTCGGGGTCGGCGAAGACGAAGGCCTCCCGCACCGACGCCGGCTCGTCGGCGTACGCCGCCGGCAGCCCCGTCAGCGACGGCGCGACGAGGAAGCCCAGGGCGAGCGCGGCCGCGCCGAGGGGCCACGCGGACCGCCGACCGACCCCGCCCGCGGGCGCGGTCACGGGGCGTCCACCAGCTCGGCCAACCGGGGCGAGAGGCCCCAGTCGCGGCTCAGCGCGTCGTGCTCGGCTCGCGCGGCGTCGTCGCGGACCCCGGTCCGCACCCCGCGCAGCAGGGTGTTGCGGGGCGTGTACTCCGGGTCGACGAGCTGCACCACGTCGGTCCGGTACCCGAGGGAGCGCAGCAGGGAGGCGCGCAGCGCGTCGGTGAGGGTGTCCGCGAACCGCTCGCGCAGGATGCCGTGCCGGGTCAGCATCGGCCAGGGCGCGTCCGCCGTGGACCGCTTCAGCTGGGCGGCCACGTCGTGGTGGCAGCAGGGCGCCGCCAGCACCACCGGCGCCTCCCAGGCCACCGCCCGGGCGAGGGCGTCGTCGGTCGCGGTGTCGCAGGCGTGCAGCGCGAGCACCACCTCGGGCGGCTCGGGGAGCTCCACCTCGCCGATCGCCCCGACCACGAAGTCGGCGCGCGCGGAGAGCCGGTCGGCCAGCCCGGCGTTGTGGTCGTGGGACTGCTGCTTGGTGTCGACGCCCGTCAGGTGCACCGGCAGGCCGCGGACGTGGCCGAGGTAGCGCTCGGCGGCCAGCGTCAGGTAGGCGTTGCCGCAGCCCAGGTCGACGACCCGCCAGGGGTCCTCGGGGGTCGGCCGCCGCAGGTGGCCGGCGTCGAGCGCGTCGGTGAGGACGGCGTCGAGCAGGCGCAGGAACTCCTCGACCTGGCGCAGCTTGGCCTGGCGGCTGGGCTTGACCCGCCCGTCGGCGTCGGTGATCCCCAGGGCCGCGAGGACGGGGTCGCCCAGCGGCAGCAGCCGCTCCTTGGCCCGGTCGTGGCTGCGGTCGACCCGCACCTGCTCGTCGCGCCGGGCCCGGTGGAGCACCGCCTCGCCGGACTTGGTCACCCGCACCTGGGTCGTCGCGACCCCGTCGGCGGTGGCGCGCTCGTCGTTCCAGTGGCCGAACGGCATCGCCAGCAGCGCGTCGACCGCCGCGTCCGCGTCGGCGCCGGAGGCGTGGTTGGCGGTGTGCGCCTGCGTCGCGTCGTACGACGTGACCTGGAGGTGCGGCCCGGCCTTGAGGTCCACCCACCGCAGCTCGACGCGGCGCCAGGGCGGCCGGTCGACGCCCTTGCGCCGGCCGGAGGCGACGGCGCGCACCAGCCCGTCGGCGTCGAGCAGGTCGTCGCGGACCTGCGCGAGCGCCTCGGGCAGCGGCAGGGCGGGCACGGCGGACGGGCCTCCTGGGGACGGGCGGGGCGGGGCGGCTCAGACGAGCGCGGCCACCACGACGACGACGAGCAGGGCGATCAGGGCCACCGGGATCACCAGGCGGCGGTGCCGGGGGTTCACTCCGCGAGCCTACCGACCGGTGCTCCACGCGCCGGCCGCGTGCTGCACCGGATAGGGCGTGGCCTCGCGCGGCAGGCCGAGCTCGGCGGCGGCACGCAGCGGCCACGACGGCTCCCGCAGCCCGGCACGGGCGAGCAGGACCGCGTCGGCGGAGCCCTCGGCGAGGATCTTCTCGGCCTGGCCCGGGTCGGTGATCTGCCCGACGGCGCCGACCGCGACACCGGCGTCGCGCACCTCGCGGGCGAAGGGCACCTGGTAGCCGGGGCCGGTCTCGATCGGCGCGTCGGCGACCGCGCCGCCGGAGGAGACGTCGACGAGGTCGACGCCGCGCTCCGCCGCCAGCGCCGCGAGCCGGGCGCTCTCGGCGGGGGTCCAGCCGCCCTCGACCCAGTCGCTGGCCGAGACCCGCAGCAGGACGGGCCGGTCGTCGCCCCAGGCGGCGCGCACGGCGTCGACGGTCTCGAGGACGATCCGGGTGCGCCCCTCGAAGTCACCGCCGTAGGCGTCGGTGCGGGTGCTGACCAGCGGGGAGAGGAACTCGTGGAGGAGGTAGCCGTGCGCCGCGTGGATCTCGACGACGTCGAAGCCCGCGTCGGAGGCGCGGCGGGTCGCGTCGGCGAACGCCTGCACCACGGCGGCGACGTCGTCGGTGGTCATGGCCCGCGGAGCGGCGTACCCGGCGAAGGGCTCCGCCGTGGGGCCGATCGTGCCCCAGCCGCCCTCGTGCAGGGGCACGCTGCCGGTCCCGCGCCACGGGGCGTACGTCGAGGCCTTGCGGCCGGCGTGCGCGAGCTGGACCCCGATCGGCGTGCCCTGGGTGCGGGCGAAGTCGGTGACGCGGCGCCAGGCCGCGACCTGCGCGTCGTCCCACAGCCCGGTGTCCTCGGGGCTGATCCGCCCGTCCGGGGTCACCGCGGTCGCCTCGGTCAGCACCAGCCCGAACCCGCCGGCCAGACGCGCCCCGAGGTGGGTCAGGTGCCAGTCGGTCGGCACGCCGTCCTGCGCGGTCACGGAGTACTGGCACATCGGCGCCAGCCAGACCCGGTTGGGGATCCTGAGGCCGCGCAGGGTCATCGGCTCGAACAGCAGCGGGGTCGTCTCGGTCACGTGGGGTCCCAACCCCCGGCGCACCCGGCGCCATTCCTCCCCGTGGCGTCGCGCATCTCTCACCGGACGAGGTGACACGGATCTTCCCGTCAGAGCCCGATCAGACGCTGCGACGCCTCAGAGGTGCTGCGCCCAGAGCTCGGCGAGGTGGACGGCGGGGACGTCGGCGAGGTCGTCGAGCTGCAGCCGGCAGGACATGCCGTCGGCGAGGACCACGGTGCCGGGGGCGGCGGCGCGGACGGCGGGCAGCAGCTGGGTCTCGGCGACCGCGACGGACACCTCGTAGTGGCCCTTCTCGACGCCGAAGTTGCCGGCGAGGCCGCAGCAGCCGCCGACGCGGGTGACGTCGGCGCCGGCCTTCTCGAGCAGCGCCTGGTCGGCCGCCCAGCCCAGCACGCTCGCCTGGTGGCAGTGCGGCTGCGCCACGACCGTGACGCCGGACAGGTCCGGCACCGGGAGGTCGAGGCGGGTCGCGAGCTCCGCGAAGGTCACCATCGCGTCGGCCACCCGGCGGGCGGCCGGGTCGTCGGTCAGCTCGACGGCGTCGGTGCGCAGCGCGGCCAGGCACGACGGCTCGAGGCCCAGGATCGGCACCCCCGAGTCGGCGTACGGCGCGAGCGTGGCGACGGTCCGCTGCACGATGCGGCGGGCGGTGGTGAGCTGGCCGGTGGTGATCCAGGTCAGGCCGCAGCAGGCCTTCTCGTCGATCACGCGCACGGTGAGACCCGCCGCCTCCAGCACCCGGATCGCGGCCTGCGCGGTCTGGGGCAGGAAGTGGTCGGTGAAGGAGTCCGCCCAGATCCACACGTCCGGCCGGGTGGGCGCGGTGGCGGACGTCGCGCGGGAGCCGGCCGGCGTCGAGCGGCGCAGCGTGCGGGACGCGAACCTCGGCACCTCGCGGCGCTGGTCGATGCCGGCGGTGGCCTTGGCGAGCCGGGCCACGGGCCCCAGGCGCAGCGCCGCGTTGAGCGCGGGGGCGACGGGCGCCGCGAGCCGCGTCCACAGCGGGAGGCGGCCGAGCGTGTAGTGGCTCAGCGGACGACGACGGCCGTCGTAGGTCTGGTGGAGCGCCTCCGACTTGTACGTCGCCATGTCGACGCCGGTCGGGCAGTCCCGGGAGCAGCCCTTGCACGACAGGCACAGGTCGAGGGCCTCGTGCACGGCCGGGTCGGCGAGCCCCGCGACCAGGGTGCCGTCGACGGCCTCCTGCAGCACGCGGGCCCGTCCGCGGGTGGAGTCCTTCTCGTCGCGCGTGGCCTGCCACGACGGGCACATCACGGTGCCGGGGGTCGGACCGGCGACGCACTTGCCGACGCCCGTGCAGCGGTTCACCGCGGTCCCGAGCGAGCCGGCGTCGTGGGTCATCCGCAGCAGCGGCAGCGGCTCGCGGTGGCGAGGGCGCCCCGGTCGCAGCGACGCGTCCATCGGGTCCGGGTCGACGAGCACGCCGGGGTTGAGCAGGTTGTCGGGGTCGCAGACCGCCTTGGCGGCGGCGAACATCCGCATCGACTCGGCGTCGTACATCCGTCCGAGCAGCTCGGAGCGGGCACGCCCGTCGCCGTGCTCGCCCGACAGCGAGCCGCCGTAGCCGCGCAGCGCGTCGGCGGAGTCCTCGAGGAAGGACCGGAAGGTGCGGCGGCCCGCCTCGTCGAAGGTGAAGTCGATGCGCACGTGCACGCAGCCGTCGCCGAAGTGGCCGTAGGGGACCCCGTCGAGGTCGTGGGCCTCGAGCAGGGCGTCGAAGTCGCGCAGCCACGCGCCGAGGTGCTCCGGCGGCACGGCGGCGTCCTCCCAGCCGGAGTGGGCCGGGCGGGACAGCGAGCGGGCGGCGAGGCCGGCGCCGTCCTCGCGGATGCGCCACAGTGCGGCCGACTCGGCCGCGTCGTGCACGACCCGCGACTCCAGCGCGCCGGCGGAGCGCGCCACGGCCTCGGCGACGGCGGTCGTCTCGGCCTCGGTCTCGCCGGTGACCTCGGCGAACAGCCAGCCCGCCCCGCGCGGCAGGTCGGGCACGGCCTTGCCGGCCCGGCGGACGCAGTCGACGATGCGGGCGTCGAGGCCCTCGCAGGCCACCAGCGGGTGCGCGAGCAGCGCGGGCACGGCGTCGGCGGCCTCGGCCATGGACGGGTAGCCGAGCACGACGAGGGTGCGCACGGGGGCGTCGCGGACGAGGGCGACCTCGGCCCGGGTCACCAGCCCGAGGGTGCCCTCGGAGCCGACGAGGAACTTGTCGAGGCGGCGGCCGTTCTCGGGCAGCAGGTGCTCGAGGGAGTAGCCCGAGACCTGGCGGGTGAAGCGGCCGAAGTGGGTCCGCACGTGGGCCAGGTCGGCGTCGACGACCGCCGCGAGGGCGGTGGCCGCCGGGCCGCCGGCGGGCGCGTCGGCGGAGGAGGTGACGACCTCGCCGGTGCCGAGCACCGCGGTCAGCGAGCGCACGGTGTCGACGGTGCGGCCGTAGCCCAGCGCCCGGGAGCCGCAGGCGTTGTTGCCGATCATGCCGCCGATCGTGCAGCGGGTGTGGGTCGAGGGGTCGGGTCCGAAGCGGAGCCCGTGGGGCGCGGCCGCCTTCTGCAGCACCGCGTGCACGGCGCCGGGCTCGACGACCGCGGAGGAGGTCTCGGGGTCGACCGAGAGCACGCGGTTCAGGTGCCGTGCGGTGTCGACGACCAGCCCGGGGCCGACGGCGTTGCCGGCGATCGAGGTGCCCGCGCCGCGCATGGTCAGCGGGACCCCGATCTCGCGCGAGGTCTCGGCCACACCGAGCAGCTCGTCGACGTCGCGCGGACGCACCACCGCGGTCGGCACGAGACGGTAGATCGAGGCGTCGGTCGAGTACAGCGCCCGGGTGAGCGTCGAGTCGTCGACGTCGGTGATGCCGCGGCGCCGCAGCGCCGCGAGCACCTCGGTCGCGGCGGGCCCGTCGTACGACGTGGGCTCGTCGGGGCGGGCGGGGCGGGTGGGGGTCGTGGTCACCAGTTCTCCAGGGAGCCGCGGACGATGCCCGCGAGGTCGTCGGCGGCGGCCTCGCGGGGGGCGGTGGCCAGCAGCCGCTGCTGCTTGAGGGCGCCCTCGACGAGGTCGTCGACGTCGCCGGCGCCGTAGCCGACCTCGGCGAGGCCGCTGGGCAGGCCGATGTCGCGCATCAGCGAGGCGACGACCGTGGGCAGGGTGTCGGGGCCGGGGTCGACCACGTCGGGGTCCAGCAGCCGTGCGGCGCGGACGTGGCGGTCGGGGTCGGCGGGGAAGGTGAACCGGAACGCCTCGGGCGCGGTCAGGGCGACGGCCATGCCGTGCGGGACCATCGGGTGGTCGCCGGGGTAGTCGGGCGGCGTGTAGTCGCGCACCCGGCCGGCGATGGGGTAGGCGCAGGCGTGCGGCAGGTGGACGCCGGCGTTGCCGAAGCCCAGGCCCGCGAAGGTCGCGGCCATCGACATCTGCTCGCGGGCGACCGTGTCGTCGCCGTGCGCGACCGCGCGGCGGAAGGAGCCGGCCAGCAGCGACAGCGACTTCTCCGCCCACATCTCCGCGACCGGGTTGGCGCCGCAGTAGGGCACCCGCTCCTCGGGCCGCTTGGCCGGCAGGTCGGCGTACCAGCGGGCGGTGAGGCTCTCCAGCGCGTGGCACAGGATGTCCATCCCGGAGGCGGCCGTGACCATCGCGGGCTGGCTGATCGCGAGGTCCGGGTCGACCACGGCGAGGGTGGGCCGCAGGGCGGTGTGGCTGATGCCGGTCTTGACGTGCTGGTCGAGGACGTCGAGCACGCACACCGTCGTCGACTCGCTGCCCGTGCCGGTGGTGGTCGGCACGGCGAGCAGCGGCAGCAGCGCCGCGGTCGGCGCGCGTCCGCCGCCCACGGGGGCGTTGACGTAGTCCATGAGCTCGCCGGGGTTGGTGGTGAGCAGGTTGACGGCCTTGCCGGTGTCGATCGCCGAGCCGCCGCCGACGGCGAGGACCGCGTCGAAGGGACCGTGCTCGCGCCCGAAGGCGACCGCGTGGGCGAGGGAGACGTCGGTCGGCTCGACCCGCGCCTCGTCGTAGACGACGACCTCGATGCCGTGGGCGGTGACCTCGTCGGCGATCCGCGCCGGGTGGCCGGTGGCGGCGACGCCGGGGTCGGTCACGAGCAGCACCCGCCCGACCCCCCAGGAGCGCAGGTCGTGGCCGACCTCCGAGGACGCGCCGCGCCCCATCTTGAGGGCGGGGGCGGCGTAGGTGAAGACGGTCTCGCTCACGGCTCCGAGACTACGCGCGGGAGCACGGACGCCGGACCGCAGGCGCAGGTCTCAGACGCGCGCGAGCGCGGCCCGCACCAGCGGCCGCACCGGGTACGCCGGGCCCCCGACCTCGCCGAGCGCCACCCAGGCGCACGCGTCGGTGGTGCCGTCGACCTCGACCGGGCGCGGGTCGCCCCGCCCGACCGTGGCCGCGAAGACCAGCTGGACGGCGTGGAAGTCCTCCCGCCGCCCCGAGGGCGCGGTGCCGTCGAAGTGCGCGCTGTCGACGTCGAGCAGGGCGCCGACCTCGCAGGTCAGCCCCGTCTCCTCGGCGACCTCGCGCACGACGGTGTCGCGCGGGTGCTCCCCGTGGTCGACGCCGCCGCCCGGCAGCACCCACTCGCCCGGGTGCGGCCCGCGCGCGGAGTTGCGGGACAGCAGGACGGCGCCGTCGCGGACGACCAGCGCGTACGCCGCGACCCGCTGCCGGCGCACCGGTCCGGCGTGGTCGGCGAGGGCGTCGAGCACCATCGGGACCACGGGCACGGTGCCGTCGAGGACGTCGGCGACCCGCACCCAGGCCGACGCCATGGTGGAGCCGTCCTGCTCGACCACCCGCGGCGCCGGCGCGTCGGGGGCGACCCAGCCCTCGTAGACGATGCGCAGCGCGTGGGCGTCGACGCGACGGCCGTCGCGCCAGGCGTGGGGCAGGTGCGCCGAGTAGACGCGTGCCCGGTCGCCGACCTCGGCCACCAGCCCGGTCTCCTCGACGATCTCGCGGCGCACGGCGTCGCGGGGGTCCTCGCCGTGGTCGAGCCCGCCGCCGGGCAGCGTCCACAGCTCGTCGGGCGTGATCCGCTCGGCCAGCCGGGCCAGCAGGATGCTCGTCGTCCGCGGACCGCCGGTGCCGGGGCCGTCGACACGCAGGACGACGGCGTACGCCGCCACGCGCTGTCGTCTCGGGAGTCCGCCCACTCCCCCAACCTAGTCCGGCCGACCGAGTGCCCCCGCAGGCGACCCGACCGTCTCGGGCGGCGGTCCCCAGGCCACCGGGACGGCCGCGCGCGGGACCCGTTCCCAGGCCGACACCTCCGCCCGGGTGTGGGCCCGCCCGCCGAGGTGGGCGGGGTGCCAGCGGGCGTCCTCGCCGGGGCGCGGCTGGTGGTGGGGCAGCGCCTGGAGGTCGGCCAGCAGCGCGGCGAGCCGCCGTCCGAGGCGGATCGTCAGCGACGTCGCGTCGTCGTCGGGCCGGGGCACCAGCGGTGCGTCGATGCGCACGTCGACGACCCGCCCCCGGGTCCGGTCGGGCCGCCCCGGGCTGCCGTCCTCGGCCGGGGCGACGGGCCACAGCCGCTGGGTGCCCCAGATGCCGACGGGCAGCAGCGGGGCCCCGGTCTCGAGCGCGAGGGCCGCGGCGCCGCGCATCAGGGGCCGCACGACGTACGCCGTGGACACACCGGCCTCGGGGAACACCCCGACCGCCTCCCCGGCCTCCAGCAGCCGTCGCGCGGCCAGGTACGCCGCGGCGGGAGCGCTGCGGTCGACCGGCACGTGCCGCATCCGGTCGAGCGCCCGGCCCGCGACGCGGGAGGACCAGACCTCGCCGCGACACAGGTAGCGCAGGCGGCGGCCCGCGGGCAGCACGGACTTCTGCAGGACCACGAAGTCGGGGTAGGCGACGTGGGTGGGCGCGAGGACCACCGGTCCCGACCGCGGCACGTGGACGACGCCGCGGGTGCGCACCTCGATGCCCCAGGCGCGCAGGCCCGCGGCCCCGACGAGCAGCGCGGCGTCGTGCCAGGGGTCGCGGGGCGGCACGAGCCGCGCCGGCGCCGCCATCAGCGGCGGGCCGTGGGGAGGGGGGCCATCAGGCGAACGGCGGTCGCGCGTCGCGCGCGATCGAGCGTCGACCGGCCCAGCGCCACACCCGGGCCGCGCGGTCGCGGTCCTCGTCGGTGACGAGGTTGCCCATCCAGCGCAGCGCGAGCGTCATCAGCAGGTCCGAGCGCATGCCGACCGGCCCCAGCGCGGGCAGCAGCCGCGGCACGGTCACGAGGCCGGCGAGCCGGCGCGCGATCGAGAACGACTCCCCGTAGTGCTCCCGCAGCAGCGCCGGCCAGGCCCGCGCGAGGTCGGCGTCGGCCGTCTCGGTGGAGGTGAGGAGGTCGGCCAGCAGCCGGCCGCCCTCGAGCCCGTAGTCGATGCCCTCGCCGTTGAGGGGGTTCACACAGCCGGCGGCGTCGCCGACGAGCGCCCAGTTGGCCCCGGCGACGCCGGAGACCGCGCCGCCCATGGGCAGCAGCGCCGAGGTCGGCGCGCGCAGCTCCTCGCCGAGGCCGAACTCCTCGCGGCGCTGCGCGGCGTAGTGGGCCATCAGCGGGCGCAGGGCGACCTCGGCGGGGCGCCTCGCGGTGGCGAGCGTGCCGACGCCGATGTTGACCTCGCCGGTGCCGTCCGGGCCCGCGGTCGCGCCGAGCGGGAAGATCCACCCGTAGCCGGAGAGGATCTCGTCCTCGGTGCCGCGCAGCTCGAGGTGGGACGAGATCCACGGGTCGTCCGCGCGCGTGGAGTCGACGTACGCGCGCCCGGCGACGCCGTAGACCGTCTCGCGGTGCCACTCGCGGCCCAGCGTCCTGCCGAGCGTCGAGCGCACGCCGTCGGCGACGACGAGCCGGCGGCACGCCACCTCGCGGCGGACGTCGCCGGCCTGGAGGACGACGTGGCTCACCCGCTCGCCGTCGCGGCGCACGTCGACGGCCCTGGTGCCGTCGACCGCGACCGCCCCGGCCTTGATCGCGGTGGTGCGCAGGTGGTCGTCGAGCTCGGTGCGGGCCACGGCGGAGCCCCACTCGGGCAGGGTGCCGCCGGGCCACGGGAGATGGAGGGTCTGCCCGAAGCCGTGCGCCCGCAGGCCGCGGCTCGTGACGTGGCTGCGCAGCCAGTCGCCGAGGCCGAGCCGGTCCAGCTCGCCGACCGCGCGGGGGGTCAGGCCGTCGCCGCAGGTCTTGTCGCGCGGGAAGACGGCGCTGTCGACCAGCGTCACGTCGAGGCCGGCGCGGGCGGCCCAGGCCGCGGTCGCGGAGCCCGCGGGGCCGGCGCCGACGACCAGCACGTCGGTCGAGTCGGGCAGCACGTCGCTCACGCGGCCATTCTCCCAGAGCACCGAAGGCCCGGCGGAATCGCGCACACGCCCCGCCGACGCTACGTTGTTGCCAATGAGTCGCAACAACGTCACGGTGACGACGCCACCGGCCGCCTTCGACGCGGCGGCGGGCGACCCGCTCGGCCTGCGCGCGCGCTCGCGCCGGACGACGGCGTGGTCGGCGGGCCTGGGCGTCGCCCTGGTCGTGACCGTGCTCGTCGCGGTCGGGGCGGGAGCGGTGACCACCTCCCCCGGCACCGTGGCCCAGGTCGTCGCCGCGCACCTGCTCGGCCGGGACAGCGACGTCAGCCCCGCCACCGACGCGATCGTCTGGCAGGTCCGGCTCCCCCGGGTGCTCCTGGGCGCCGCCGTCGGGGCGGGCCTGGCCGTGTGCGGCGTCGCGCTGCAGGCCATGGTCCGCAACGTCCTGGCCGACCCCTACCTCCTCGGGGTCAACTCGGGCGCCTCCACCGGGGCGGCCGCCGCGATCCTCTTCGGCGTCGGGGGCGGGCTGGGGATCTACGCGCTGCCGGCCAGCGCCTTCCTCGGCGCCCTCGCCGCCTCCCTGCTGGTGTTCGTCGTGGCGCGGACGAGCGGACGGGTGACCTCGACGCGGCTCCTGCTGGCCGGGGTCGCGGTCGGCTACGCCCTGTACGCCGCGACCAGCTTCCTGATCTTCGCCTCGGGCTCCGCGGAGGGGTCGCGCTCCGTCATGTTCTGGCTGCTCGGCTCCCTCGGCCTCGCACGCTGGGACGCGACCCTCGGGATCGTGGTCGTCGTGGTCGGGGTGACCGTCGTCGTGACGACCGTCCTGGGTCGCCGCCTCGATGCGCTCGCCGTGGGCGACGAGACCGCCCACGTGCTGGGGGTCTCGCCCGAGCGGTTCCGCCTGGCGATGCTCGTGCTGGTCTCGCTCTGCGTGGGCGTGGTCGTCGCCGCCTCGGGGTCCATCGGCTTCGTCGGGCTCGTCGTGCCCCACCTCGCCCGGCGCGCGGTCGGCGCCACCCACGTCCGCGTCGTCCCGGTCGCCGCCCTGATGGGCGCCGTGCTGCTGGTGTGGGCCGACGTGGTCGCCCGCGTCCTGCTCGCGCCGCAGGAGATCCCGATCGGGATCATCACCGCCCTGGTCGGCGCCCCCTTCCTGCTCGTCCTGATCCGCCGCATGCACGCCGTGGCCGCCTGAGGCCGGCCCCGACCCGACTGGAGAACCCCATGCCCCGTCGTACGACGCTCGCCGCCGCCGCGGCCTCCACCGTCCTGGGCCTGACCGCCTGCGGGTCGGGGACGGCCGAGGAGGCGCCGACCTCCGAGAGCAGCGGCGACTACCCCGTGACCGTGGAGAACTGCGGCGCCGAGGTGACGTTCGAGGCCGCCCCGGAGCGGGTGCTGCTCCTCAAGAGCGCCTCGGTCCCCTACCTCCACGCCCTCGGCGTGATGGACCGCGTCACGGCGCGGGCCGGGGTCTACCCCGACGAGTACTACGACGAGGCGACCCGCGCCGAGCTCGACGACGTCGAGCTGCTGACCGACGACATCGACGCCAGCGGCCACCTGCTGATCTCCCAGGAGGTGGTGATCTCCCAGGAGCCGGACCTCGTCATGGGCGCCGTGGACAACATCCCCCGCGAGTCCCTCGCCGACGTGGCGATCCCGATGCTCGAGGAGCCCGTCCTCTGCGACACCGAGGGCGCGGCCCCGTCGTTCGCCGACATCACGACGCAGATGGAGACCTACGGCCGCGTCTTCGGGCGCGAGGAGGAGGCCGCCGCCGCGGCCGCGGAGGTGGCCGACCGGCTGGCGGCCGTCGAGGAGCAGGTGCCCGCCGACGAGGACCGCACCGCCGCCGTGCTGTTCCCGACCGTCGGCGGCGGCGTCACCTACGCCTACGGCGCCGGCTCCATGGCCGACCCGCAGCTGGAGGCCGCGGGCCTCGAGAACGTGTTCGGCGACGTCGACGAGCGCGTCTTCGAGGTCACCCTCGAGGAGCTGCTCGGCCGCGACCCGGACCTCCTGGTGCTGCTGCACTCGGAGGGGGACCCCGAGGGCGTGGAGCAGGCGGTGCGGGACCTGCCCGGGGCCGACGAGCTGACCGCCGTCCGGGAGGACGCGATGCTGCCGATGCTCCTCAACTTCACCGAGCCGCCCACCCCGCTCAGCGTCGACGGCCTCGAGCGGATCGTCGAGACCTTCGCCGAGCCCGGTCGGGGCTGAGCCCGTGATCACCGCCGAGGGCCTCAGCTGGACGTACGGCGAGCAGCGCGTCCTGGCCGGGGTCGACCTGGCCACCCGGCCCGGGCGGGTGCTCGGGCTGATCGGCCCCAACGGCACCGGCAAGACGACCCTCCTGCGGCTGCTGTACGGCGCCCTGTCGTCGCCGACCGGCCGGGTCGAGGTCGACGGCACCACGCTCGGCGAGCTCGGCCCGCGCGAGACCGCCCGCCGGCTCGCGGTGGTGGTGCAGGAGAGCGGCGGCGAGAGCGCGATGACGGTCGGCGAGATGGTGATGCTCGGGCGGACCCCCCGCCTGGGCACCTTCCAGCGGGCCCGTCCGGAGGACCACGAGGTGGCCTCGGCGTCCCTCGAGCGGGTCGGTGCCGCCCACCTGGGTGCGCGCCCGTTCGGCGGCCTCTCCGGTGGGGAGCGCCAGCGGGTGCTGATCGCCCGCGCGCTGGCCCAGGAGGCCACCCACCTGCTGCTCGACGAGCCCACCAACCACCTCGACATCCGGTTCCAGCACGAGGTGCTGGACCTGGTGCGCGGGCTCGCCACCGCGGGGGCCACCACGTCGGTCGTCGTCCTGCACGACCTCAACCTGGCCGCGCGCTACTGCGACGACCTGGTCCTCCTCGGCCGCGGCGAGGTCGCCGCGACCGGGCCGACGGCGTCCGTCCTCGAGCCCGACCTGCTCCGGGAGGTCTACGGCGTCGACGTCCGCCGCCTCGACCTCGACGGCGAGCTCCACCTGCTCTTCCGCCCGCTCGACCACGCCGACACCCGGAGGACCGCATGACCCCCACGCCCGACCACGCCGCGCCCTCCGCCTCCGTGCAGGACCGCGTCGACGCCTACTGGACCGCGCGGGCCCCGGCGTACGACGACTACCAGCAGCGCCCCGAGCGCCGCGAGCTCGACCGCCGGGCCTGGGCCGAGGTGTGGGGCGGCGCCCTGCCGCCCGCCCCCGCACGGGTGCTCGACGTCGGCTGCGGCAGCGGCTACGTCGCCTGCCTGCTCGCCGACGCCGGCCACGACGTCGTGGGCGTCGACAGCGCGACGGGGATGGTCGACCGCGCGCGCGAGCACGCCGCGGCCATGGCCGCCCGGACCGGGCGGGCGCCGGACTTCCGCGTCGGCGACGCGGTGGACCCCGACCTGGCGCCCGGGAGCCTGGACGCCGTCGTCGGGCGCTACGTGCTCTGGACGCTGCGCGACGCCCCGGCCGCCCTGGCGGCGTGGTGGCGCCTGCTGCGTCCCGGCGGCACCCTCGCGATGGTCGACGCGACCTGGTTCCCCGACGGCCTCGCCGCCGCCGAGGGCGACGCGTTCCGGTCGGCGTACGACGAGCAGGTGGCCGCCCGGATGCCGCTGGCGGCGGCCGACGCGGAGCAGAAGGCGGCCCTGGTGGCCGCGGCCGGCTTCGTCGACGTCCGCTCGACCCGGCTCGAGACCGTCTGGGAGCTCGACCGCACCCACGGCGTCGCCCCCGGCCACACGCCCACCCCGCAGCACCTGCTCACCGCCCGCCGCCCGCTCGCCGGCTGAGGTCCGGGCGGCGCCGGTCCGCCCACGCTGCCCGAGGTGCGGGGAGCGGCCGGAGACGGGCCCCGGGGCCCGGGGCCCGAGCGCGCCCGTCAGTCGTCGGAGGCCGGGGCGGCGTACCGGGGCTCGGCGTCCTCGGCGCCCCGGGAGTCCTCGAACATCCCGGTCTCCTCGTTGAACGTCCGCTGCGTGTTGTCGATCTCCGCGCCGTCGGGGCGGTTGTCGGGGTCGAGACGCTCCGCACGCTCGGCCTCGATCTCCTCGACGGTCGCGCCGTCGGGCGCCAGGACGTTGCCGTCCTCGTCCGTCGGCTGACCGTCCTCGCCCTGCTGCTCCCCGTCGCTCATGGGCACAGCCCACCACCGCGACACGCTCCTGTCGAGGAGTCGCCGGGGACGGCGGACGCCCGGGCCGCCACAGCGACGACCCCCGCCGCCCAGCAGGGCGACGGGGGTCGTCGGGACGTGCTGCGACTCAGCTCCGGTAGGAGCCGAAGTCGAAGTCGTCGAGGGCCACGGCCTGGTTGCCGCCACCGAACTCGTAGTCGTAGGACTCGTAGCCGGTGACCGAGTACGCCGCGGCGCGGGCCTCCTCGGTCGGCTCCACCCGCACGTTGCGGTACCGCTCCAGGCCGGTGCCGGCCGGGATCAGCTTGCCGATGATCACGTTCTCCTTCAGGCCACGCAGGCTGTCGGAGCGGCCGTTGATCGCGGCGTCCGTGAGCACCCGGGTGGTCTCCTGGAAGGAGGCCGCCGAGAGCCACGACTCGGTCGCGAGCGAGGCCTTCGTGATGCCCATGAGGACCGGGCGACCCGAGGCCGGCGTGCCGGACTCGGAGACGACGCGGCGGTTCTCCTCCTCGAAGCGCACCCGGTCGACGAGGTCGGAGGGCAGCAGGTTGGTCTGCCCCGACTCGATGACCGTGACCCGGCGCAGCATCTGCCGCACGATGATCTCGATGTGCTTGTCGTGAATCGCCACGCCCTGGCTGCGGTACACGCTCTGCACCTCGTCGACCAGGTGCTCCTGGGCCTTCCGGATGCCGAGGATCCGCAGGACGTCCTGCGGGTCCGGCGTACCGACCGTGATCATCGCGCCCACCTCGACGTGGTCGCCGTCGGCGACCAGCAGGCGGGAACGACGGGACACGGGGTACTCCTGGACCTCGGAGCCGTCGTCCGGCGTGATGAGGATCTTCCGCGTCTTGTCGGTGTCCTCGATCTCGACGCGCCCGGCGGCCTCCACGATCGGCGAGCGACCCTTGGGGGACCGCGCCTCGAAGAGCTCGACCACGCGGGGCAGACCCTGCGTGATGTCGTCCGCCGAGGCCACGCCGCCGGTGTGGAAGGTACGCATCGTGAGCTGCGTGCCGGGCTCACCGATCGACTGGGCCGCGATGATGCCGACGGCCTCGCCGATGTCGACGAGCTTGCCGGTGGCCAGCGAGCGGCCGTAGCACTTGGCGCACGTGCCGGTGCGGGCGTCGCAGGTCAGGACCGAGCGGACCTTGACCTCCTCGAGCCCCGCCTCGATGAGCTCCTTGATCTTGACGTCGCCCAGGTCGCCGCCCGCCTCGACCAGCACCTCGCCGGTCTCGGGGTGGGTGACCTCGGTGGCCGCCGAGCGGGCGTACGCCGCGGTCTCGGCGTTGTCCGCCTTGACCACGGTGCCGTCCTCGCGACGCTCACCGATGCGCTTGGGCAGACCGCGCTCGGTGCCGCAGTCGTCCTCGCGGATGATGACGTCCTGCGACACGTCGACCAGACGACGGGTGAGGTAGCCCGAGTCGGCGGTCCGCAGAGCGGTGTCCGCCAGACCCTTCCGGGCGCCGTGCGTGGCGATGAAGTACTCCAGCACGGTCAGGCCCTCGCGGAAGTTCGACTTGATCGGCCGCGGGATGATCTCGCCCTTAGGGTTCGCCACGAGACCACGCATCGCGGCCACCTGACGGATCTGGTTCATGTTTCCGGACGCGCCCGAGTCGACCATCATGTAGATCGGGTTGCGCCGGTCGAAGTTGACCTCCATGGCGCGACCGACCTCGGCCGAGGCCTGGGTCCAGATGTCGATGAGCTCCTGACGGCGCTCGTCGTCGGTGACCAGACCACGCTCGAACTGCTGCTGCACCTTCGCGGCCTGGGCCTCGTAGCCCTCCAGGATGGCGGCCTTCGAGTCCGGCGTGACGACGTCCTCGATGGAGACCGTGACCCCGGAGTGGGTGGCCCAGTAGAAGCCGGCGTCCTTCAGGGCGTCCAGGGACGCCGCGACCTCGACCTTGGTGTAGCGCTCGGCGAGGTCGTTGACGATCGCGCCCAGCTGCTTCTTGCCCACCTCGTAGTTCACGAAGGGGTAGTCGGCGGGCAGGGTGTCGTTGAAGATCGCGCGGCCCAGCGTCGTCTGCAGGGTCAGCGGCCCACCCTGGGTCCAGCCCTCCGGGAGGGACTCCCCCAGCGGCGGGACGACGTCGTTGAGACGGATCCCGACGCGGCTCTGCAGCGAGATCTCCCCGCGGTCGAAGGCCATGATGGCCTCGGCCTGGGAGGCGAAGCTGCGCCCGGCGCCCTTCTCGTCCTCGCGGTCCGTCGTCAGGAAGAACAGGCCGATGATCATGTCCTGGGAGGGCATGGTCACCGGACGGCCGTCCGACGGCTTGAGGATGTTGTTGGTCGACAGCATCAGGATCCGCGCCTCGGCCTGCGCCTCGGCCGACAGCGGCAGGTGCACCGCCATCTGGTCACCGTCGAAGTCGGCGTTGAACGCCTGGCAGACCAGCGGGTGGATCTGGATGGCCTTGCCCTCGATCAGCTGCGGCTCGAAGGCCTGGATGCCGAGGCGGTGCAGCGTGGGTGCGCGGTTCAGGAGCACGGGGTGCTCCATGATGACCTCTTCGAGGACGTCCCAGACCATGGCGTAGCGGGACATGCCCGACGTCGCGCGCTCCACCATCCGCTTGGCGGACTTGATGTTCTGCGCGTGCGAGAGGTCGACGAGCCGCTTCATCACGAAGGGCTTGAACAGCTCCAGCGCCATCTGCTTGGGCAGGCCGCACTGGTGCAGCTTGAGCTGCGGGCCCGACACGATGACCGAGCGGCCGGAGTAGTCGACGCGCTTGCCCAGCAGGTTCTGGCGGAAGCGGCCCTGCTTGCCCTTGAGCATGTCGGACAGCGACTTCAGCGGCCGGTTGCCCGGGCCGGTGACGGGACGACCACGACGGCCGTTGTCGAACAGCGAGTCGACGGCCTCCTGGAGCATCCGCTTCTCGTTGTTGACGATGATCTCGGGAGCGCCGAGGTCCAGCAGCCGCTTGAGGCGGTTGTTGCGGTTGATGACGCGGCGGTACAGGTCGTTGAGGTCGGAGGTCGCGAAGCGGCCACCGTCCAGCTGCACCATCGGGCGCAGGTCCGGCGGGATCACCGGGACCGCGTCCAGCACCATGCCCAGCGGCTGGTTGCCGGTCTTGCGGAACGCGTCGACGACCTTGAGCCGCTTCAGCGCGCGCACCTTCCGCTGGCCCTTGCCGTTGGCGATGATGTCGCGCAGGTTCTCGACCTCGGCGTCGACGTCGAAGTCCTGCAGGCGCCGCTGGATCGCGGTGGCGCCCATGTGGCCCTCGAAGTACTTGCCGAACCACTGCTTCATCTCGCGGTAGAGCATCTCGTCGCCCATGAGGTCCTGGACCTTCAGGTTCTTGAAGGTGTCCCAGACCTCGTCGAGACGGTCGATCTCGCGCTGCGCGCGGTCGCGCATCTGCTTGAGCTCGCGCTCGGCGCCGTCGCGGACCTTGCGGCGCTGGTCGGCCTTGGCGCCCTCCGCCTCCAGCTGCGCGAGGTCCTCCTCGAGCTTGCGGGTGCGGTCCTCCAGGGAGGTGTCGCGGCGCTTCTCGAGCCGCTCGCGCTCCATGCCGACCTTGCCCTCGAGGGCGGAGAGGTCGGCGTGGCGGGCGTCCTCGTCGACGCCGGTGATCATGTACGCCGCGAAGTAGATGACCTTCTCGAGGTCCTTCGGGGCGAGGTCCAGCAGGTAGCCGAGCCGGCTCGGGACACCCTTGAAGTACCAGATGTGCGTCACGGGGGCGGCGAGCTCGATGTGGCCCATCCGCTCGCGACGGACCTTGGAGCGGGTGACCTCGACGCCGCAGCGCTCGCAGATGATGCCCTTGAAGCGCACGCGCTTGTACTTGCCGCAGTAGCACTCCCAGTCCCGGGTGGGACCGAAGATCTTCTCGCAGAACAGACCGTCACGCTCGGGCTTGAGCGTGCGGTAGTTGATCGTCTCCGGCTTCTTGACCTCGCCGTGGCTCCACCCGCGGATCTCGTCCGCGGTGGCCAGGCCGATCTTGAGCTGATCGAAGAAGTTCACGTCGAGCACGATGGCTGCAACCCTTCGTCGTTACTTCAGAAATGTGGTGATGCGGGGGGCGGACTGGGCCGGCGCCCGCTCGTGGTGAGCGGACGCCGACCGCGGGTCACACCTCTTCGACGGAGCTGGGCTCGCGGCGGGACAGGTCGATGCCGAGCTCCTCGGCGGCGCGGAAGACGTCCTCCTCCGCGTCGCGCATCTCGATGCGCGACCCGTCCTGGCTGAGCACCTCGACGTTGAGCGACAGCGACTGCATCTCCTTGACGAGCACCTTGAACGACTCCGGGATGCCCGAGTCGGGGATGTTCTCGCCCTTGACGATGGCCTCGTAGACCTTCACGCGACCCGGCACGTCGTCCGACTTGATGGTCAGGAGCTCCTGCAGGGCGTAGGCGGCGCCGTACGCCTCCATCGCCCAGACCTCCATCTCACCGAAGCGCTGGCCACCGAACTGGGCCTTACCGCCGAGCGGCTGCTGGGTGATCATCGAGTACGGACCGGTGCTGCGCGCGTGGATCTTGTCGTCCACCAGGTGGTGCAGCTTGAGGATGTACATGTAGCCCACGGAGACCGGCTCGGGGAACGGCTCGCCGGAGCGGCCGTCGAACAGGTCGGCCTTGCCGTCGGACTCGATCATCCGCACGCCGTCACGGTTCGGCAGCGTGGAGCCGAGCAGCCCGGTGATCTCGTCCTCGCGCGCACCGTCGAAGACCGGCGTCGCGACCTTCGTGTCGGGCTCGGCCTGGCCGACGCCGATGGACAGCAGGCGCTGCTTCCACTCGGTGTCCTCCGGGTCCCCGGAGAGGTTGAGGTCCCAGCCCTGCTTGGCCAGCCACCCGAGGTGGAGCTCCAGGATCTGGCCGATGTTCATCCGTCGCGGCACGCCCAGCGGGTTCAGCACGACGTCGACCGGGGTGCCGTCCTCCATGAACGGCATGTCCTCGATCGGGAGGATCTTCGCGATGACGCCCTTGTTGCCGTGACGCCCGGCGAGCTTGTCGCCGACCGAGATCTTCCGCTTCTGCGCGACGTACACGCGCACCAGCTGGTTGACGCCCGGGGGCAGCTCGTCGCCCTCCTCGCGGTCGAAGACCCGGACGCCGATGACGGTGCCGGACTCGCCGTGGGGGACCTTCATCGAGGTGTCGCGCACCTCGCGGGCCTTCTCGCCGAAGATCGCCCGCAGCAGCCGCTCCTCGGGGGTCAGCTCGGTCTCGCCCTTCGGCGTGACCTTGCCGACGAGGATGTCACCGGTGGTGACCTCGGCGCCGATCCGGATGATGCCGCGCTCGTCGAGGTCGGCGAGCATGTCCTCGCCGACGTTCGGGATGTCGCGGGTGATCTCCTCCGGGCCGAGCTTGGTGTCGCGCGCGTCGACCTCGTGCTCCTCGATGTGGATCGAGGTGAGCACGTCCTCCTGCACGAGGCGCTGCGACAGGATGATCGCGTCCTCGTAGTTGTGGCCCTGCCAGGGCATGAAGGCCACGAGGAGGTTGGTCCCGAGCGCCATCTCGGCGTCGTCCGTGCAGGGGCCGTCCGCGACCGGCGAGCCGACCTCGAGGCGGTCACCCGAGCTCACCAGCGGGCGCTGGTTGATGCAGGTGCCCTGGTTGGAGCGACGGAACTTCGCCATCCGGTACGTCGAGTACGTGCCGTCGTCGTTCATGGTCTCGACCGCGTCGGCCGAGACGTCCTGGACGACACCGGCCTTCTCGGCCACCACGACGTCGCCGGCGTCGACGGCGGCGCGGTACTCGATGCCAGTGCCGACGAGCGGGCTGTCGCTGCGGATCAGCGGCACGGCCTGACGCTGCATGTTGGCGCCCATGAGCGCGCGGTTCGCGTCGTCGTGCTCGAGGAACGGGATCAGGGCCGTCGCGACCGACACCATCTGGCGCGGCGAGACGTCCATGTAGTCCACCTCGGCGGCGAGGATCGCGTCGACCTCACCGTTCTTCTGGCGGACCAGCACGCGCTCCTCGACGAAGCGCAGGTCGTCGTCCAGCGGCGCGTTGGCCTGGGCGATGACGTAGCGGTCCTCGTCGTCCGCGGTCAGGTAGTCGATCTGGTCGGTGACCTGACCGTCCACGACCTTGCGGTACGGCGTCTCGACGAACCCGAACGGGTTGATCCGGCCGTAGGAGGCCAGCGACCCGATCAGGCCGATGTTCGGGCCCTCCGGGGTCTCGATCGGGCACATGCGGCCGTAGTGGCTGTGGTGGACGTCGCGGACCTCCATGCCGGCGCGGTCACGGGACAGGCCGCCGGGGCCCAGCGCGGAGAGGCGACGCTTGTGCGTCAGGCCCGCGATGGGGTTGGTCTGGTCCATGAACTGGCTCAGCTGGGAGGTGCCGAAGAACTCCTTCAGCGCCGCCGTGACCGGGCGGATGTTGATCAGCGACTGCGGCGTGATCGCCTCGACGTCCTGGGTCGTCATCCGCTCGCGGACCACGCGCTCCATGCGGGCGAGGCCGGTGCGGAGCTGGTTCTGGATCAGCTCGCCGACCGTGCGCATGCGGCGGTTGCCGAAGTGGTCGATGTCGTCGGCCGACAGGTCGAGCGTGCCGGCGTCGCCGCGCTCGAGCTCGGTGCGACCGTCGTGCAGCGCCACGATGTACTTGATGGCGGCGACGATGTCGTCGACCGTCAGGGTCTGGGTGTCGAACGCCTCCTCCAGCCCCAGCTTCTTGTTGATCTTGTAGCGACCGACCTTCGCGAGGTCGTAGCGCTTGGGGTTGAAGTAGTAGTTGTTCAGCAGCGTCTGGGCCGCCTCGCGCGTGGGGGGTTCACCCGGACGCAGCTTGCGGTAGATGTCGAGCAGCGCCTCGTCCTGGTTGGCGGTGTTGTCCTTCTCCAGGGTGAGCATGACCGACTCGTACTCGCCGAACTCCTCGCGGATCTGCTCGTTGGTCCAGCCGAGCGCCTTGAGGAGGACGGTCACGTTCTGCTTGCGCTTGCGGTCGAGACGGACGCCGACGAGGTCGCGCTTGTCGACCTCGAACTCCAGCCACGCGCCGCGCGAGGGGATCACCTTGGCGGTGTAGACGTCCTTGTCGGAGGTCTTGTCCGCGCTGCGCTCGAAGTAGACGCCCGGGCTGCGGACCAGCTGGGAGACCACGACGCGCTCGGTGCCGTTGATGACGAAGGTGCCCTTGTCCGTCATGAGCGGGAAGTCGCCCATGAAGACCGTCTGGCCCTTGATCTCGCCGGTCTCGTTGTTGGTGAACTCGGCGGAGACGTAGAGGGGCGCGGAGTGGGTGAAGTCCTTCTCCTTGCACTCCTCGACCGTGTACTTCGGGTCGTAGAAGACCGGGTTCTCGAAGGAGAGCGACATCGTCTCCGAGAAGTCCTCGATCGGGGAGATCTCCTCGAAGATCTCGGTCAGGCCGGACTTCGGCGAGACGTCCTGCCCGACGGACTTGCGGCGTTCGACCTCCTGCTCCCACTTCTCGTTGCCCACGAGCCAGTCGAAGCTGTCGGTCTGCAGCGAGAGGAGCTGGGGGATCTCCAGCGGCTCGGAGATCTTCGCGAAAGAGATGCGGCGGGTGTGATCGGCGTTGTTGCGCGCGGCCAAGATCCGTCCTTCTGTGTCTGGAGACGGTGAGTGGCGCCTGCCCACCACGAGATCAGCCACCAGGACAGGCGATCAGGCATCTGAGTGCGGGCGCAACTGCTGACAGTACACCGCGGACGCGGGCGCCACAAGACAGCGGCGCGCAAACATCGACCGGGAGCAATGGTGACCCGCATCGCCGCCGAGGTCAAGCACCTCCTCCCCAGCGGCGCGGCCCGCCCGACCGCGCGGTCCCGCCACTCACCCGCCGGTGCGCGTCTCCAGGTCGTCGACCAGCCAGCGGTCCCCGACCTCCTGCATCGTGACCGTGACCTGGTTGGAGAAGGTGCGCGGCTCGGCCGAGGCGTTGTTGGTGACCTCCTGGTCGACGAACACCAGCACCTGCACCCGCCCGGGCTCGGCGCGCACCACGCCCGAGGCGAGGTACGTCGCCTCCGCCCGGGTGCCGAGCTCGGGGGCGTTCTGCTCGACGATGCCGTCGAACAGGGCCTCGTACTCCTCCGCGAAGGAGTCGGTGAGGGTGCTCAGCGCGCTCGAGCGGCCGGCCTCGAGGTCGGTCGCGTCGTACGACAGGATCGGCTCGATCGCCTGCTCGGCCGCCGTGCGGGCCGCCGCGGTGTCGTCGGCCAGCTCGCTCTCGTCGCGCGAGGTCGTCCAGGCCACGACCGCCAGCACCACGAAGGCGACCGCCAGCACGCCCGCCAGCACCGCCGTCAGCAGGGACCCCCGGGCCCCGGGGGTCCGCGCCGGCGAGCGCGTCGGCCGGGACTCCCTCGTCGGCTTCGTCGGCTTCGTCGGCTTCGTCGGCTTCGTCGGCTTCGTCGGCTTCGTCGGCTTCGTCGACGTCGTCGACGTCGTCGTGCGGGCGGGAGTGACCGCGGTGTCGTCCGGGCCGTCCGGGCCGTCCGGGTCGTCCGGGTCGTCGACGTCGTCCGGGTCGTCGGCGGTCGCGAGCTCGGCGTCGTACGCCGCCCGCGCCTCGGGGTCGAGCAGCACCTTCGCGGCGCGGTTCAGCACCGCGAAGCGCCGGTCGGTGGGGTCGAGGCCGTCGATCCGCTCGCGCCAGGCCGCGCGGATCTCGTCGGCGTCGGCGTCGCGACCGACGTCGAGGAGGTCGTACCAGCTGGGGGTCACCGTCGGTCCCCCCCGCCGCCGCCCTGGCCGCCGCCCTGGCCGCCGCCCTGGCCGCCGCCCTGGCCGCCGCCCTGGCCGCCGCCCTGGCCGCCGCCGTCGTCCGGCAGCGGCAGGTCGGGGTCGAGCGGGGGCTCCTCGGTCTCGGGGGGCTGGACGCCGGCGAAGTCGTCGACCAGCCACTCGCCGTCGACCTTCACCATCTGCACCTGCACGCGGAACGGGAACGGCTCCTGCGGCTGGTCGAGCTGGGGGTAGGAGTCGGTGATGGAGCCGGCGACCAGCACGCGGGCGGAGTCCTCGTCGACGTCGGCGACCCCGGTGCTGAAGACCTCGGCGGTCCGCGAGACCTCCGACTGGGTGACCAGCTGCTCGGCGATGCCGGCGTCGGTGTCGAAGGTGTTGGCGAAGCCCGGGGTGATGAGCTCGGTGACGAGCTCGCGGTACTCCGTCAGCCGCCCCTCCTCGTCGAGGCCGTCGGGGCCGTAGGTGCCGGAGCGCAGCATGAACTGGCGACCGATCCCCATCAGCTCGTCGCGCTCGGCCTGCTGCTCCTGCACGTCGCCGGCGACCTCGACGCCACCCACCTCCCACGACCGCGTCGCGAAGACCCACACCAGCACGGCGGCGGCCACGAGCCCGGTGACGACCGCGAGCGCGACCAGGGCGCGCACGACGGTCGCGGGCGCGGTCCGGCGCTCGTGCACCGGGGCGCCCTGCTCGCTCGAAGCCTCCTGCTCGCTCGGAGCCGTCGCGTCGGTCGGGTCCGACTCGGGGGTCGTGCGGTCCTGCGCAGCCACCACGGGTGCGGCTCCTTCCTGGTCGTCGGGCGCGAGGGTAGCGCGGGCGCGCCGTCCCGCCGGGCTGCCGCCGTCCGCCCGGACCGGGCCGCGACGGCGGTGCCCGTCAGTCCCGGCCGGCGGTCATCGGCTGCATGAGCAGCCAGGACCAGGCATCGTCCCCGATGGCCGCGGGCGCCCGCGGCGCCTCCGGCCGGCCGGCGTCGGCGTCCTCGCCCCAGGTCAGGCGACCCGTGCCCTCGTCGTAGGCCGCCACGGTGGGGCGGCTGTCGAAGGGGACGACGCGCGGCGGGTTGTTCTGCTGGCCGCGGACGTTGCCCTCCGCCGGCGACAGCGTGCAGCGCGCCTGGAAGTCCATCGGGATGTCGCCGCGCTGGGTGTTGGGGTCGCGCTGGTTGTCCGCGGACGGGTAGCCCTGGGTGCAGACCGGCGGGTCGGCGGTGAGGACGAGCCCGAAGTGGGCGTCCTTCAGCCCGTCCCTCGGGTCGCGCGAGACGACCGTGAAGCTGCCGGACACGACGTACGGGTAGAGCACGAGGAACTGGCGCAGGTTGGGCAGCCGCCGGACGACGACCTCGCCGGTGGTGACGAGGTTGTCGACCAGACGGCCCAGCTCGACGCGGTTGTCCTCGAGGAAGGTGCGCAGCTGGTTGGCGGTGGCGCTGCCCGTGTCGATCACGCGGCGCAGGTCGGCGTCCGAGTCGGCCAGGGTCCCCGAGAAGAGGCTCAGGTCGCGGGCGAAGGAGCGGATGTTGCCCTCGTTGTCGAGCTGGGTGGTGAGCACCGTGTTGGTGTTGCCGATGAGGTTCGCGGTCGTCGCGAAGTTCTCGTCGGCCGTCTCGATGAACGAGTTGCCGGTGTCGATGACCTGCTGGAGGTCCGGGCCGGTGCCCTGGAAGGCGGCGCCGAGCTCGTCGACCACGGTCCGCAGGTCGTCGTCGTCGACCGACGACACCGTGGTCGAGATGTTGCCCAGCAGCGTCTCCACCGGCAGCGGCGTCGAGGTCCGGTCGCTGGGGATCTCGGCACCGTCGGCCAGGTACGGCTCGGAGTCGGTCTGCGGCTGCAGCTCGATGTACTGCTCCCCCAGCGCCGAGCGGTTGCCGACCACGGCCTTCGTGTCGGCCGGGATGTCGTCGTAGGTGTTCTCGATGACGAGCTCGGCCCGCACGCCGTCCTGCGTGAGCTCGAGCTCCCCGACCTGCCCGATCTTCACGCCGCGGTAGGCGACGAGCCCGCCGCTGAACGCGCCGCCGGAGTCCTCGAGGTCCACCGTCACCGAGTAGCTGCGGTCGACGAAGACGCGGTCGAGCTGGGCGTAGCGGGCCCCGACGAAGCTGACGCCGAGGGCCGTGATGATCGCGAAGACGACCAGCTGGATCTTGGTACGACGGGTGATCACCGCGCCGCCCCCCTCTCGGTGGGTCCGGACACGGTCGCGCTGCTCAGCGGCGGGACCAGCAGCGCCGTGAGGTCGCTGTCGAAGATCTGGGAGAGGTCGCCCATCCGGTGCCAGCCGGCCTCCGGACGCGGGGTCCCGCTGACCTGCGACACCGCGGCGTTGGGCGCCGTCCGGCCGAACAGGTTGCCCAGCAGGCCGCCGTTGCCGCCGCCACCGCCGCCACCGCCGCCACCGCCGCCGTTGCCACCGCCGCCGCCGTTGCCACCGCCGTTGCGGTTCCCGCCGCGGCCGCCCCCGAGCAGGCCGCCGACCGGTCCGTCCCCGCCGAGCAGGCCACCGTTGCCCCCGAGCAGGCCGCCGTTGCCGCCCAGCAGCCCGCCGTCCCCGCCGAGGAGGCCGCCGCCTCCGGACGGGGAGCCGGAGCCCTCGCAGTTGGGCAGCGGGATCGGCACCGGCAGGGAACCGACCACGTCGCAGACCGTGTCGGGCAGGCTGCCGGTCAGGCCGGCCAGGCAGTTCAGGAGCTCGTCCGGGTCGAGCGGGCCGCTCCCGAGCTGGTTCAGGCACTGCTGGAGCTCGTCGACCGTCGTGCTCTCGCAGATCGCCGCGAGCAGCTCGCGGAGGTCCTCGAGCGGCAGGCCGGCCTCGAGCAGGGCAGCCAGCACCGTCGCGTCGACCTCGTCGCAGACCACGTCGACGAGGTCGCCGATGCTGCCGAGCTTGAGGTTGAGCTGGATGTCGAGGTTGACGTAGTCGCCGAAGGCGATGTCGCGGGCGACCTGCGGGTCGCGGCCCACGACCTCGTCGACGAAGGGGAAGGTGAGGAAGGTCTGGATCGAGAAGGCGAGGTCGTCGTCGGCGTTGGCCAGCTGGCGCAGCACCGGCTCGAGCAGCTCGAGGGACCGGATCGTCCCGGCCTTGGACGCGCGGATCACCCGCACCCCGACGTCGCTCAGGTCGTCGAGTGCCGTGAGGGCGTCGACCAGG
>NZ_BAAAMY010000005.1:268635-306860 GCF_039529515.1 Nocardioides lentus
GCTCGATGGTGTCGGTCTGGTCGTTGGCCGACTTCGAGAGCTCGTTGAGGGAGTCGATCGCGTCGACGATGTCCTCCTTGTTGTCGTCGGCGACCGTCGCGAAGCGGTTGAGCCGGCGCAGCGCGGAGCGCAGCTCGGGCTCGCGGCCGTCGAGCGCGTTGTTGAGCTCCTGGGTGATGACCTGCAGCTGTCCGATCCCGCCGCCGTTGAGCAGCAGGCTGAGCGCGCCGAGGACCTCCTCGACCTCCGGGTTGCGACCCGTGCGCTCGAGCGGGATCATCGCGCCGTCCTCCAGCGGGCCCGCCTCGGTGCTGCTGCCCTCGGGGGCCTCGAGCGAGACGAACTTCTCGCCCAGCAGGCTGGTCTGGCGGATCCGGGCGAAGGTGTCGGCCGGCAGGCCGAGGTCGCTCTGGACCTCCATCTCGACGACCGCCGTGTAGCCGTCGACGCGGATGTCGGTGATCTTCCCGACGTCGACGTCGTCGACCTTCACGTTGGACTGCGGCACGAGGTCCATCACGTCGCGGAACTGCGCGGTAACCGTCATCGGGTCGTCGCCGGTGTCGGGCCCGCCGGGCAGCGGGATCGAGAAGACGCTGAACTCGCAGGACGACAGCAGCACCACGCCGACCAGCGCGAGGACGACGGCGCGCGCGCGGCGGGCGAGCCGGGAGGTGGTGGTCCTCATCGGGTCACCTCCACGAGACCGGCCAGGGTGGGGTCGAAGCTCTCGCGGGGCCCGAGCTCCGGCACGGGCTGCGCCCCGCCGCCGAGCGGGGCCGCCCGCGGGTTCTCGAACTCGATGTCGCCGAGGAGGTCGTTGCAGAGGTCCTCGGGGTCGCTCTGCCCCGTGCCGCCGGGTCGCAGGATGCTGCACAGCGCCTGGCCCGGCTTGGTGATCAGCTGGCCGATCCCCTCCGTCAGGTTCGCGCGCGTGTCCAGGGTGCCGGCGTCGCGGTTGTAGGTGCCGCCCAGGTTGTTGAGCGCGATCGGGGCGGTCCGGAGGATCTCGTCGAAGGCGTCGCGCTTGTCGACGAGGATCTGGGTCACCCGCCGGAGCCCGCGGATGTTGCGGCCCAGCTCCCCGCGGTTGTCTCGGACGAACGTGGCGACCTCGGTCGTGGCGGTGCCGAGGTTGCGCAGCGCCGCCGCCAGGTCCTCGCGCTCGTCGGCCAGCACGTCGGAGACGTCCGCGATCGACTCGTTGAAGTCCCGCACCGTCTGGTCGTTGTCGGCGAGCGTCTGGATGAACCCGTCCAGGTTGTCGATGCTCGCGAACAGGTTGTCCTTGTTGTTGTCGAGCGTCTCGGTGAGGCGGCCCAGGTCGGTGACCGTCTGGTTGAAGCGCTCGCCCTGGCCGCCGAAGTTGCGGGAGGCCTGCGCGAGGAGGTCCGACAGCGCTCCGTTGCTGTTGGCGCCCTCCGGGCCGACGGCCACGGTCAGGTCGTTGAGGCCGTCGTAGATCTGGTCCAGCTCCAGCGGGACCTCGGTGCGGTCCTGCGGGATCTCGGCCCCGTCCGCCATCGGGGTGTCGCCCTCGCTGAAGGCCGGCGTGAGCTGCACGAAGCGGTCGCCGACCACCGAGGGCGCGATGATCACGGCACCGGCGTCCTCGGGCACCTGGACGCCCTCGGAGTCGACGAACATGGTCACCTCGACGCGCGTCCCCTGCGGCTCGACCGTCTCGACCTTGCCGACCGGGACGCCGAGGATCCGCACGTCGCTGCCCTCGAAGATCGAGATGGTGCGGGGGAAGTACGCCGTGATCGTCGTGCGGTCCGGGGTCGAGAAGACGACCACGGCCGCCGTGGCGACGAGGGCGAGGATGACGAGCGGGACCGCGAAGCGGCCGAGCCCGGCCAGGCGCTTCACCGACGACCACCGCCCGCGCCGCCGTTGCCGCCGTTGCCGCCGCCGGTGGCACCACCGACCGCGTCCCCGAACGACGGGAGCGTCGTCGGGAAGTTGTCGATGAGGGTGTCGAACCACGGGCCGGTGCCCAGCGTGTTCTGGAAGACCCGGTAGAAGGGCACCATCAGGTCCAGGCTCTCCTCGAGGTTGTCCTCGTTGCGCAGCAGCGTGTCCTCGACGTTGCCGAGCTTGCGCAGGGCGGGTCGCAGGTCGTCGCGCGACTCCCGCACCAGCCGCGTCAGCTCCACCGACAGCTCGGAGGTCGCGTCCAGCAGGTCGCTGATCGCCTGGCGTCGCGCGACCACCGCCCGGAACAGCACGTCGGCGTCCTCGAGGAGCGCCACGATGTCGTCGTCGCGGGCCTCGAGCGTCCCCGAGACGTCCTCGAGGTTGCCGAGCAGCTCGTTGAGCTCCTCGTCGCGGGAGGCGAGGGTGTCGGAGATGGCCGACACGCCGGTCAGGGCGGCGCGGAACTCCTCGGGCGTCTCGCGGGTCAGGTCGGCCAGCGTCGTGAAGGAGTCCGCGAGCTGGCCGGTGTCGAGCTCGCGGGTGGTCTCGCCGAGCCCCTCGAAGGCCTGCACCACGTCGTACGGCGAGGCGGTGCGGTCCATCGGGATGGTCGACTCGGCCGCGAGCTGCCCGGTCCCGGACGGCTCGAGGGCCAGGAACATGGACCCCAGCAGGGTCTTGATCCGGATCGAGGCGCCGGTGTCCTGGCCGAAGCCGGTGTCCTCCTCGATGCGGAAGCGGACCTTGACCCGGTCGCCGTCGAGCTCCACGGCCTCGACGACGCCGACCCTCACGCCGGCGACGCGGACCTCGTCGTCGGCCTGCAGGCCGCCGGCCTCGCTGAACTCGGCGTAGTAGATGTCGCCGCCGCCGATGATCGGCAGGTCGCTGGCCCGGAAGGCGGCGGTCATCAGCGCGGCGATCAGGGCGAACCCGATGGCGCCGATGATGACGGGGTTGCGCTCGCGGAAGGGCTTCATCCGAGGTTGCACCTCTCCCCGAGCGTGGTCCCGGGGAAGTCCTCGGGGTAGTTGATCGAGAGGTTGCTCCGACCGTCGAGCAGCAGGTCGCGGATCGGCTTCGGGAGCGCCGAGACGTCGAGGCGGCCCTCGAAGTTGCAGAGGTAGAAGTTGAAGTAGGAGCCGTACACGGCGGTCCGCCCGATCTTGCGCAGCTTGATGGGCAGGACCTGCAGGGCCCGGTCGATCTCGGCGGTGTCGCGGGGGCGGTCGAGGTTGCCGGCGAGGCGGTCGAGCTGGCGGATGTCCTGCACCAGCGGCGGGCGCGCCCCCGACACCAGGTCGGCGGTCTCCACGGCCAGGTCGGAGATGCCCTCGAGCGAGTCCAGCAGCGGGCGACGGTCCGAGCGCAGCCCCGAGACCAGGGTGCGGAAGTTGACGATCAGGTCGGACAGCTCGTCCTCGCGGTTGCCGACCGTCACCAGGATCCGGTTGAGGTTGGTGATCAGGTCGCCGATCAGCTGGTCGCGGTTGGCCAGCGTCGAGGTGACCGACGCGGTGCGCTCGAGCAGCGACTCCACGGTGCCGCCCTCGCCCTGGAAGACCTGGATGATCTCGCCCGACAGCTGGTTGAGGTCGGCGGGGCTCAGCGCCCGGAACAGCGGCTTGAAGCCGTTGAACAGCACGGTGAGGTCGAGGGCGGGGTCGGTGCGCTCGACCGGGATCACCGTCCCGACCGGCAGCCGGTCGGCGTCACCGATCTCCTGGGTGAGCGCGAGGTAGCGCTGACCGACGAGGTTGCGGTAGCGGATCGCCACGTCGGTGGCGCCGGTGACCGCGGTCTCCTCGGCGACGGTGAACGTGACCCGCGCGAGGTCGGTCTCGTCGACGACCTGCACGTCCTTGACCGTGCCGACCTTGACGCCGGCGACCCGCACGTCGTCGCCCTTGACGACGCCGGTGGCGTCGACGAAGTCGGCCTTGTACTCGCGCTGCTCACCGAAGGTGAGGTTGCCGATGGTGATGACCAGCAGGCTCGTGGCGAGCGCCGTCACCACGAAGAAGACGACGAGCTTGACGCCGTCGAGCACCAGGGCGCGGTTCCTCATCGCAGCTCCACCTCCGCGCCGCGGGCCATGGGTCCGAGCAGCAGGGGCCCGAGGTCGGGGACCTCGTCGGCGGCGACGCCCATCGCCGGGGCCAGCATGCTGCGCATCAGGGCGGCCTCGTCGGGACCGCCGACGAAGCCCGCGCCGTTCGAGCTGTAGCGCGGCAGGCCCTCGGCCGCGGGGCCGTCGACCGCCGAGCCGGGGGCGGGGCGCTGGTTGCCGGGGCTGCGCAGGGTCGCGTCGTTCACGCCGTCGTCGAAGTCGGGGATGTCGGTGAACTTGTTGCCCTGGTTGTACGACGGGTTCGGCAGCTCGCCGCAGTACGGCCCGTTGTCGGCGCCGAGCTGGGGCACCTCGTCGGGCGTGTAGGACCGCGGCTGCTGCGGCAGGAGCTCGAGGTTGATGTGCAGGGTGAAGTCCCGGAAGGCCTCCCCCTGGTCGGCGCCGGCGCCGACGATCCCGCCCAGCAGGCACGGGTACTCCGGGGCGTAGCGCGCCAGCACGGACAGCTGCTGGGGGCCGAGCTCGCTGAGACGGATCAGGTTGTCGCCGTTGTCCTCGAGGAACGTCTGCGCGGTGCCGGACAGCTGCGAGACGTCGCCGAGCAGCGCCGACAGCCGCTGCTCCCGGCCCTCGAGGGTGCCGAGGGTCGTCACGGAGTTGCGCAGGATGCTGCTCAGCTCGGGGATGACGTCGTTGTAGACGTCGGAGACCTCGGCGGTCAGCCGGAGGTCCTCCATCAGCGCCGGCAGCTCGGGGTTGAGCTTGCCCAGGTAGGAGTTCAGGCGCTCGATGTTGTCGCCGAGGCGGTCGCCGCGCCCCTCGAGCGCCGTGACCAGGGCGTTCAGCGTCATGTTGAGGTCGCCGGGCTGCACGGCGGTCAGCAGCGGCTCGAGGTCGGAGAGGACCTCCTCGACCTCCGTCGCGACGACCGTGCGGTCGATGACCGCGCCCTCGGCGATCGGCTCGTCGGTGCCGTTCGGCGGCGCGACGAGGTCGACCTCCTTCTGGCCGAACAGCGTCTTGGGGATGATCGAGCCGGTGACGTCGGCGGGGATGTCCTCGAGCTTGTCGGCGTACAGGCCCAGGGTGAGGCGGGCGCCGTCCTCGGTGACGTCGATCTCGCGGACCTCGCCCACGATCATGCCGCGGATCTTGACGTCCGCGCGCTGCGGCAGCTGCAGCCCGATCTTCGAGGTCTCGAGCGTGACCTCGCGGAAGTCGGTGAACTTCTGCGTGAAGATCGCGTAGGTCAAGTAGACCCCGAGGACGAGCATCACCAGGAAGATGATGCCGAGGGTCTTGTGCCACCTCAGGACGTTCATCAGCCGGCCAACCTCACCGTCGTGGTGGTGCCCCAGATCGCCATGGACAGCAGCAGGTCGAGCACGTTGACCGTGACGATGCTGGTGCGCACGGCGTAGCCCACGGCGACGCCGACCCCGGCGGGGCCGCCGGTGGCGTTGTAGCCGTGGTAGCAGTGGATGAGGATCACCGCGACCGCGAAGACCATCACCTTGCCGAACGACCAGAGCACGTCCTGCGGGGGCAGGAACTGGTTGAAGTAGTAGTCGTAGGTGCCGGCCGACTGGCCGAAGAACTGGGTCACCGTCAGGCGCGTCGCGAAGTAGGAGGACAGCAGGCCCACGACGTACAGCGGGATGATGGCGATGAGGCCGCCGATGATGCGCGTCGTCACCAGGAACGGCAGTGAGGGGATCGCCATCACCTCGAGGGCGTCGACCTCCTCGGAGATCCGCATGGCGCCGAGCTGGGCGGTGAAGCCGCAGCCCACCGTGGCCGCGAGGGCGATGCCCGCGACCAGCGGCGCGATCTCGCGGGTGTTGATGTAGGCCGACACGAACCCGGAGAAGGCGGCGGTGCCGATCTGGTCGAGCGCGGCGAAGCCCTGCAGGCCGACCTCGGTGCCGGTGAAGAACGACAGCCCGAGGATCACGCCCACCGTGCCGCCGATGACCGCCAGGGCGCCACTGCCGAGGGTGACCTCGGCGAGGATCCGCAGGATCTCCTTCTTGTAGCGCGAGATCGTGCGCGGGGTCCAGGCGAGGGCGCGCAGGTAGAAGGAGAGCTCCTGTCCGAGCCCCTCCAGCTTGCGCGCGGGCGCCTGCACCGTCGACTTCAACGTGGCCACGGCGTCAACCCGTCTTCGGTGGCACGAGCTGGAAGTAGATCGCGCTCATGGTGAAGTTGACGACGAACAGCAGCAGGAAGGTGATGACGACCGACTCGTTGACGGCGTCGCCGACGCCCTTGGGTCCGCCGCCGGCGTTCATGCCCTTGTAGCAGGCCACGATCGCCGCGATCAGCCCGAAGATCAGCGCCTTGATCATCCCCTGCCAGACGTCGGCGAGCTGGGCGAGCGCCGTGAAGCTGGCGAGGTAGGCGCCGGGGGTGCCGCCCTGGAGGATCACGTTGAACACGTAGCCCCCGGCGACGCCCACGACGCTGACGAGGCCGTTGAGGAAGACCGCGATCAGCATGCACGCGAGCACGCGCGGCACCACGAGACGCTGGATCGGGTCGATGCCCAGCACCATCATCGCGTCGAGCTCCTCGCGGATCTTGCGCGCGCCGAGGTCGGCGGCGATCGCCGACCCGGCGGCCCCGGAGATCAGCAGCGCGGTGGCGATCGGGCCGGCGTTGCGGACGACGGCGAGGACGGACGCCGAGCCGGTGAACGACTGTGCGCCGAACTGCTGGATCAGGCTGCCGATCTGCAGCGAGATGACGGCGCCGAACGGGATGGCGACGAGGGCGGTGGGGATGATCGTCACGGACGCGATGAACCACGCCTGCTGGATGAACTCCCGCAGCTGGAAGGGTCGCCGGAACAGCTGACGGCCGACGTCGAGGCCGAACGCGAACAGCTTGCCGGCGGTGCCGATGGGCGCGAGGACGCGCGAGTTCAGGGCCGTCGACACGTCATGCCCCTGCGAGGCTGGCGTTGTCGTCCTCGAAGGAGCCGGGGGGCGGGGTCACGCCGTTGTCGCGGCACCAGGCCCCGGGCTCGCGCTGGCTGCGGCGCGGGATGCCGTTGGAGGGCTCGATCTGCATCGGGATCGGCGGCAGCGGCGGCAGCTCCTGGTCCTTCTCGGCCTCGAGCTCGTCGGCGTCCTTCTCCTCGGACATGCCGATCGGACCGACGCGCTGGGCGTTGAGGAACTGACGGACCACGGGCTCCTCGGAGCTCAGCAGCATCTCGCGGGGGCCGAACATCGCCAGGTGCTTGTGGTAGAGCAGGCCGATGTTGTCGGGCACCGTGCGCGCGGTGTTGATGTCGTGGGTGACGATCAGGAAGGTCGCGTCGATCTGCGCGTTGAGGTCGACGATGAGCTGGTTCAGGAAGGCCGTGCGCACCGGGTCGAGACCGGAGTCCGGCTCGTCGAACAGCACGATCTCCGGGTCCAGGACCAGGGCGCGGGCGAGGCCGGCGCGCTTGCGCATGCCGCCGGAGATCTCGCCGGGCAGCTTGTCCTCCGAGCCCAGCAGACCGACCAGGTCCATCTTCTCCATGACCACGTCACGGACCTCGGACTCGGTCTTCTTGGTGTGCTCGCGCAGCGGGAAGGCGACGTTGTCGTAGAGGTTCATCGACCCGAACATCGCGCCGTCCTGGAACAGCACGCCGAAGAGCTTGCGGATCTCGTAGAGGTCGCGCTCCTTGCAGCTGGCGATGTCGACGCCCTCGATGACGATCGAGCCCCGGTCGGGCTTGAGCAGGCCGATCAGCGCCTTGAGGAACACCGACTTGCCCGTGCCGGAGGGGCCGAGCATCACGCAGATCTCCCCGGCCGGGATGGTGAGGGAGACGTCGCCCCAGATGAGCTGCTTGCCGAACGACTTCGTCAGCCCCTCGACGGCGATCTCGACGCCCATCCGTGCCTCCCTCTCGTCTGCGCACCCGACACCGGTGTCGATGCGGGCTCCCCCGAGACCCGGACCGTCCTGACAACGTGACGGACGCCGCAAGGTTACGTGCGTCTCGTCACTCCCGCCGGTGAATGCTAGTGCTCCGGTTACCCGTGAGTAAACACGCGGACACCGAACCGTGACCCCGGTGGGACCCGGTGGGTGGGACGCGACGAGGGGCGGCCACCCGGTCCGGGTGGCCGCCCCTCGTGGTGCAGCGGGTCGTGCAGGTGCGGCGCGGCGTGCGCCGGGCTCCGGGTCTCGACCCGGGCTCAGCGCCCGCGCCGCGGCGTCACTTCAGGGAGACGCTGGCGCCGGCGCCCTCGAGGGACTCCTTGGCCTTCTCGGCGACGTCCTTGGCGACCTTCTCGAGGATGGCCTTGGGGGCCGACTCGACGAGGTCCTTGGCCTCCTTCAGGCCGAGGGAGGTCAGGGCGCGCACCTCCTTGATGACGTTGATCTTCTTGTCACCGGCGGCCTCGAGGACGACGTCGAACTCGTCCTGCTCGGCGGCCTCCTCGCCGCCGGCGGCAGCGCCGCCCGCGGCGGGGGCGGCCGCGGCGACCGGAGCGGCCGCGGTGACGCCGAAGGTGTCCTCGAACTCCTTCACGAACTCGCTGAGCTCGATGAGGGTCATCTCCTTGAACTGGTCGAGGAGGTCTGCGGTGGAGAGCTTCGCCATGGTGGCTTCCTTCCTAGGAACTACGGATCGGGTGAGGGTGGTGCGGGGTGGAGCTCAGGCCTCGGTCGACGCGGCCGCGGGGGCCTCGTCGGTGGCTGCCTCGTCGGTGGCCACGTCGTCGGACGTCGCCTCGTCGGCAGCGTCCGCGGCAGGAGCCTCGGCCGGGGTGCCGGCGCCGCCCGCGAGGACCGAGGGGTCCTCGGTCGCCTTCGCCTCGAGGGCGCCGGCGAGGCGGGCCATCTGGGCGATCGGGGCGTTGAGCAGGTAGACGGCCTGGCTCAGCGAGGCCAGCATCGCGCCCGCCATCTTGCCGAGCAGCACCTCGCGCGACTCCAGGTCGGCCAGCTTGGCCACCTGGGAGGCGTCGACGGGGTTGCCGTCCAGGATCCCGCCCTTGATGACCAGCGCGGGGTTCGCCTTGGCGAAGTCGCGCAGGCCCTTGGCGGCCTCGACCACGTCGCCCGAGATGAAGGCGATGGCGGTCGGACCGGTGAGCAGGTCGTCGAAGCCCTCGATGCCGACCTTGCGGGCGGCGATCTTGGCGAGGGTGTTCTTCACGACCGCATAGCTGGCGTTGTCGCCCAGCGAGCGACGCAGCTCCTGGAGCTGCTTCACGTCGAGACCGCGGTACTCGGTCAGCACGGCGCCGGCGGATCCGTTGAACGAGTCGACGATCTCCGCCACCGCGGCGTCCTTGTCAGGTCGCGCCATGGGTCTCCTTCCGTCGATCGGTGCGTGGGTCCGGGCGGTCGCCCGGTCCCCGCCGCGTCACGTCGGACGGAAGGGCCGCGAAATGCAGGACGCCCCGTGCAGGTGCACAGGGCGGATGGCGCGACTCGCGCCTCACTCGGTGTCACCTGCGCAGGTCGCCCGCGATAGCGGGTCCTTCGGACCACCCCTCGCGAGGTGGCCGACCGACGGTCTTCGGCTACGGGAGGAGACCTTACGGGGCCGGGGGCGCCGACACCAAAACGCCGCGGACGACGAACGGCCCGCCCCCTCGCGGGGACGGGCCGTCCGGACGTGCGGCGTGGCTCAGGCCTCGTCGGCGCTGGCGACGTCCTTGGTGCGGTTCGGGTCCACGGGGATGCCGGGGCCCATCGTCGTGGAGAGCGTGATCTTGCGGATGTAGCGGCCCTTGGAGCTGGCCGGCTTGAGCCGCAGCACCTCCTCGAGGGCGGCGGCGTAGTTCTCCGCCAGCGAGGCCTGGTCGAACGAGGCCTTGCCGATGATGAAGTGCAGGTTCGAGTGGCGGTCGACGCGGAACTCGATCTTGCCGCCCTTGATGTCGGACACGGCCTTGGCCACGTCCGGCGTCACGGTGCCGGTCTTCGGGTTCGGCATGAGGCCGCGGGGGCCGAGGACCCGGCCGAGACGCCCGACCTTGCCCATCATGTCGGGGGTCGCGACCACGGCGTCGAAGTCGAGCCAGCCGCCGTTGACCTTCTCGATCATGTCGTCGCCGCCGACGTGGTCGGCGCCGGCCTCACGGGCGGCGTCGGCCTTCTCGGCGTTGGCGAAGACCAGCACGCGGGCCGTCTTGCCGGTGCCGTGGGGCAGGTTCACGGTGCCGCGGACCATCTGGTCGGCCTTGCGGGGGTCGACCCCGAGGCGCATGACGACGTCGACGGTCTCGTCGAACTTCTTCTTCGAGACCTCGCGCGCCAGCTCGATGGCGTTGTACGGCGAGTGCAGGGCGTCCGCGTCGATCTTCTCGGCGGCGGCCCGGTAGGTCTTGCTGCGCTGCATGTGTCGTCCCTCCTGGACGGATGTGGTGCGTGAGCCAGCGCGTGGCTCTCCCACGGGGTGTGCGGTGATCAGGGAGTGCGGGTCACTCGGTGGTGACGCCCATGGAGCGGGCGGTGCCCTCGACGATCTTCATGGCGCCCTCGACGTCGTTCGCGTTGAGGTCGGGGAGCTTGGTCGTGGCGATCTCGCGGATCTGGTCCTTGGTCAGCTTGCCCACCTTGTCGGTGTGCGGGGTGCTGGAGCCCTTGGCCAGGCCGGCGGCCTTCTTGATCAGCTCGGCGGCCGGCGGGGTCTTCGTGACGAACGTGAAGGACCGGTCCTCGAAGATGGTGATCTCGACCGGGATCACGTTGCCGCGCATGGCCTCCGTCTGGGCGTTGTACGCCTTGCAGAACTCCATGATGTTGACGCCGTGGGGACCGAGCGCCGTACCGACCGGCGGAGCCGGGGTGGCCGCACCGGCCTGGAGCTGCACCTTGACCAGCGCAGCGATCTTCTTCTTGGGAGGCATGTCGCCCTCTCTCTCGTGTGGTCATGACGGGGCGGGTGCCCCTGCCACAGGTTTCCTGGTGGTGCTGGTGGTGCTGGTGGTCGCCTCCGGCGTCCACCCCTCACCGGGGTCCCGACGCGCGGGCTCGGGTCAGACCTTCTGGATCTGGCCGAAGCTCAGCTCGACCGGGGTCTCCCGGCCGAAGATCTCGACCAGGGCCTTGACCCGCTGGGACTCGGCGTTGATCTCGGTGATGGTCGCGTGGAGCGTGGCGAACGGGCCGTCGACGACCATGACCGAGTCGGACACGTCGAAGTCGGCGACCTCGATGGCCGGCTTGCGGGCCGCGCCGCCGGTGGTGGCCCCACCGGACCCCGAGGTCTGGCCGGCGGCGGCCGCCTCGGACTCCGCGGCGGCCATGACGGCCGGGGCCAGCATGTTCTCGACCTCGGTCATGCTCAGCGGCACGGGCTGGTGGCTGTGGCCGACGAAGCCGGTCACCGACGGCGTGTGACGCACCGCGGACCAGGACTCGTCGGTCAGGTCCATGCGGACCAGCACGTAGCCGGGGAGGACGGTGCGGCGGACCATCTTGCGCTGACCGTTCTTGATCTCGGCGACCGTCTCGGTCGGCACGACGATCTCGTGGATCAGCTCCTCCATGTTGAGGGAGATGATGCGGTTCTCGAGGTTGGCCCGCACCCGGTTCTCCATGCCGGAGTAGGTGTGGACCACGAACCAGTCGCCAGGCTTGGCCCACAGCTCGCGCCGGAACGCCTCCAGCGGGTCCTCAGGCTCGGCGTCCTCGGGCTCGGCGTCCTCGGCGGCGTCCACCTCGGTGTCGGGGCCGTCCTCGCCGAGCTCGTCGGCGTCCTCGGTCGGCTCCTCGCCCAGCTCACGGTCCTCGACCGGCTCGACGATCGTGGTCGACTCGGCTCCGTCGGGGCTCTCCGGGTCGGTGATGACCGGCTGCCCGTCGGGCTGGGTGTCGTCAACGTCGTACTGCTCGGACACGCGTGGGGTTCCTCGGATCTCGTCTCGCGGGTGGGGGTGGGGCGCCCGGAGGGCGCCACCAGCGACTCAGGTGGGGGCTCAGGCGCCGTCGGGCGCGAAGACCTCGAAGACCAGGCGGCCGAAGCCGAGGTCCAGCAACGAGACCAGCGCGATCATGAACAGCACGAACACCATCACCACGATGAAGTAGGTCACCAGCTGCTGCTGGGTCGGCCACACCACCTTGCGCAGCTCGGCGACGACCTGACGCAGGAACGTGATCGGGTTGGTGCGCCCGCCGCCGGGGCCGTCCCCGCGCGAGTCGTCCCGCGAGCTGCGCACTGCGCTGCTGTCGGTCACGCCCGATCACCTTCGTCTCGTCGTTGCTGCCGGTCCACGTCTGGGTCGACGCTCTGGGTCGATTCGCAGGGCACGAGGGACTTGAACCCCCAACCTTCGGTTTTGGAGACCGATGCTCTGCCAGTTGAGCTAGTGCCCTTCGACGCTGTGCGCGCCGGTGCCGTCGTCCCGGGTTGCGCGCGCGGCGCGACGCCGGTCCTCGGACACCAAAGGTGGAGTCTACGGGCGCCCCCACCCCAAGTCGAACCGACCCGGCACCGGCGCCCGGGCGCGGCGCCGTCCGGCGGGTGTCCGCCGCGGATGCGACGATGGGACGGTGAGCCAGCCGACCAGCGTCCCCACCACCCCGCTGAGCCAGATGTCGCCCGACGAGCTGACGGCGTTCCTCGACGCCGCGCGCTCGTCGTACGACGACCTCACGCGCCGCGGGCTGTCCCTCGACCTGACCCGCGGCAAGCCCGCGCCGGAGCAGCTCGACCTCGCCGACGGCCTGATGTCGCTGCCCACGACGACCACCGACTCCACCGGCACCGACGTGCGCAACTACGGCGGCCTGCAGGGTCTCGGCGACCTCCGCGACATCTTCGGCGAGCTGCTCGGCGTGCACGCCGACCGACTTGTCGCGGGTGGCACCTCCAGCCTCGTGATGATGCGCGACGTCCTCGTCGACCTGTGGCTCAAGGGCGGCCCCGGCGGCGGGCGCCCGTGGGGCGCCGAGGAGACCGTGAAGTTCCTGTGCCCCTCCCCCGGCTACGACCGTCACTTCACCCTGACCTCCTGGTTCGGCATCGAGAACGTCCCCGTGCCGATGACCGACGAGGGCCCGGACCTGGACGCCGTCGAGGCGCTGGTCGCCGAGGACCCGACGATCAAGGGGATGTGGGTCGTCCCGACGTACGCGAACCCCACCGGCACCGTCGTGTCCGACGCGGTGGCCGCCCGCCTGGCCGCGATGCCGACCGCGGCCGACGACTTCACGATCCTGTGGGACAACGCCTACGCGCTGCACCACCTCACCGACACCGAGCACCGCAGCGCCGACCTGATCGGCGCCTGCGCGGAGGCGGGCCACCCCGACCGGGCCGTCATGTTCGCCTCGACGTCGAAGATCTCGTGGGCCGGCGCCGGGGTCGCGTTCCTCGCGGGCTCGGAGGCCACGGTGTCCTGGTACCTGCACCACCTGGGCCAGGGCTCCATCGGCCCGGACAAGGCCAACCACCTGCGCCACGTGCAGCTGTTCGGCTCCGCCGACGGCGTGCGCGAGCACATGGCCAAGCACCGGGCCCTGATCGCCCCGAAGTTCGCGGCCGTCGACAAGGCCCTGACCCACTCCCTCGCCGGGCTCGGCATCGCGGAGTGGACCCGGCCCAAGGGCGGCTACTTCGTCAGCCTGGACGTGCTGCCGGGCACCGCCTCGCGGGTGATCTCGCTCGCCAAGGACGCCGGCGTCGCGCTCACCCCGGCCGGCTCCGCGTTCCCTGGTGCCGACCCGGAGGACCGCAACATCCGCCTCGCGCCGACGTTCCCCCCGCTGGACTCGGTGGTCGAGGCGATGGAGGCGGTGGCCACGTGCGTGCGTCTCGCCGCCGCCGAGAAGCTGGCGGGCTGAGCCCACCCCCGTGCCCTCCCCCGTCGCCCGGCGGCCGCTCGAGACGCTGCCCAAGGCGCACCTGCACCTGCACTTCACCGGGTCGATGCGCCACGGCACGCTCCTCGAGCTGGCCGCACGCGACGGCATCCACCTGCCCGAGTCGCTGGTCGCCGACTGGCCGCCGCGGCTGTCGGCGGCCGACGAGAAGGGCTGGTTCCGCTTCCAGCGCCTGTACGACGTCGCGCGGTCGGTGCTCCGCACCCCCGACGACGTCCGGCGCCTGCTGCGCGAGGCCGCCGAGGACGACGCCGTCGACGGCGGACGGTGGCTCGAGATCCAGGTCGACCCCAGCGGCTACGCCGCGCGCTTCGACGGGATCACCGCGTTCACCGAGCTGGTGCTGGACGCCGCGGCGGAGGCCACCCACCTGACCGGGGTCCCGGTCGCGGTGGTGGTGGCGGCCAACCGCACCCGTCACCCGATGGACGCGCGCACGCTCGCGCGTCTCGCGGGCCAGTACGCCGGACGGGGCGTCGTGGGCTTCGGGCTGTCCAACGACGAGCGCCGCGGCACGACGGCCGACTTCGCGCCGGCCTTCCGGATCGCGGAGCGCGCCGGGCTCGCGCTGGTCCCCCACGGCGGCGAGCTGCTGGGAGCCGCCAGCGTGCGCACCTGCCTGGACGTCCTGCACGCCGACCGCCTCGGTCACGGCGTCCGCGTGGTCGAGGACCCCGCCCTGCTGGCCCGGGTCGCCGAGGCCGGGGTCGCCCTCGAGGTGTGCCCGACCTCCAACGTCTCCCTCGGCGTGCACCCCGACCTGTCCTCGGTGCCGCTGCCCGAGCTGCTGGAGGCGGGCGTGGCCGTCGCCCTCGGCGCCGACGACCCCCTGCTGTTCGGCTCCCGGCTCGCCGCCCAGTACGCGACCATGCGCGCCGCCCACGACCTCGACGACGCCACCCTCGCCGAGCTCGGTCGGATGTCGCTGCGCGCGGCGCGCATGCCCGAGACCCTGCGCTCCGTCCTGCTGGGCGAGGTCGACGCCTGGCTCGCCGCGCCGCCGCCCGACGCCTGAGGCCCGCCTTTGGCACACTGGGGGCCGTGAGCGATTCCGACCCCTCCGAGCGGTGGCGCGAGATCAACGACGACGCGGAGCGTCGGGCCCGGTCCGAGGACGCCCCCACGCAGTACGGCGGGTCCCCGACGGGCACCCCCGAGCCCGGCGCGGGCTCGCACGGCTGGCCGTCGTCCGGTCGGGACGAGCACGGCCGTGACCCCTACGGCCAGCAGCAGGGCGGCTACGGCCAGGACCCCTACGGCCAGCAGCAGGGCGGCTACGGCTACGGCCAGCCGCCGTACGGGCAGGCCCCCTACGGCCAGCCCGGGTACGGCGCGCAGCCGGCGTACGGGTACGGCTACGGGGCACCGGTGCGCCAGGACCACCCGCAGGCCATGACGGCGCTCGTGGTCGGCCTGGTCTCGACCCTGGGCTCGCTGCTGTGCGGGATCACGATCTTCCTGTCGCCGTGGGCGTGGATCGCCGGTCGCAGGGCCATGCGGGAGATCGACGCCTCCGGCGGCGCGCTGGGCGGCCGCGGCCAGGCGCAGACCGGCATGATCCTCGGGATCGTCGGCACGGTGCTGCTGGTGCTCGGCATCATCGGGATCGTGCTCGTCGTCGTCCTCGCGGTGGCGGGCTCCACCTCCCCCTGAGGCCGGCCCGGCCGTCCGAGGAGCGGCGTGCCCCGGGCCCCGGGGCCGGCTCAGTCCACGTCGACGGTGGTCGTGGTCCAGGTGATCGGCGTGGTGTCGCCGGCGACCTCCACCCCCGCGACGGTGACGACGACCTCGTGGTCGCCCGAGGAGACCGCGCGGGGGAGGTCGACCCGCCAGGTGACCAGGTGACCCGGTCCGAACGACGGCGGTGCGGTGCGCACGCCCGATACCTCGACCTCCCCGCCGTCCACGGTCATCCGCACCTGCGCACCGTCGAGGTCGACGTCGCCGCCGACGACCTCGAGCGACCAGTCGGCGAAGAGCCACGGCCGCGGGACGAAGCCGGCCGGGGGCCAGGCCACGGCGGTGCCGTCCGGCACCGGCCGGGTGTCGCTGAAGACCCACAGGGCGTTGCTCGAGCCCGTGGACCCCGAGCCGAAGACGCGCGCCGCGGGGTTGAGCAGCCAGCGACGGTGACCGAGCTCGGCGATGCCCGCGTCGTCGGTGTAGCCGACCATCGCGGCGGCGCCGGAGCGCCCGAGGAAGAGGTTCGAGCTGCCCGCCGCCGCTCTGCCGGCGCGCGACCAGCACCGCCAGCTGCGGGGCGGCGTGTGGCTGAGCGAGCCCTGGGCGCGCATCATGAGCGCCGCGGCGAGCGCCTTGCGGTTCAACGAGTCGCGCAGCGCGACCGGTCGGACCCCCGCGAGGTCGCGCAGCCGGTTGACGGTGGTGCGGGTGGCGCTCAGCGACGCGGCCGACTCGCGGCCGACCCGGCAGCCCTTCACCGAGCCCGTCCAGCCGGCACGCACCCGCTGGGCCCGCTGCACGTCGCGGTAGGCGGTGACGGCGGCGGCCCGGGTGGTGGCGCCGGGCGCCGGCGCGACCTCGCTCGCCGCGCTCGACGGAGCCGGGCCGGCGGCCGGTCCCGCGGCCGCGCCGCTCGGCACGAGCAGGGCCAGCGGGAGGGCCAGGGCGACGAGGGCCAGGGCGGCGAGGGCCGGCGGGCCCGGGCGGGGACGGGTCACGTCGGGATCGTAGGTCGCTCGCGGCCCCGGTGCGGCTCCGGTCTGGACCGGCTCGGGCCTAGAGGACGCAGCCGACGAGCACCGGCTCGTTGACCAGCCGCACGCCGTACGCCGCCTCGACGCCGTCGCGGACCTCGCGGGCCAGGGCCAGCAGCTCGTCGGTGGCGGCGCCGCCCCGGTTGGTCAGGGCCAGCGTGTGCTTGGTGGACAGCCCCACCCGGGCGTCCGGCGCGTCGAGGCCGTGGCCGCGCTCGAACCCGGCGTGCTGGATCAGCCAGGCGGCGGAGGTCTTGACGCCCCCGTCGGCGGGCCAGCGGGGCGCGTCCTCGGGCAGCCGGGCGGCGGCGGTCTCGTCGAGGACGGGGTTGGTGAAGAACGAGCCCGCGCTCCAGGTGTCGTGGTCGACGGCGTCGAGGACCATGCCCTTGCCGCGGCGCAGGCCCAGGACGGCGTCGCGGACCGCCGCCAGCGGAGCACGGGCGCCCTCGTCGACACCCAGGGCGCGGGCCAGCTCGGCGTACCTCACCGGGGCACCCAGCTCGCCACGCAGCAGCTGGAAGGTGACCTCGAGGACCACCCAGCGACCGGTCTCGCGCTTGAAGCGGCTGGAGCGGTAGCCGAAGTCGCACTCGGCGGCGCTGAGGGTGCGGCGGCGACGCTCGTGGCGGTCCCACACGGCGACGCTCCAGAGGGTCTGCGAGACGTCCTGCCCGTAGGCCCCGACGTTCTGCACCGGCGTCGCGCCGACCGAGCCGGGGATGCCGGAGAGCGCCTCGACGCCCACCCACCCGGACGCCGCCGCCCGCGCGCACAGCTCGTCCCAGTCCTCGCCGGCCGCCACGGTGACCAGCTCGCCGCCGCACGCGGGGTCGGACGAGGGCCGGCCCTCGGGGTCGGTGTCCGTGCGGACCCCGCGGGTCGCGACCTCGACCACCACGCCGTCGAACCCGGCGTCGGCGACGACGAGGTTGCTGCCGCCCCCGAGGACCAGGACCGGCTCACCGGCCCCGTCGGCGTCCGCGACCGCGGCGACGAGGTCGTCGGTGGTCGTGGCCCGCACCCACCGTCGGGCGGGCCCGCCCAGCCGCAGCGTGGTGTGGTCGCGCAGCAGCGGGGGCCCGGCCGCGTCGCCGGTCCGGTCGTCAGGCACGCACGACCGCCCGTGGGTTGCCGAGCACCTTCTTCTCGCCGCAGGTGACCGTCAGCGCCAGGGTGGCGAGACCGTCCTCGACCGCCTTCACGGTGCCGGCGACGACGACCTCGACCCCGTCGTCGTCGTCGGGCACCTCGACGGGCGCGGTGAACTTCGAGCCCAGCTCGACGACCTCCGCGCCGTCGGTCCACTCCGCCACCGCGCGGCCCGCCAGGCCGAGGGTGAGCATGCCGTGGGCGATCACGCCGGGCAGGCCGACGGCCGTCGCGACCCGGTCGGACCAGTGGATGGGGTTGAGGTCGCCGCTCGCCCCGGCGTAGCGCACGAGGTCCTCGCGGCGGACGACGAAGGTGCGGGGACCGAGCGCGTCACCGGCGTTCATGCGGCGCTCCCCTGCTCGTCGGTCCCGGTCCCGGCCCCGGGACGGTGGACGAGCGTGGCGGTCGCGGTGCAGACCGCTCGGCCCTCGTCGTCGACGACGGCGCTGGAGGTGCCGATGATGTCGTTGCCCGCCACGGTGCGCACCGAGGCGACGGTCAGGGTCGCGGTCAACCGGTCGCCCAGCCGGACGGGGCGGTCGTAGCGGAAGCGCTGGTCGCCGTGGACGATGCGCGACAGCTCGATGCCCTCGGCGGCGAGGAACGCGTTCATCGCGTCGAACGCGAGGACGATCGGGAAGGTGGGCGGGATCGCGGGCTCGTCCCCGCCCCCGGAGTCGCCGCCGGTGGCCGCGTTGAACTCGCGCACCTTCACGGCGGTCACGTCGTACGGGGCGGTCGGGGGGTAGCTGCGACCCACGAGGTCGTCGGCGAGCGGCATGTCGTCCAACCTATCGTCGGCGCGGGCGCGGGCGCCGGTCCGGGACGCAGCGAGGCGACCGGCCCCGGTGGGGGACGGTCGCCTCGGTGACTGCGTCTGCGGTGCGGCGCCGGGCGCCGCGGTGATCAGCGGGTCTCGCGGTGCGCGGTGTGGGTGCGGCAGCGCGGGCAGAACTTCTTCATCTCCAGGCGGTCCGGGTCGTTGCGCCGGTTCTTCTTGGTGATGTAGTTCCGCTCCTTGCACTCCACGCAGGCGAGGGTGATCTTGGGGCGAACGTCGGAGCTCTTGCTGGCCACGGCTGTGTCCTTCAGTCTCGGGTGTGGAGCGTCGTACGTGGTAGCGGAGGCGGGACTCGAACCCGCGACACCACGATTATGAGTCGTGTGCTCTAACCACCTGAGCTACCCCGCCGTGGACCGCGGCGCACGGCCGTCCACGACGGCCGACCCGGTCCAGAGCCCCTTTACGGAATCGAACCGTAGACCTTCTCCTTACCATGGAGACGCTCTGCCGACTGAGCTAAAGGGGCAACGCGGAAGAACGATACACACCGCCGTGTGGCGGGGTGAAATCGGCCTCCCCCCGGACCTCCGACGGCCCCTCAGGGCGGCGGCGGAGCCCAGCCCACGGCCTCCTCGAGCTCGTACGCCAGCTCCAGCAGCACGGCCTCGCGGCCGGCCGCGGCGCCGAGCATCATGCCCTGCGGGAGGCCCGCCGCGGTCGTGGCCAGCGGCAGCGAGACCGCGGGGTCGCCGGTCGCGTTATGCAGCGGCGTGAAGGCCACCCAGTCCATGAGGCGCTCCAGCACGAGGGCGCCGTCCGAGGTCGGGTCGAGGTGGCCCAGCCGCGGCGTCGGCTGCGCCAGGGTGGGGCTGAGGACGACGTCGTAGCCCCGGAAGAAGCGAGCCGAGGCCCTCGCGGTCGCCCGCAGACGGGCCATCGCGACCGGGAGCCGCGCCAGGCGTCGGCGGGCGTGGCGGGCCAGGTGCAGGGTGAGGGCGTCGAGGCGCCCGGGGTCCCAGGACGGGCCGTGCAGGCGTCGCCCGCGGGCGACGCTCGCCAGGGCGAGGAACCCCCAGTAGGTGACGAAGTCGTCGGGGAAGCTGTCGGGCACCGGGGCCGCCGCGGGCTCCACGTGGTGCCCGAGCGCCTCGAGGGTGCGCGCGGTCCGCTCGGTGAGCGCGACGACCTCGGGGTCGGCGGTGCGGTGGGGGCCGGCGGTCACCACGGCGACGCGCAGCCGGGTGCGTGAGGGGCGGGTGATGTCGCCGACCGGGGGCAGGGACAGGTCGCGGTAGACGCGCTCGGCCTCGCGGTAGAAGGCCGCGGTGTCACGGACCGTGCGGGTCAGGACGCCGTCCTGCACGATCCGGACCGGCATCTCGCGCAGGGACCGGTCCTGCGCCAGCCGGCCCCGGGTGGGCTTGAGGCCGACCAGTCCCGTGCAGGAGGCGGGGATCCGGATGGAGCCGCCGCCGTCGTTGGCGTGGGCGATCGGCACGGCCCCCGTGGCCACCAGGACCGCGGCGCCCGCCGAGGAGGCGCCCGCCGTCCGGTCGGGGTCCCACGGGTTGCGGACCGGGCCGAGGCGCGGGTGCTCGGCGGAGGCGGAGAAGCCGAACTCGCTGAGCTGGGACTTGCCGAGGACGAGGAGACCGGTGGCGCGGTGGAGTCGCGCGAGGTCGCCGTCCGACCGGGCCGGGACGGCGTCCCACGCGTCGGTGCCCTCGCGGGTCGGCATGCCGGCCACGTCGGAGTTGTCCTTGATCCAGGTGGGGACGCCCGCGAAGAACCCGCCCCGCGGGGCCCTCGCCTCCGCGCGCGCCCCGTCGTACGCGCGGTGGGCGAGGCCGCCGAGCCGTGAGGCGGTCGCCTCCGAGCGGGCGATCGCGGCCTCGACGACCTCGGGCACGCCCACCCGGCGGGCCGCGATCTCGGCCGCGAGGCCGACCGCGTCGTGCTGGCCGAGGGCGTCGTCGCCGAAGACGTTCACGCCGACCACCCTGTCACCCGGGGGGCTCGACCGACAGCCTCAGCGGACGGCGCCCCCGCGGCCGGCGACGCCGCGTCGGTGGCAGCCGGTGAGGTGGGTGTCGACCAGCCCGAGGGCCTCCATCAGGGCGTGCATCGTAGTGGGCCCGACGAAGGCGAAGCCACGGCGCTTGAGGTCCTTGCTGAGCCGCGTCGAGGCCTCCGAGGTGGTCGGGACCTCCTCGGTGGCGCGGGGGGCCGGCTGGGCCTCCGCCGGGGGTCGGTAGGACTCGACGAACGCCTCGAGGCCGCCGTGGTCGCGCAACGCGACGGTCGCGCGGGCGTTGGCGAGGGTGGCGTCGACCTTGAGGCGGTTGCGGACGATGCCGGCGTCGGCGAGCAGCCGGCCACGCTCGGTCTCGCCCCAGGTCGCGATCTCGTCGACGTCGAAGTCGGCGAAGGCCTCCCGGAAGCCGGGGCGCTTGCGCAGGATGATCGCCCACGACAGCCCCGACTGGAACGCCTCCAGGGTCAGCCGCTCGAAGTACGCCTGCTCCCCCGAGACGGGCACCCCCCACTCGGTGTCGTGGTAGGCCCGCATGTCCCCCGGCGCCGCGGCCCACGGGCACCGCGCGACCCCGTCCTCACCCGTCACTGCCTCCACGGCCCCATCCTCTCCGACCCGGGGTCAGGAACGGGTGCGCAGCCGGGCGTTCGGCAGCTCGGGGGCGGGCAGCGGGGCGAGCGGCTCGTCGGCCACCACGCCGAAGCGACCGTCGACCTGCACGCCGTCGACCAGCTGGGCCTGCCAGGCGTCGCGGTAGGCGACGACCTCGTCGTGGGTGCGGCCCACGAAGTTCCACCACATGACGATCGCCTCGCCGAACGGCGGGCCGCCCAGCAGGACGACACGGGCGCCGTCGGGGCCGGCCTCGAGGTCGAGAACGGCACGTCCGGGGGCGAGGTAGCCGAGGTCGGCGGCCGCCAGGTCGGTGCCCTCGGCGCGGACGGCGCCGGTGTCGACGAGGACGCCGTGCTCGAAGGTCGTGTCGACGTCGAGCCGCACCCGGGCGCCGGGGTCGAGCAGCAGCTCGGCGCCGAGAAGCGGGGTGTGGGTGGTCACGGGCGAGGTCTCCCCCAGCAGCGAGCCGAGGAACACCCGCGCGGCCAGGCCGTCGCGCCGCACCAGCCCGGGGGCGTGGTGCGCGAAGCCGGGGCCGCCGTCGCGCGTCACGTCCGGCAGCGCGACCCAGAGCTGCACGCCGTGGAGCTCGGTGGTGGCCGGGAGCGACACCTCGGAGTGACTGATCCCGCGACCGGCGGTCATCAGGTTGACCTCGCCCGGCCGGACGACCGCCGCCGTCCCGGCGGAGTCGCGGTGCTGGATCTCGCCGGAGAACAGCCAGGACACCGTCTGCAGACCGGTGTGGGGGTGCGGGGCGACGACCATCCCGCCCGTGTCGGCGACCCGGTCGGGCCCGTAGTGGTCGACGAAGCACCACGCGCCGATCAGGGAGCGCTGCCGCTGGGGCAGCGTCCGTCGCACCCGCATCGCCCGCGGGCCGCCCAGCGGCACGTCACGCGGCGTGAGCACCTCGACCCCGGCGCCGGGCTCCGGCTCACAGGTGACCTCGTCGGGCCGGGTGTCGAGGTTGCTCACGTCGTCACGACCTCAGCTGAGCTGGTCCGGCTCGACGTACTGCTTCTGCGCGTCGTCGCCGACCTGGCCGTCGGCGACGACCCCGTAGTCGGAGGGGTACGACGCGAGCGCACCGCCGTCGGCGACGTCGACGTCGACCGGGGCCAGGCGCACGATGACCGACTTCGAGGTCGGGCAGTTGCTCTTCAGCGCCTTGGAGTCCAGGGGGATCAGCGGGTTGGTCTCCGGGTAGTACGCCGCCGCACAGCCTCGGGGCTGGTCGTAGGGCACCACGCGGAACCGGGGCGCCCGGCGGTAGACCAGCTGGGCGTCCGCGTGGTCGGGGTCCGACCACTCGCTGACCAGGTCGACGTAGTCGCCCTCCGACAGCCCGAGCGCCGTGATGTCGTCGGGGTGCACGAAGATCACCCGACGGCCGTTGGACACCCCGCGGTAGCGGTCGTCCAGCCCGTAGATCGTGGTGTTGAACTGGTCGTGGCTGCGCATCGTCTGCAGCAGCAGCCGGCCCTCGGGCACGTGGAGGATGTCCAGCGGGTTGACCGCGAAGATGGCCTTGTCGGCCGCCGTCGGGAAGGTGCGGGTGTCCCGCGGCGGGTGCGGCAGCTGGAAGCCGCCGGGCTGGTCGACCTTCTCGTCGTACGCCGCGCAGCCGGGCACGACGCGCGCGATCCGGCGGCGGATCTCGGTGTAGTCGGAGCGGAAGTCCGACCACGGGATGCCGTGGCGGTCGCCGATCGTGGCCTCCGCCATCGAGCACAGGATGTCGACCTCGGACCTCAGGTGCGACGAGGCGGGCTCGAGCGGACCCTTCGAGGCGTGGACGGCCGACATCGAGTCCTCGACGGTGACCCGCTGCTCACGGCCGCCGGTGCGGTCCTTCTCGGACCGCCCGAGCGCCGGGAGGATCAGCGCGGTGCGGCCGTGGGTGACGTGGGAGCGGTTGAGCTTGGTCGAGACGTGGACGGTCAGCGACGCCCGCGCCATGGCCTGCTCGGCCACCTCGGTGTCCGGCACAGCGGAGACGAAGTTGCCGCCCATGCCGAAGAACACGTGGGCCCTGCCGTCGCGCAGCGCCCCGATCGAGGCGACCGTGTCGAGCCCGTGCTCGCGCGGCGGGTCGAAGCCGAACTCCGTCTGCAGCGCGTCGAGGAAGTGCTCGGGGGCACGTTCCCAGATCCCCATCGTGCGGTCGCCCTGCACGTTGGAGTGGCCGCGGACCGGGCACAGGCCGGCGCCGGGCCTGCCGATGTTGCCCTGCAGCAGCGCGACGTTGGTGAACTCGCGGATCGTCGCCACCGAGTTGCGGTGCTGCGTGATGCCCATCGCCCAGCAGTTCACGGTGGCCGCGGAGTCGCGGAACATCCCCGCGGCCTCCTCGATCAGCTCGCGGCTCAGGCCGGTCGCGCGGAGCACGGCGTCCCAGTCGAGCTCGCGAGCCGAGGCGGCCCACTCGTCGAAGCCGACGGTGTGGCGCTGCACGAAGTCGTGGTCGACGCAGCCCCACTCGAGCAGCAGCGCGCCGATCGCCTGGAACAGGGCGAGGTCGCCGTTGACCCGGATCGGCAGGTGCAGGTCGGCCAGGCCGGTGCCACCGCCGACGACGCCCTTCGGGGTCTGGGGGTTCTTGAAGCGGACCAGGCCGGCCTCGCGCAGCGGGTTGATCGCGAGGATCTTGGCGCCGTTGCCCTTGGCGATCTCGAGGGCCTGCAGCATGCGGGGGTGGTTGGTGCCGGGGTTCTGGCCGGCGATGACGATCAGCTCGGCCTGGTGGAGGTCCTCCAGGTGCACCGAGCCCTTGCCGATGCCGATGGCCTCGGCGAGCGCCACCGAGGTGGACTCGTGGCACATGTTCGAGCAGTCCGGCAGGTTGTTGGTGCCGAAGGCGCGCACGAAGAGCTGGTAGGCGAACGCGGCCTCGTTGGAGGTCTTGCCGGAGGTGTAGAAGATCGCCTCGTCGGGGCTGTCGAGCGCGTTGAGCTCGCCGGCGATGATGCCGAAGGCCTCGTCCCAGCCGATGGGCTCGTAGTGGCTGCCGCCCTCGCGGTAGACCATGGGCTGCGTGATGCGGCCCTGCTGGCCGAGCCAGTAGTCGGTCTTCTGCTTGAGCTCCGCCATCGGGTGGGCGGCGAAGAACTCCGGACCGATGTGGCGCTTGGTCGCCTCCTCGGTGACGGCCTTCGCGCCGTTCTCGCAGAACTCGGCGGTGTGCCGGTGGTCGGGCGAGGGGTCGGGCCAGGCGCAGCCCTGGCAGTCGTAGCCGTCGACCTGGTTGAGCTTGAGGAGCGTCTGCGCGGTGCGCTTGACGCCCATCTGCTCGATCGCGCGCTTCATCGACACCGCGACGGCGGTGACACCAGCGGCGGCGTGCTTCTCGCGGCCGACCTCCAGCTCCGACTCGTCGATGTCCTTGACCGGTGCCTGCCTGACCATGTGACCCATCTTCCTCCGATGCGCAACCGACGCGACGCCGGTACCCCCTCCCCCGGCCGGCACGCCTCAGAGCGAGCGGCCCGCCCAGCTCCACGCGTACGCCGGGTCCTCGCACGCCAGCGCGCCCTCGCCGAGCTCGAGCGGCGCGAAGGTGTCGACCATGACGGCCGACTCCTCGAAGGCCTCCACGCCGAGCGAGGCCTCGATCGCGGCGGGCTGCGGCCCGTGGGCGTGGCCGCCGGGGTGGAGGCTGACCGAGCCGAGGCCGATCCCGGATCCCTTGCGGGCCTCGTAGTCCCCGGCGACGTAGAACATGACCTCGTCGGAGTCGACGTTGGAGTGGTAGTAGGGCACCGGCACCGCGAGCGGGTGGTAGTCGACCTTGCGGGGCAGGAAGTTGCAGATCACGAAGTTGCGGCCCTCGAAGACCTGGTGCACCGGCGGCGGCTGGTGGACCTTGCCCGTGATCGGCATGTAGTCCTCGACGTTGAACGTGTACGGGTACAGGCACCCGTCCCACCCGACGACGTCGAAGGGGTGGGTGGCGTGGGTGAGGGTCGTGCCCACCACCCGCCCGCCCGCGCGGTGCTTCACGTGGACCGGCACGTCGGCCCCCTCGGCGAGGAAGGGCTCGGTGGGCCCGTGCAGGTCCCGCTCGCAGTACGGCGCATGCTCGAGCAGCTGCCCGTAGCGCGACAGGTAGCGCTTCGGCGGTGCGACGTGGCCGGTGGCCTCGATCGGGTAGAGCGCGCTGGGGGACCCGGTCGCGTCGGGGACCCAGCGGTGGGTCAGCGCCCGCGGCAGGACGACGTAGTCGCCCGTGCGGTAGGGCACCAGTCCCAGCGCGGTCTCGACGACGCCGGCGCCCGCCTCGACGTACACGCACTCGTCGCCGGTCGCGTTGCGGTAGTAGGGCGAGGGCTCGGTGGCCACCACGTAGGAGATCCGCACGTCGGCGTTGCCGAGCACCAGGCGGCGTCCGGTCACGGGGTCGGTCGGCGCGGCGCCGGCGAGCTCGTGGAGCCGCAGGTGGCGCGGCTTCAGCGGGTGGTTGGGCGTCAGCGTCTGGTCGGGCAGGTCCCAGACCTCGCTCGCGACGACCGCCGAGGGGACCCCGGAGTGGTAGAGCAGCGAGGAGTCGGAGGAGAAGCCCTCCTCCCCCATCAGCTCCTCGTGGCGCAGGCGGCCGTCGGCGTCGCGGTGCTGGGTGTGGCGGGTGGGCGGGACGTCGCCGACGCTGCGGTAGTACGGCATGGGCACCACCCTGCCGCAGCCCCCGGCGCTCCGGAAGCCGGTCACCGCGCCGTCGGCGGGAGCGGCGGCGGGCGGCTCGATCTGGCAGGGTCGGCCCGTGAGCACCTGGCACGGCTTCCTCGACGACCTGCGTCCGGTCGACGCCGCGCCCCTCGACTCGCCGTACGTCGGCGCGCGGGCGGTGCGCGACACGGACCTGCCGTCGCTCGACCCCGGGGCCGCGCCGGTCCGGGTCGTGCTCACCGGCGGCGCCGCGCAGCTGGCCGGGCCGGTCGCGCTGGGCGAGCGGCGCGGACTGACGATCGGTGCGCTCGACACCGCGCTCCGCGACCCCGGCGACCTGGCCGGCAACGCGCGGCGGGTGGTCGCGGCGTACTGGGACGCGGGCCTGGCCGACGACGCGCTGCTGCACGTGCGCCTCCCCTCCGACTGGTCCCCCTCCGCGGGTCGCGCGCTCGACCTCCTCGCCGAGGTCGAGGCCGTCGTGGTGGCACTCGCGGTGGCGGACCAGGCCGACGGACCGTGGGTCACCGAGGTCCTCGACCGTGAGCTGCGGGTCTCCCTGGTCGGGGGTGACGCCGAGCGTGCGGTCGTCCTCGCCGAGCGGCACGGGCGGTCGTCGGTCGTCTCGTGGCTCACCGACGACCCGGTCACCGCGGTCACCCACCTGGAGGGACGCCCATGAGCGGCTTCGGACCCGACCACCTGCCCTACGGCGTGTTCTCGACGCCGGGCTCCGACCCGCGCGTGGGGGTGCGCCTGGGCGACGGGGTCATCGACCTCGCGTTCGAGACCGGCCTGGCGCACTTCGCCGAGCCGTCGCTGGACGCCTTCCTCGCGCTCGGCCCCGACGCGTGGGCCGACACCCGCGCCGAGGTCACCCGGATCGTCACCGCGGACAGCTTCGAGCTGCTGCCCCTGGCCTCGGTCACGCTGCACCTGCCGTTCACGGTCGCGGACTACACCGACTTCTACTGCTCCGAGCACCACGCCTCGGCGGTCGGCCGGCTCTTCCGCCCGTCCGCCGACCCCGACGCCGACCCGCTGCTGCCGAACTGGCGCCACCTGCCCGTCGGCTACCACGGCCGGTCCGGCTCGGTGGTGGTGTCGGGGACGCCCGTCGCGCGCCCGCGGGGGCAGGTCGCCGGCCCCGAGGGCCCGTCGTACGGACCCACGGGGAAGCTCGACCTCGAGGCCGAGCTGGGCTTCGTCGTGGGCGCCCCCACCGCGACGGGCACGACGGTGGCGCCGCGGGACGTGGCGCGGCACGTGTTCGGCGTCGTCGGGCTCAACGACTGGTCGGCGCGCGACGTGCAGGCGTGGGAGTACCGCCCGCTCGGGCCGTTCCTCGGCAAGTCGTTCGCGACCTCGGTCTCGGCGTGGGTGACCCCGCTGGCGGCGCTCACCCGGGCCTGGGTGCCGCTGCCCGGCCAGTCGCCCGAGCCGCTGCCGCACCTCGCCGACACCTCGCGCCGCCCCGGCCTCGACGTCGCGGTCGAGGTGCTGGTCGACGGCGTCGTCGTGAGCCGCCCGCCGTACGCCTCGACGTACTGGTCGCCCGGGCAGATGCTCGCCCACCTCACCTCCAACGGCGCCGCGCTGCGCACCGGCGACCTCTTCGCCTCGGGCACGATCAGCGGCCCGGACCCGGAGCAGGCCGGCTCCCTGCTCGAGCTGACCCACGACGGCACCCGTCCGCTCGCGGCGTTCGCGGGGCGTCCCGACGCGGACCGCACCTGGCTCCGCGACGGCGACGAGGTGACCCTGCGCTTCTCCGCCCCCGGCCCCACCGGCGGCCGCCTGACCCTCGGCGAGGTCACCGCCCTCATCACGCCCGCCTGACCCGAGCCTGCGCCGAGTCGGCACGTGCGTGCGCCCGGCCGGCGCCGAGTCGGCACGTGCGTGCGCCGCACCGAGGCCGAGTCGTCAGTCGCGTGCGCCTCGCCGAGGCCGAGCAGGCGTGCGCTCGGACGGCCGGGCCGGATGCCCGCCGTCGACGCCGGAGGGTCGTCCGCGTCTGCGCAGTCGGGCCGACTCGGCAGCGGTTCCGTGCGCATCCGGGCCGACTCGACGTCGTACCCGCGCACGCCACTGCCGGCTCGGCTACTGCCAGACGACCGGGTGGAGCCGCTGGCGGGCGCCGATGCCCTTGAGGTCGGCCGCGCGGGGCTCACCGGTCACGAGGTCGTCGTACGGCGTGAGCGTCTCGAGGACGGCGTCGGAGACGAGGACCTCGCCGCCGTCGGCGACCTCGGCGACGCGGGCGGCGAGGGCGACGTTGCGACCGAAGATGTCGCCGGAGCGGTGCACGACGTCGCCGCGGTGGACCCCGATGCGGACCTCGACGTCGCGGGCCCGGCCGCGCTGGCCGCCCCGCTGCACGTCGATCGCGCACCGCACCGCCTGCGGGCCGGTGGCGAAGCCGACCATGAAGCCGTCGCCCTGCGTCTTGACGACGTGGCCGTCGTGGCGCTCCACGCACCGCCGCACCAGGCGGTCGTGACGGGCCAGGACCCGCACCCAGGCGCGGTCCCCGAGCTCGGAGTTGAGCTCGGTCGAGCCGACGATGTCGGAGAACAGGATGGTCACCGTGCCGTCGCGCGCGGCCATCCGCTCGAGGTCGGGGCGCTCGACGTGCGCCCAGTCGGCGAGCTCCTCGACCGAGGTGCGCAGCGCGCCCCCGACGCCGCGGTCCCGCACCAACGTGGCGGTCTCGAGCACGGCCTTGACGGTGGCCTGCGGGGTGGGCACCAGCCGACGCGGCCGGCGACGACCCTCCATCTCGGCGATCCGCGCCCGCAGCACCCGCACGCGGCGCCGCGCTCCCAGCCACAGCCCCAGGAACGTCCCGGACGTCGCGACCAGCGCCCCCACCAGCGCGACGAGGACGACCTCGAGGAGGCTCACCGGCGCCTCATGGACGGCGGGGGAACTGACCGAAGTCGGGCGTCCGCTTCTCGCGGAAGGCGTTGCGGCCCTCCTGCGCCTCGGCGTTGCCGTAGAAGAGGAGGTTCGCGTCGTGGGCGAGCTGCTGGATGCCGGCGTAACCGTCCTCGTGGGCGTTGACGCTGAGCTTGTACAGCCGCAGCGCCCACGGCGAGAGCGCGAGCATCTCGCGGCACCACTGCACGGTCGTGGCCTCGAGCTCCGCCAGCGGGACGACCGTGTTGACCAGGCCCATGCGCTCGGCCTCGGCCGCGTCGTACTGGCGGCACAGGAACCAGATCTCCTTAGCCTTCTTGGGGCCGACGAGGTCCGCGAGCAGACCCGCCCCGTAGCCGCCGTCGAAGGACCCGACCCGGGGGCCGACCTGGCCGAAGCGGGCGTTGTCGGCGGCGATCGTCAGGTCGCACACCAGGTGCAGCACGTGACCGCCGCCGATCGCCCAGCCGGCGACCATCGCGACGATCGGCTTGGGGCAGCGCCGCATCTGCACGTGCAGGTCGGTGACGTGGAAGCGCCCGGTCGAGCCCTCGTCGAGCTTGTAGCCGGAGTCGCCGCGGACCCGCTGGTCCCCGCCCGAGCAGAAGGCCCTCTCGCCCTCGCCGGTGAGGATGATCGCGCCGACCGTCTCGTCCTCGCGCGCCAGCTCGAGGGCGTGGGAGATCTCGACCAGGGTCTGCGGGCGGAAGGCGTTGTGGACCTCCGGGCGGCAGATCGTGATCTTCGCGATCGACCCGCCGGGCTCGTCGGTCGTCTCGTAGCGGATGTCGGTCCACTCGCCGGAGGCGTGCCAGGAGACGGGCTGCGGCTCGGAGGTGCTGGTCGACGTCATGGTCGTCATTGTGCCCAGCCCCGCCGCGCCGTACGCCGTCGCCTCACCCGCGATCCGGCCTCGCGTGGGCCGGCTCAGCGCCGGGCGAGCGCCCGCTCGCCCTCGGCGCCGGTGGCGGTCACCTCCGCCACCAGCCGTACGGCGAGCTCCGCGGCCTGGGCGCGGATCTCGGGCACGGCGGTGGTCTCCCAGAGCACGCCCTTGCGCGGCGGCCCGACCACGAGGAGGTCGTCGCGGGCGACGCCGTCGCGACCGACCACGCGTCCGTCCGTGCGGCAGTCGACGCCGAGACCGAGGGGGTCGGCGGCCAGCAGGCCCCGGTCGCGCAGGGCGGCGACGACCGGGAGCGTCGCGCGGTCGAGGTCCGGGCAGGGGCCGGTGCAGTTGACGACCGCGTCGACCTCGAGCTCCTCGCCGCCGGCCAGCCCGACGCGGACGGTGGCACCGAGGTCGGCGACCGAGGTGAGGCCACCGCCGAGGAGCCGGAGCCGCCCGGTACGACGGTGCTCGGCGATCGTGGCGGCGACGCCCGGCGCCATGCGGTGGCGAGCGACCTCCCAGTCGCGTGCGTGGTGGGCGAGGAAGCGGCGTCGCTCGTCGTGGTCCAGGCGCAGCCACAGCCGCTGGTTCCAGCCCCGCAGGCCGTCGACGACCGAGCGCCAGCAGACCCCGGAGCGGCGCGCCCGCTCGACCTGCTCGCGCACGTGGGCGGCCAGGGCGTCGGCGGTGCGGGCCTCCTCGGGCACCGGGCGCACCCAGCTCGTCGAGCAGGGCTGCGGCAGGTGGTCGAGCGGCAGCCGGCCGCTGCGGGAGACCATGACGACCTCGCGGGCGGGCTCGTCGCCCAGCAGGGTGATCGCGGCGTCGACGGCGGTCAGTCCGCTGCCGACGAGGACGACGCGGGCGTCCGCGGGCAGGGCGCGCAGGGCCTCGACGTCCCAGGCGCTCGGGAGGTGCCAGGGCGCGGCCGGCAGCTCGTCGCCCCCGGCCCGCAGGGTCGCGGAGGGCAGGTTGCCGTAGGCGAGCACGACCGCGTCGGCGTCGGTGCGCCCCCGGGTGCCCTGCACGGCGTACCCGCCCCCGTCGCGCGGGGCGACGTCGCGGACCTCCTCGCGGCGCACCTCGAGCCGCCCGCCGGTGTGCGCGTCGAGGTCGCGCAGGAGGTCACCGAGGTAGCGCGCGTACGTCGCTCGCGGCAGGAACCCGACGGGGTCCGCGGGAGCGCCGGTGCGCTCGGCCCACGCCACGAGGTGGCCGGGCTCGTCGGCCAGGCCGCTCATGTCGCGGGTGCGGACGTTGAGCAGGTGACGGGTGTCGGTCGTGCTGTAGGCCAAGCCGCGCGCGGGCGCCGGGCCCGACTCGTGCAGCACGACCCGCAGGTCGGTGTCGCGGCTGACCCGCAGCAGGTGGGCCGCCGTCAGGGTGCCGCTGGCGCCCCCTCCGACGATGCTGATGGTGGGTCGTGCCGGGGCGTCGGAGGGTCCGGACGAGCGGGTCTGGGGGGCCATGGGGGTCCTTCCCGGGTCGAACACGGCAAAATCACCTGACCTGGTCGACTTTAACGCACCTCACGCCGCTGCCGCGTACGGACGCTCCGGGGTGGGGGTACCGCTCCTCCGTGCACGAGACAGCCCGCGACCCGATCGACTACCCCACCTGCGAGGGGTGCTCCCACGAGTGGCACGGCCTGGTCTGCCGGGCGCCGGTCGTCACGATCGCCCGCGGCGGGCGCCGTACGGACCCCTGCGGCTGCCGCCCGTCCGCCGGGCGGCCGCACGCCGCCTGAGCGGCCTCAGCGGGGCGCGGTCGCCGGGCGCCGGACCGTGTACGCCGCGAGCCCGACGCCGGCGGCGGTCATGACGAACGCCCCCGGCACGTGCAGCGGGATGTCGCCTTGGCTGCCGAGCCACGCCTGGTAGAAGGACAGCGCGAAGACGACCGCCGAGGCCCCGGCGGCCACCCACGAGCCCACGCGTCCCCACGCCGCGACCGCGAGGGCCACGGTCAGCAGGCCGAAGCCGACGTGGAGGACGATCGCGCCGGCGCCGTGCAGGTCGAGGGCGCTGCCGCGCGAGACCAGCACCCCCGCCGTGCCGAAGATCAGCACCAGCGCCGCCAGCGTCAGCACGGCGGCGGCCCGCGCGGCCAGCCACGCGGTGCGGGCGAGCGAGGAGGACGGGCCGGAGGTGCGGTCGGTGGCGGTCACCGTGCGGTTATAGCAAGCCCGGTCGCGCCGCGACGTGTCCACCGCGGCGAGTCAATGGCCGGATCGGTCATCGTCGCCCCTCGGCACTGACGCTCTCGGCGCGGACGGCGCACCTGCGCCGACGACAGACTCGACGGACCCGTCCGGCCCGCACCCGCACCCGCACCCGCACCCGCACCCGAGAGGTCACCCCCATGACTCACCCCGCCGACCGTCCTGCCACCTGGTTCGTCACCGGCGCGTCGCGCGGGCTGGGCCTCGCCCTCGTCGCGCACCTCCTCCGCGACTCCCAGCGCGTCGCGGCGACCACCCGCTCCGCCGACAGGCTGCTCACCGCGCTCGACGGGCTCGGCGACGTGGACACCTCCGGCCTGCTCGCGCTCGAGGTGCAGCTGACCGACGAGCAGAGCGTCAGGCAGGCGGTCGACCGGGCGCGCTCCACCTTCGGGGACCTCGACGTCGTCGTCAACAACGCGGGCTACGGGTTCCTCGGCGCCGTCGAGGAGACCTCCGACGCCGACGTGCAGGGGCTGCTCGACGTCCAGGTCCGCGGCACGTGGAACGTGATCCGCGCCGCCCTCCCCGGCATGCGCGAGGCGGGCTCGGGCCACATCATCAACATCTCGTCCATCCTGGGCATGGTCACCTTCCCGGGGTGGGCGCTGTACTGCGCCGGGAAGTTCGCGCTCGAGGGCCTCAGCGAGGCCCTCGCCGCCGAGGTGGCCGACCTGGGCATCCGCGTCACGGTCGTCGAGCCCGGCTACTTCGACACCGACTTCCTGACCGGCGAGTCCATCACCCTGCCCACGCGGACCACGGACGCCTACCCGGGGATCCGGGAGATGACGGCGCACCACCTCGCCATGCCGGGCTCCCAGATCGGTGACCCGGCCAAGGCCGCAGCGGCGCTGGTCGAGATCACCCGGCAGGACGGGCCGCTGCGCCAGCAGCTCGGGTCGGACGCGTACCGCTTCGCGCTCGCGAAGGTCGATGCGCTCGCCGGCGAGGTCGCCGCAGGCCGGGACCTCGCCCACACGACCGACTACTAGGCCGGGACGCCCAGCCGCAGCGCTCCCCCGACGGCGAGGGGACTCGGCGAGGCGCAGCCGGCGCGGCCGATGCCGCGGGCCGGGCCCTCCCCGTACCTTCGACCGATGGACGACGCGTCGAGAGCCATCCTCATCCGTCGTGCGCGGGACCTGGCGGAGGAGACGTTCACGGCCGTGCCCGGCGGTACGACGTGGCGCACCCTGTTCGACAGGAGTGCGACCAGAACCGTCGACCTGGCCTCCGGTGTCGCCACGATCCCTGCGGGAGGCAGCTGGCCGTCCCACCACCATCCGGTCGCCGAGTGCTACGACGTCCTGAGCGGCGAGGGGTCGGTGCGGGTGGGCCAGGAGCGCCGCCAGGTGTCCGGGGGCACCGCCGTCATGGTCCCCGCGGGGGTGCCGCACGGCGTCGTCAACACCGGCACACGACCGCTCCGCTTCTTCTACGTCTTCCCCGTCGACTCGCTCGACGACGTCGAGTACACGTTCGAGCAGTGACCCGTCGCCACCCCGACCCGCCGCCGCCTCGGCCCGGGCCGGCGGACGGAGCCCGCGGGCGGCGTCGGTGCCGGACGTCCGTCGGCGACGGGGGTCACCACGACCGCGGCACGCTCGTCGCATGACGATCACGCTGGTGACGGGCGCCAACAAGGGCATCGGTCTCGAGACGGCCCGCAGGTTGCTGTCGGAGGGCCACCACGTCTGGGTCGGCTCGCGGGACCCCGACCGGGGGGCTGCGGCCGTCGAGCGGCTGGGCGAGGGCGCGCGCTCCGTCCGGCTCGACGTCACGGACGACCGGTCCGTGTCGGCCGCCGTCGAGACCATCCGCCTCCGCGACGGTCGGCTCGACGTCCTGGTCAACAACGCCGGCATCGCCGACAACACGCTCGGCGCGCACGACGTCGACCCGGAGCGGGCGCGGCAGCTGTTCGACGCCAACGTCGTCGGCGTGGTCCGGACGACCCAGGCCGCCCTGCCACTCCTCTCGGCGTCGTCGAACCCGGTCGTGGTGAACGTCTCCAGCGGGCTGGGATCGTTCGCGGCCACCGCCGACCCCGGGCGTCCCGAGTCGCAGACACCGCTCATCACCTACGCCGCCAGCAAGGCCGCGGTCAACATGCTCACGGTGAAGTACGCCGCGTCGCTGCCCGCCTTCCGGGTCAACGCGGCCTGCCCCGGGCTGACGGCCACCGACTTCGCAGCCGGGTTCCCCGGCGCGCAGCCCGTCGAGGAGGCCGTCGGCGTCATCGTCCGGCTCGCGACCCTCGGCCCCGACGGGCCCACCGGGACCATCCACGAGAACGACGGCCCGGGCGCCTGGTAGCGCGGATCGCTCGCGGGGAGCCGGCGGCGCCGGTGCTGCCCGGTCGGACGCGAGCCGGAGCCGGGCAGCAAGCGGCCCCTGATCCGCGTCTCCGCAGACCAGGGGCCGGATGTGGCAGGTGTTGGATTCGAACCAACGAAGGCTGTGCCGGCTGATTTACAGTCAGCTCCCTTTGGCCGCTCGGGCAACCTGCCGGGGTGCTGCGGGCGGCCCCGTTTGTCGGGGCTCCCACGGCGCAGGACAATAGCGCAGCACGTCGGGCGCAGGACAATCGACCGAGCGCCCGCTCACCGTCCCGCTGCCGGGCCCCGCACCGCAGCGCCGAGCCCCGTGGAGGCACCGTGGCCGACTCCTCGTTCGACATCGTCAGCAAGATCGACCGCCAGGAGGTCGACAACGCGCTGAGCCAGACCGCCAAGGAGGTCGCGACCCGCTACGACTTCAAGGGCACCGGCGCGAGCATCGAGTGGAAGGGCGAGGAGGCCATCGAGATCACGGCCTCCGCCGACGACCGCGCCGCCGCCGTGCTCGACGTCTTCCAGGGCAAGCTCGTCAAGCGCGGCCAGAGCCTGAAGATCCTCGACGCGGGCGAGCCGCGCCAGTCCGGCCAGCAGTCCAAGATCGGGATCGCCCTCAAGGAGGGCATCTCCTCCGAGGACGCCAAGAAGGTCTCCAAGCTGATCCGCGACGAGGGCCCCAAGGGCGTCAAGGCGCAGATCCAGGGCGACGAGCTGCGTGTCAGCTCCAAGAAGCGCGACGACCTGCAGGCCGTCCAGCAGCTCGTGAAGGACCAGGACTACGACTTCGCGGTGCAGTTCACCAACTACCGCTGAGAGCGCCACGGGACACCGGGCGGGGCGTGGGTGACGGGACTCACGCCCCGTTCGGCGTCCACGGGCCGTCCGGGGAATTCCGTCACACCCGTGTGTCGTTATCGTGGATCAGTCCGGCAGTCAACGACCGCACCCCAGCACCGACGACAGGGAGCCCCGTGGCATCCGCCAAGCAGGTCAAGCAGCTCGACCGCGTCATCATCCGGTTCGCCGGCGACTCCGGCGACGGGATGCAGCTCACCGGTGACCGGTTCACCTCCGAGTCCGCGTCGTTCGGCAACGACCTCTCGACCCTCCCCAACTTCCCCGCCGAGATCCGCGCCCCCCAGGGCACGATCCACGGCGTCTCGTCGTTCCAGGTCCACTTCGCCGACCACGACATCCTCACCCCCGGTGACGCCCCCGACGTCCTGGTCGCCATGAACCCGGCGGCGCTGCGCGCCAACCTCGGCGACCTGCCGAAGGGCGCGACGGTCATCGTGGACACCCACGACTTCACGGCGCGCAACCTCACGAAGGCGGGCTACTCCCACAACCCGCTCGACGGCGACGACCTCGCCGAGTACGCCGTGCACCCGGTCGACCTGACCGGCATGACGGTCGCGGCGGTCAAGGAGTTCGGCCTCTCCCGCAAGGACGCCGCCCGCGCCAAGAACATGTTCGCGCTGGGCCTCGTGTCGTGGATGTACGGCCGCCCCACCGAGGGCACCGAGGAGTTCCTCGCGCGGCGCTTCGCGAAGGTGCCGGCGATCCGCGACGCCAACGTGACGGCGTTCCGCACCGGCTGGAACTTCGGCGAGACCACCGAGGCGTTCGTCGTCTCCTACGAGGTCAAGCCCGCCCCGATGGCGCCCGGCACCTACCGCAACATCACCGGCAACCTCGCCCTGGCGTACGGACTCGTCGCCGCGGGCGTGCAGTCCGGCCTCCCGGTGTTCCTCGGGTCCTACCCGATCACCCCGGCCTCCGACGTGCTCCACGAGCTGAGCAAGCACAAGGACATGGGTGTCACGACCTTCCAGGCCGAGGACGAGATCGCCGGCGTCGGCGCCGCCCTGGGCGCGTCGTTCGCGGGTCACCTCGGCGTGACCACCACCTCCGGCCCGGGGGTCGCGCTCAAGTCCGAGACCATCGGCCTCGCGGTGATGACCGAGCTGCCGCTGCTGATCGTCGACGTGCAGCGCGGCGGCCCCTCCACCGGGCTGCCGACCAAGACCGAGCAGGCCGACCTGCTGCAGGCGATGTTCGGCCGCAACGGCGAGTCCCCCGTCCCGGTGGTCGCCCCCCAGTCGCCGGGCGACTGCTTCGACGCCGCGATCGAGGCCGCCCGCATCGCCGTCACCTACCGCACCCCGGTCTTCCTCCTCTCCGACGGGATGATCGCCAACGGCTCCGAGCCGTGGCGCGTGCCCGAGGTCCACGAGCTGCCCACCATCGACCCGCAGTTCGCGACCCACACCCACGAGGGCGGGGAGTTCCAGCCCTACCTGCGCGACGAGGCGACGCTGGCCCGCCCGTGGGCCGTGCCCGGCACCCCCGGCCTCGAGCACCGCATCGGCGGGCTCGAGAAGGGCGACGGTCACGGCAACATCTCCTACGACCCGGCCAACCACGACTTCATGGTCCGCACCCGGCAGGCCAAGATCGACCGCATCGCCGACTCGCTGCCCCCGCTCGAGGTCGACGACCCGACCGGCGCGGCGAAGGTGCTCGTCATCGGGTGGGGCTCGACGTACGGCCCGATCGGTGCCGCCTGCCGACGGGTACGACGCGCCGGCGGCGAGGTCGCCCAGGCCCACCTGCGCCACCTCAACCCGTTCCCCTCCGACCTCGGCGACGTGCTGAAGCGCTACGACAAGGTCCTCGTGCCGGAGATGAACCTCGGCCAGCTGTCGATGCTGCTGCGCGCGAAGTACCTCGTCGACACCGTCGGCTACAACCACGTGCGCGGGCTGCCGCTCAAGGCCGCCGAGCTCGCCGAGGCCATCGGCAGCCTCGTCGGCGAGGTCGCCGGCACCGAGCTCGACCTGTCCGCCGCCGCCCACCAGGTCCGCGACGCGGACCCGGCCCACGAGAAGGAGGCCTCCCGATGAGCACCACCGAGCTCGGCATCCCCGCGATGCGCGGCGGCACCGACGGCGTCCCGCCCGTCGACCCCGACGCCCCCGCCCAGACCGGCAAGGAGTTCACCTCCGACCAGGAGGTCCGCTGGTGCCCCGGCTGCGGCGACTACGCCGTGCTGAAGGCCGTCCAGTCCTTCCTGCCCGACCTGGGCCTGCGTCGCGAGAACATCACCTTCGTCTCCGGCATCGGCTGCTCCAGCCGCTTCCCGTACTACCTCGACACCTACGGGATGCACTCCATCCACGGACGTGCGCCCGCGATCGCGACGGGCCTCGCGACCGCGCGTGAGGACCTGTCGGTGTGGGTCGTCACCGGTGACGGTGACGCCCTGTCCATCGGCGGCAACCACCTGATCCACGCGCTGCGCCGCAACGTCAACATGACGATCCTGCTGTTCAACAACCGGATCTACGGGCTGACCAAGGGCCAGTACTCCCCCACCTCGGAGGCGGGCAAGGTCACGAAGTCCACGCCGATGGGCTCGGTCGACCACCCGTTCAACCCGGTGTCGCTGGCGCTCGGCGCGGAGGGCACCTTCGTGGCCCGCACCATCGACTCCGACCGCAAGCACCTCACCTCGGTGCTCGCCGCAGCGGCCGCGCACCGCGGCACGTCGCTGGTCGAGATCTACCAGAACTGCCCCATCTTCAACGACGGCGCGTTCGACGCGATCAAGGACCGCGACACCAAGGACGAGGCGATCATCCCGCTCGTCCACGGCGAGCCCATCCGGTTCGGCACCCCGGGCGAGGACGGCCTCGGCCCGCGCGGCCTGGTGCGCTCGGCCTCCGGCGGCGTCGAGGTCGTCGACGTCACCACCGACAACGCCGGTGACCTGCTCGTCCACGACGCGCACGCCGACGACCCGACCACGGCGTTCGCGATCAGCCGCCTCACCGACGCCGGCTACCTGCACCGCGCCCCGATCGGGATCTTCCGCTCCGTCGAGCGCCCGACGTACGACGACCAGGCGCGCGCCCAGGTCGACCTCGCGGTCGGCGAGCGCACGGGCGACCGCAGCGACCGGCTCGCCGCGCTGGTCGGTGGCGGCGACACCTGGACGGTCGTCTGAGCCGTCGCGAGCCCCCGGGCGCCGGACGCGACGA
>NZ_BAAAMY010000005.1:306911-312288 GCF_039529515.1 Nocardioides lentus
GGGGCCTCGTCGCGTGCGTGGTGCGGTCGCGTCAGGAGATGCGACGGATGCCGCGGACCGAGGAGCGGGCGGCCGAGTAGTCGCCCCGCTTCTTGACGAGCGCGAAGTACTTCACGACCTGACCGACCCGCGAGGGGTTGGACACGTTGGTGCGGTACTTGCCCTGGCCGTTGGTCTTGACCTTCTTGAAGATCTTGTAGTTGTTGTTGTTCTCGCCGACCGCACGCTTGATGATCACCGTGCTGTTCTTGTAGTTCGGCTTCGCGAGGCCCGAGACGACGAACCGGTTGGCGCGGGGCTCGTTGAGGTACATCGAGACCTTGCGCTTCGCCTCGAACGACGGGGCGCGCTCGGCCGCGGCGGGCTGCTCGACGGCCTGCGGGACGACCTCCGCGGCGACGGCGGGCGCGCCGAGGGCGACGGGCGTGAACCCGATGACGGCGGTGGCGACGAGGCCACTGATCAGACGCTTCATTCTTTCCTCCAACAGGGACGGATGACGGTGCGCACGTGACCTTCCCACACGCCGAGGGGCTCAAACCACGATTCCCACGAACCTCAGGAGTTCGTGTCGGAACACCCCCGTCCCTACACTCGCGAGGTGACGCAGGTGCAGCGGGTCGGGACCCTCGAGGACCTCGACGCCCGGGCCTCCGAGCTCCGCACCGGCTTCCTCGCGGGTCTCGCGGCCTACCTGATGTGGGGCGCGTTCCCGCTGTACTTCCCGCTCCTCGAGCCGGCCGGCGCGATCGAGCTGCTCGCCCACCGCGTCCTGTGGTCGGCGGTCACGATGCTCCTGCTGCTGGTCGTGCTGCGCCGGGTGGGCCACCTGCGCGCGATCCTCCGCAGCCGCCGCACGGTCGGCCTGCTGCTGGTCGCCGCCGCCGTGATCGCGGTCAACTGGGGCACCTTCATCTGGGCGACCACCAACGGCCGCGTGATCGAGACGTCGCTGGGCTACTTCATCAACCCGCTCGTCACCGTCGTCATCGGCGTCGTGGTCCTCTCCGAGCGCCTGCGCGGCCTGCAGTGGGCCGCCCTCGGCCTCGCGGCCGGGGCGGTGCTGCTGCTGACCCTCGACTACGGCCGCCCGCCGTGGGTCGCGCTCGTGCTGGCCTGCTCGTTCGGGACCTACGGGCTGGCCAAGAAGAAGGCCGGTGTCGGGGCCGTCGAGGGCCTCACCTTCGAGTCCTTCGCCCTGACCCCCCTCGCCGGGGCCTACGTCGGGTGGCTCGTGGTCACGGGCGCCTCCCAGTTCGGGGGCCACGGGGTGGCGCACGCGCTGCTGCTGGCCTCGGCCGGGCTGGTCACCGCCGTGCCGCTGCTGTGCTTCGGCGCGGCCGCCACCCGGGTGCCGCTGGTGACGATCGGGCTGCTGCAGTACGTCACCCCCACCTGCCAGTTCCTGCTCGGGCTGCTGGTCTTCGACGAGGCGATGCCGACCGGCCGCTGGGTCGGGTTCTCCCTGGTGTGGCTGGCGCTGGTGCTGCTGTCGGTCGAGATGGTCACCCACCCGGCCCGCGAGCGGCGCCGCGCGCGCCGTCGTACGGCGGCCGGGGTGGCCCCGCCCTGCGGCTGAGGTCGCCCGGTCCGCCCGTTCACCGGCTGGCAACGCACGTCTCCCCTGGTGCTCACCTGGCGCCCCTACGGTCGAGCGGTCCTTCCCCCCGCCCTTCAGTCCGGGAGTCCTCTCGCGCATGAGCACCTCACCCGCCACCCGCACCCTGCTGCCGCTGCTGCCCGACCCGATGGCCGAGGGCCACTCGCGGGCCTCGCGCAGCGCGATGACCTGCACGTACCGGTGCGACGACGCCTGCTTCAAGCCGGCGCCCAACACGACCGCCACCCCCCACGTGCGCGACGAGATCGCCAAGGTGGTCCAGCGTCGCTCCGTGCTCAAGGGCGCCGCCGTCGGCACCGGCGCGCTCGCCCTCGCCGGCGGCGTGCTGTCCTCCCCCGTGGCCGCCGCCCCGGGCGCCGGTCGTGGCGCGGGCGGCGCCGTGTCGGAGGCGAACCCCTCCGCCGACCTCGCCACCACGCCCTTCCGGACCGTCCCGCCGAACCGCCGCGACGCCGTCGTCGTGCCCGACGGGTTCACCAACGACGTCGTGATCCGCTGGGGCGACGGCGTGCTCCCCGGCGCCCCCCGCTTCGACGCCTACGACCAGAGCGTCGCGGCCGCGAAGAAGCAGTTCGGCTACAACTGCGACTACGTCGGGCTGCTGGACCACCCGAGCAACCGCGCCCGGTCCGTCCTCGTCGTGAACCACGAGTACACCACCGAGCCCGCCATGTTCCCCGCCGAGGGCTACACCGACGCGGAGAAGATCGAGATCGAGATGTACAACCACGGCATCTCCGTGGTGGAGGTCAAGCGCGGCGCCACCCCCGGCTCCTGGAACCGGGTCGCCCCGCGCAACGCCCCGCTCAACCGCCGCATCAACGTCGACACGACCTTCTTCGTGACGGGTCCCGCGGCCGGCTCCGACCGCCTGAAGACCACCGCGGACCCCTCCGGCACCCGCGTGAAGGGCACCCTGAACAACTGCGCCGGCGGCATGACGCCCTGGGGCACGGTGCTCTCCGGCGAGGAGAACTTCAACCAGTACTTCGCCGGCACGATCGACCCCGAGTACGCCGCGTCGTACGCCCGCTACGGCATCAGCGCCACCGGCTCGCGCAACTGGGGCAGCGTCGACCCCCGCTTCGACCTGGGCACCGAGCCCAACGAGCCGAACCGCTTCGGCTGGATCGTCGAGGTCGACCCGCGCCAGCCGAAGGCGTCGCCGCGCAAGCACACGATGCTCGGCCGCTTCAAGCACGAGGGCGCGAACGTCATCATCAGCCGCGAGGGCTACGCGGTCGCCTACATGGGCGACGACGAGCGCGGCGACTACCTCTACAAGTTCGTCTCCAAGCGGAAGATGGCGAAGGGCAGGTCCGGCGCCGCCCGCGACCGCAACAAGAAGCTACTGACCGAGGGCACGCTGTACGTCGCGCGCCTCGTGGGCGACGGCGCCGAGGACGGCACCTACGACGGCACCGGCCGCTGGATCCCGCTGTGCTCGGACACCGAGTCCTTCGTCGACGGCTGGACGGTTGAGGACATCCTCGTCGACACCCGCCTCGCCGCCGACGCCGTGGCCCCGACCCGCATGGACCGTCCCGAGGACGTCGAGCCCAACCTGGTCAACGGCCGGGTCTACGCCGCGCTGACCAACAACTCCCAGCGCGGCACCCGCTTCCCCGCCGACGAGGCCAACCCGATCACGACCTCCCAGGTGCGCGACTCCCTCGACGGCGAGCTCACCCCGGCCGCCGGCAACAACAACGGCTACGTCCTCGAGATGCTCGCCGCCCGCGGTGACCACGCCGCGCCGGCCTTCACCTGGAACCTGCTGCTGGTCTGCGGCGACCCGGAGGCGCAGGAGACCTACTTCGGCGGCTACCCGAAGGAGGAGGTCAGCCCGATCAGCTGCCCCGACAACGTCGCGTTCGACACCAAGGGCAACCTCTGGATCTCCACCGACGGCAACCGGCTCGGCAGCAACGACGGCATCTTCCGGGTGCCCGTCGCCGGCGCCGAGCGCGGCAACGTGCAGCAGTTCCTCACCGTCCCCCGGGGAGCCGAGGCCTGCGGCCCGCTGCTGACCGACGGCGACCGGGCGCTCTGGACCGCCGTCCAGCACCCGGGCGAGCTCGACGGGTCCAGCTTCGACGAGCCGGGCAGCACCTGGCCCCACACCGACGACTTCCCCCGCCCGTCGGTGGTCGTCACCTACCGCCGCGGCTGACGCCCCGCGCCCCCCGCGCGCACCCGTCGTACCGAGCCCGGCCCGCCGCACCCAGCGGCGGGCCGGGCTCGTCGCCGTCCCGGCCTCGACCGGCGGGGGGCCCGCTGCTCAGGTCGAGCGGGTGGCGACGATGTCGGCGAAGGTCTCGAGGGCGTCGCGGACGGGACCGGGGTCGAGGGCGACGAGGAGGGCCTTCGCCTCGCCGGCGCGGGCGACCACGTAGTCGCGGGCCTGCTGCAGGGCCGGGTGGGCGCGGAGCAGCGCGAGGGCCTCGGCGTGGAGGACGTCGTCGTCGAGGTCGAGGTCGAGCAGCTCGCGGAGCCGGGCGTCCGCCGGGTCGGTCGAGGCCCGGGCCAGGATCACCGGCAGCGTCGGGACGCCCTCGCGCAGGTCCGTCCCCGGCGTCTTGCCGGACTCGACCGACTCCGAGGCGATGTCGAGGATGTCGTCGGAGAGCTGGAACGCGGCACCCACGATCTCCCCGTACGCCGTCAGCGCCGCGCGGACCTCGGGCGTGGCCCCGCCGAAGATGGCCCCGTACTCCGCGGAGGTCGCGATCAGGGACCCGGTCTTGCCGGCGACGACGTCGAGGTGGTGCTCGACGGGGTCCTGACCCTCGGCGGGCGGGACGGTCTCCAGGATCTGGCCCTCGACGAGCGCGGTGAAGGTCCGGGCCTGGATCCCGACGGCGTCGGCGCCGAGGACGGCGGTGAGCTCGGAGGACTTCGAGAACAGGAAGTCGCCGGTGAGGATCGCGACGTGGTTGTCCCAGCGCGCGTTGGCCGACTCGGCGCCACGCCGCAGGTCGGCCTCGTCCATGACGTCGTCGTGGTACAGCGACGCGAGGTGGGTCAGCTCGACCACGCAGGCCGCGGTGATGACGTCCTCGGAGTCCGGGGTCGCGCCCGTCTCGGCGGCGAGCAGCACCAGCAGCGGACGGAACCGCTTGCCCCCGGCCCGCAGCAGGTGGCTGGCCGCGCTGGTGACGAACGGCGCCCGGCTCACGACGTGGCCGGCGAGCGCGGACTCGACCCTCTCCATGCGGCCCGCGAGCCGCGCGGCGAGGTCCGGGTCGAGCACCGGCAGGGCGAGGTCGGGCCCCGCCTCGCCGGCCTGCTGAGTGGTCACCGGACGAAGGTACCCACGGAGCCCGCGAGGTCGAGCACGGGCCCGGGGACCACGCCGAGCAGCACGGTCACGCCGACGCAGACGGCGATCGTGGCGACGGTCAGCGCCGACGGCAGCTCGACCCGCACCTGGTCGGGCGCGACGGTCCGCGACCGGACCGCGAGGGCCCCGGCCCCGGTGTCGGTGAACCGGTCCGACTCCGTGCCGTCGGTGCCCGCCTTCTCGGGCGCGGCGTCCACGGTGAAGAACATCAGCAGGATCACGCGCACGTAGAAGAAGATCGCGATCATGCTGCTCACCAGCGCCACGACCACGACCGGCCAGGCGCCCGCGGCGAGCGCGACGGTGAACACCGACCACTTGCCGACGAAGCCCGCGGTCAGCGGGATGCCCGCCATCGACAGCAGGAACAGGGCGAAGATGCCGGCGACCGCCGGGGATCGGCGGCCCAGACC
>NZ_BAAAMY010000005.1:312341-434029 GCF_039529515.1 Nocardioides lentus
AGGGCGAACGAGCCGAGCGTCGCGAAGGCGTAGGTCACCAGGTAGAACAGCACCGCCTGCAGCGACGTGATCTGGGTGTCCCCGATCTCGGCGGTGCTCTGCAGGCCGAGGACGCCGGTCAGGATGAACCCGGTGTGGGCGATCGAGGAGTAGGCCAGGGTGCGCTTCACGTCGGACTGCGAGACCGCCAGCACGGCGCCGAGCAGCATCGTGAGGATCGCGACCACCCAGAGCATCGGCTGCCAGCTCCAGCGCTCCCCGCCGAAGGCGACGTAGAACAGCCGCAGCGTCGCGCCGAAGGCGGCGACCTTCGTCGCGGCCGACATGAACGCGGTGACCGCGGTCGGGGCGCCCTGGTAGACGTCGGGGGTCCAGGTGTGGAACGGCACGGCACCGACCTTGAACAGCATGCCGACGGCGATCATGCCGATGCCCGTCATCAGCAGCACGGACCCGGACTCGCCGCTGGTCACGGCCGCGTCGATCGCGGTGTAGGACATCGAGCCGGCGTAGCCGTAGACGAGGGCGATGCCGTAGATGACGAAGCCCGAGGAGAACGCGCCGAGCAGGAAGTACTTCATGGCCGCCTCCTGGCTGAGCAGGCGACGGCGGCGCGAGAGGCCGCACAGCAGGTAGAGCGGGAGCGACAGCACCTCGAGCGCCACGAACAGCGTGAGGAGGTCGTTGGCGGCGGGGAAGAGCATCATCCCGGCGACCGCGAACAGCAGCAGCGGGTAGACCTCGGTGTGGTCGAGGCCCTGCGTCGACGCACGGCGCTCGGCCTCGGTGCCGGGCAGCGCAGCGGCCTGGCCCGCGAACGCGGACAGTCCCTGCTCGAGGCGACGCTCGGCGAAGAGCCCGACGCCGCCGAGGCCCAGCAGGAGCAGCAGCCCCCACAGGAACATCGTCGGACCGTCGAGCGCCACCGTGTCGCCCACCGTGAGCACGCCGTACGCCGCGCCGTCGGCGAGCGACGGGAGGTCGGCGGCGACGAGCCCGGTGCCGACCAGCGCCACGAGGAGCGCGACGAGCGCGACGCCGACCTGGAGCACGAAGCGCCGGCCCCGGGGGGCGAAGGCCTCGACGAGGACGCCGAGCAGACCCGCGCCGAAGACGACGTAGATCGGCCACAGCACCTCGTGGGCGATGGACGGGGCGGAGAACTCCATCACGGGGTCCCTTCAGGCTGGCTGGCCGGCACGGTCGGGGCCTCGTCGGAGACACCCACCTGCTGCAGCACGTCCTCGACGTAGGGGTTGATCACGTCCAGCGCGGGCATCGGGAAGAACCCGAGGACCACCATGAGCACCACCAGCGGCGCGATCGCGCCGATCTCGCGGGCGCCCAGGTCGGGGGTCGCCCCGCTGGTGACGGCGGTCGCGGGCTCCGAGGGCCCGGTCATCGTGCGCTGGTAGGCCCAGAGCACGTAGATCGCGGCGAGCACGATGCCGGTGACGGCGACCGCGCCCACCCAGGGCGCGTAGACGAACGCACCCACCAGCACGAGGAACTCCGACACGAACGTCGAGAGCCCCGGCAGGCCGAGCGTCGCCAGGCCCGCGACGAGCAGCAGGCCCGCGAGCACCGGGGCGTGCTTCTCGACGCCGCCGAGCTCCCGGATCGAGGCCGTGCCGCGTCGGCGCACCAGGAAGCCGCCGACCAGGAACAGGGCGGCCGTGGCGAGCCCGTGGTTGACCATGTAGAGGATCGAGCCGCTCGTGCCCTGGGTGTTGAGCACGAAGATGCCGAGCACGATGAACCCGAAGTGCGACAGCGAGGTGAGCCCGATCAGGCGCATCAGGTCGTCGGTGCCGATGGCGAGCAGCGCGCCGTAGACGATGGAGACCAGCGCGAGGACGATCACCACCGGGGTGGCCCACTGCGAGGCCTCGGGGAACAGTCCCAGGCAGAAGCGCAGCATCCCGTAGGTGCCGATCTTGTCCAGCACGCAGACCAGCAGCACGCTGACGCCGGGGGTGGCCTTCTCGGTGGTGTCCGCCAGCCAGGTGTGGACCGGGAACAGCGGCGCCTTGATCGCGAACGCGACGAAGAACCCGAGGAACAGCCAGCGCCCGGTCCCGGTCGAGAAGTCCAGCTGGGCGAGGTCGCTCACCAGGTACGACGCCTCGCCCGCGCGGGACGACTCGACGTACAGGCCGATCACGGCACCGAGCAGCACCAGGCCGCCGACCAGCTGGTAGACGAGGAACTTGAGGGCCGCGCGGCCGGCGCCGCGACGACCGAACCCGCCGACGAGGAAGTACGCCGGGATCAGCGTGGCCTCGAAGACCACGTAGAAGAAGAAGACGTCGGTGGCCAGGAACACCGCGATCGCGGCGGCCTCGAGGGCGAGCACCCAGCCCACGAACGCGCGGGGGCTGCGGCCGTCCGCGCTGTCGGTGTCGGGCCAGGAGGCCAGGAGCACCACCGGCACGAGGACGACGGTCAGCAGCACCAGGACCAGGCTCAGCCCGTCCATGCCGACCGCGTAGCTGGCGCCGAAGGCGCCGATCCACTCGTAGGTCTCGGTGTACTGCATCCCGCCGCCCACGCTGTACGACGCGGCGAGCAGCGCCGCGACGACGAGCGCGGCCCCGGAGAAGCCGAGCCCGAGCAGCTTGGGCAGCCGGTCGGCACCGCGCGAGGCGCCGCCGGGCAGCAGACCGCTCACGGCGGTCAGCACCGCGCCGGCCAGGGGCACCAGGATCAGGATGGTCAGCCAGGGGGCGCCGCTCATCGTCCGGCCTCCTCTCGGTCGTCGCGTGCGTGTCGGGTCGTCGGGGCGGGGGTGGGAGGCGTGCTCATGCGAGCGCCACCACCAGCAGGAGGCCGACCACGACGAGCACGCCGAGCAGCACGGACGCGGCGTAGCTGCGCACGAAGCCGTTCTGGAGGCGTCGCAGACGGCCGGAGATGCCCCCGAGGGCGAGGGCGCCGTTCTCCACGGCCCCGTCGACGAGGGTCCGGTCGGTGGTCACCACGCCCGAGACCAGGCGGCGGCCCGGGCCGACGACGACGGCCTCGTTGATCGCGTCGCCGTACAGGTCGGCGCGCGCGGCGCGCGTCGCGAACGACACGTCCGTCGGGGCGGTGCTCGGCACCTCGCGTCGACCGACCAGCACCACGGCCAGCGCGACGCCGATCGCGACGACGACGGTGATGCCGATCGAGAACACGATCGGCGGCACCGGGGTGGAGTGCTCCTCGGCCTCGCCGACGACCGGTGCGAGCCAGTACTTGATCCAGTCGCCGAGGATCAGCACGCCGCCGAGCACCGACAGCGTGGCGAGCACGACCAGCGGGCCGGTCATCACGGCCGGGGACTCGTGGGGGTGGGTCTCCTCCTTCCACCGCTTCGCGGAGAAGAAGGTCATGATCATCAGCCGGGTCATGTAGAAGGCCGTGACCCCGGCGCCGATCACGGCGGCGACGCCGGCGACCGGGTTCTCGAGCAGCGCGGTCTCGATGATCCGGTCCTTCGAGAAGAACCCGGAGAAGAACGGGAAGCCGATGATCGCCAGGTAGCCGAGCCCGAAGGTGATGAAGGTGATCGGCATCGCGCGACGCAGGGCGCCGTACCGGCGCATGTCGACCTCGTCGTCCATGCCGTGCATCACCGAGCCGGCGCCGAGGAACATGTTGGCCTTGAAGAAGCCGTGGGTGATGAGGTGGAAGATCGCGTAGGCGTAGCCCGCGGTGCCGAGACCCGCGGCCAGCATCATGTAGCCGATCTGGCTCATCGTGGAGCCGGCCAGCACCTTCTTGATGTCGTCGCGGGCGCAGCCGATGACGGCGCCCCAGATCAGGGTCACGCAGGCCACGACCACGACGGTGGTCTGGGCGACCGGCGCGTTCTCGAAGACGAAGTTCGAGCGCACCACGAGGTAGACGCCGGCGGTGACCATGGTCGCCGCGTGGATCAGGGCGGAGACCGGGGTGGGACCCTCCATCGCGTCGAGCAGCCAGGCCTGGAGCGGCACCTGGGCGGACTTGCCGCAGGCCCCGACCAGCAGCAGGATCCCGATGACCGTCATCACGGTCTCGCTCGCCTCGCCGGAGACCGCGGAGACGCCGGCGAACGAGCTGGTCCCGAAGGTGACGAACATCAGCATGATCGCCAGGGACAGACCCATGTCGCCGACCCGGTTGATGACGAAGGCCTTCTTGGCCGCCGCCGCCGCGGAGGGCTTGTGCTGCCAGAAGCCGATCAGCAGGTACGACGCGAGGCCGACGCCCTCCCAGCCGAGGAACAGGCCGAGGTAGTCGCCGGCGAGCACCAGCATCAGCATCGCGGCGACGAAGAGGTTGAGGTAGGCGAAGAACCGACGACGACGGGGGTCGTGGCTCATGTAGCCGATGGAGTAGACGTGGATCAGCGAGCCGACGCCGGTGATGAGCAGGACGAACAGGACGGACAGCGGGTCGAGCAGCAGGTCGAAGCCGACCGTGAAGCCGCCGGCGGCGATCCAGTCGTAGAGCCGCATGCCCTGGGAGCGCTCCTCCTCGCCGAGGCCGAGCATCTCGACGAACAGCACCACACCCAGCGCGAACGACGCGACGGAGGCCAGCGTGCCGAGGAGGTGGCCCCACCGGTCGGTGGCGCGACCCCCGAGCAGCAGGATCACCGACCCGGCGAGCGGGATGGCGATCAGCAGCCACATCAGGGCGAAGGGCCCCTCGGCGACGGCCGGGTCGACGACCGGGACCTCGGCGGGCGAGGCGGCCAGCGGCAGAGTCGCGAACGACGTCATGGTCAGCACAGGGCCACCTCAGTACTTCAGCAGGCTCGCGTCGTCGACCGAGGCCGAGCGACGGGTCCGGAAGATGGTCATGATGATCGCGAGCCCCACGACGACCTCGGCGGCGGCGACGACCATGACGAAGAACGCCGCGACCTGCCCCTCGAGGTTGCCGTTCTGGCGGGCGAAGCTCACGAGCGCCAGGTTGGAGGCGTTGAGCATCAGCTCGACGCACATGAACACGACGATGGCGTTGCGACGGATCATCACGCCCGCCGCACCGATGGCGAACAGGATCGCCGAGAGCACGAGGTACTCGGTCACGCGCCCGACCCCCCGTCCTCCTCGCCGCGGCGCACCGAGGCGCCGGGCATCTCGCCCTGGACGTCGTCGCGGCTCGTGGCCGTCTCGCCGCGGGCCGGGTCGACCGGGCGGCCCGACATCTGCCGCTGCACGCCGTCGATGTCGTCGGCCATCGCGGGGGCCGAGCGGACGGTGCCGCGTGCGGTGAGGACGCGGGAGACCGAGGTCGGCGCCGCGGTGCCGTCGGGCAGCAGCGCGGGGGTGTCGACCGCGTTGTGGCGGGCGTACACGCCGGGCGCCGGGAGGGGCCCGAGGTGCGTGCCCTTCTCGGCGTAGTCGGCCATGCGGCGGGCCGCCAGGTCGGCCTGCGTGGCGCGCGGCTCGAGGCGCTCGCGGTGCGCGAGCACCATGGCGCCGAGCGCCGCGGTGACCAGCAGCGCGGCGGTGGCCTCGAAGACCAGCACGTAGCGGGAGAACAGGATCGCGGCGACCCCCTCGATGTTGCCGCCCGCGTTGGCCTGCTCGAGCCCCACCGCGGGGCCGAGGGTGACCTGGCCCAGCCCGACCGCGAGGACCGCGGCGAACAGGACCCCGAGCACCGTGGCGACCACGCGGTGACCGCGGATGGTCTCGACGACGGAGTCCGAGGAGTCGACGCCGACGAGCATCAGCACGAACAGGAACAGCATCATGATCGCGCCGGTGTAGACGATGATCTGCACGGCGAACAGGAACGGCGCCTCCAGCACGGCGTACAGGCAGGCGAGGCTGATCATCACCACGGCCAGCAGCAGCGCGGCGTGCACGGCCTTGCGGACGAACAGCACGCCGAGCGCGGCGAGGACCATGACCGGCGCCAGCACCCAGAAGGCGATCACGCGTCGTCACCCCGCACGGCCGGGCCCGCGGGCTTCGCGGTCGGGGTCGAGGGCGGCGCGGTCGCACCCCGGTAGTAGTCGCCCTCGTCGTCGCCGAGCCGCATCGGGTGCGGCGGCTGCTCCATGCCCGGCAGCAGCGGGGCGAGCAGGTCGGACTTCTCGTAGATCAGGTCCGCCCGGTTGTCGTCGGCCAGCTCGTACTCGTTGGTCATGGTCAGCGCCCGGGTCGGGCACGCCTCGACGCACAGCCCGCACAGGATGCAGCGCAGGTAGTTGATCTGGTAGACGCGGCCGTAGCGCTCACCGGGGCTGAAGCGCTCGCCGGCGGCGTCGTCGTTGGAGGCGCCCTCGACGTAGATGGCGTCGGCGGGGCAGGCCCACGCGCACAGCTCGCAGCCGATGCACTTCTCCAGGCCGTCGGGCCACCGGTTGAGCTGGTGGCGGCCGTGGAAGCGGGGGGCGGTCGGCTGCTTGTCGTAGGGGTACTGCTCGGTGACCACCTTCCTGAACATCGTCCGGAAGGTGACCCCGAACCCGGCGACCTGGTCGCGGAGGGTGGCCATCAGCTCTCCTTGTCGGCGGACGTGCCCGCCGGGGCTCGATCACGGTCAGGGAAGACGAGCGGCTTCGCGGCGCCGCGCACCGCACCGGTCCGGGGCATGGGCGGCGTCGGGAACCGGCCACCCTCCCCCGGGGTGCCGCGGGAGACGCCGCCGGCGTCGGGCAGGCGCCGGGGCTCGGAGCGCGTCGGGTCCTCGTCGGGCTCCTCGTCGCCGCCCAGGAAGAACAGCGCGAGGAAGACCACCGCCAGCACGGCGCCGCCGATGATGATCCACTGCCGGTCCAGGCCGCCCTCGAGGGTGATCATCCGGATGACGGCCACGGCGACGGTCCAGGCCAGGGCGGCCGGGATCAGCACCTTCCAGCCCAGGTTCATGAACTGGTCGTAGCGCATCCGCGGCAGCGTGCCCCGCAGCCAGATGAACACGAAGATGAAGAACAGGACCTTGCCGAAGAACCACAGCACCGGCCAGTAGCCCTCGTTGAAGCCCGGGTAGAGGGTGCCCAGCCCGAACGGCGCGCGCCAGCCGCCCAGGAACAGCGTCGTGGCGATCGCCGAGACGGTGGCCATGTTGACGTACTCGGCGAGGAAGAACAGCGCGAACTTCAGCGAGCTGTACTCGGTGTGGAAGCCGCCGACGAGCTCGCCCTCGGCCTCGGGCAGGTCGAACGGCGCCCGGTTGACCTCGCCGACCATCGACACGACGTAGATGACGAAGGAGGGCAGCAGGACGATGCCGAACCAGATGTCCTCCTGCGCCGCGACGATCTCGGAGGTCGACACCGAGCCGGCGTAGAGGAAGACGGTGACGAGCGCGAGACCCATCGAGACCTCGTAGGAGATCATCTGTGCGCTGGAGCGGAGCCCACCGAGCAGCGAGTACGTCGAGCCGGAGCTCCACCCGCCGAGCACGATGCCGTAGATGCCGATCGAGGCGATCGCCATCACGAACAGCACCGCGACGGGCATGTCGGTCAGCTGCAGCGGGGTGACGACGTCGGTGAACGGGATCCGCACCTCGGGCCCGAACGGGATCACCGAGAAGGTGACGAAGGCGGGGATCACGGTCAGCACCGGCGCGAGGACGAAGACCACCTTGTCGGCGGCCTTCGGGATGATGTCCTCCTTCAGCGCCAGCTTGACCCCGTCGGCGAGCGACTGCAGCAGGCCGAAGGGCCCGTTGACGTTGGGGCCGATGCGGTGCTGCATCCGCGCGACGACCTTGCGCTCCCACCAGATGTTGAACAGCGTGAGGAAGACCAGGACCACGAAGATGAGGACGGCCTTGAGGCCGATCACCCACCAGGGGTCCTGGCCGAACGAGGACAGGTCGGTCACGGCAGGCCCCTCACGGTGACGGTGCTCCCGGGCGAGGCCAGGTCGGCGAGCACGCCGCGGCCGGTGGAGCGGGCGGGCACCCAGACGACGCCCTCGGGCAGGTCCGCGGCGCGCACGGGGAGGTCGATCGAGCCGCGGTCGCCGGTGATCGTGACGTGGCCGCCCATCGCCCGTGCGACGGCCTCGGGCAGCAGCGCGACCGGGGTGCGGGCGGTCGCCCGGAGGTGCTTCTCGCCGTCCTGCATCGACCCGAGGTCGAGCATCTGCTTCCACGTCGCGAGCCGCATCCGCACGCTGCCGGAGGGCGCCGAGCGGTCGGCGGCGCTCAGCGGCGGGCCCGGACGGTGGACCGACATCGCGGCCCGCTCGCCGTCCCAGGCGCCCATCTGCTCCATCCGGGCGCGCGCCTCCAGGGTGTGGCGGAAGCCCAGCGGCCGGCCGAGCTCCTCGGCGACGCCCGCGAGGACCCGGGCGTCGGGCAGCACGCCCGGGTCGCCGAGCACGACGTCGAACGGGCGGGGGCGCCCCTCCCAGGTCACGAAGGTCCCGGCCTTGTCGGCGACCGGCGCGACCGGGAAGACCACGTCGGCGGCCCGGGTCACGTCGGTCTCCCGCAGCTCCAGCGCCACGACGTACGACGCGGCGTCGAGGGCGGCGCGGAACGCGGCCGGGTCGGCGGTGTCGTCGGGGTCAACGCCGCCGACCACGAGGCCGGCGAGGTCGCCGGACAGGGCCGCGGCCACGATCGCGTCGGCGTCGCGGCCCGGGGTCTCGGGGAGGCTCCCGACGCCCCACTCGGCGGCCGCGTCCACGCGGGCGGCGGCGTCCGCGACCGGCCGACCGCCGGGCAGCAGGGTGGGCAGGCAGCCGGTCTCGACCGCGCCGCGGTCACCGGCCCGGCGCGGCACCCAGGCCAGGCGCGCGCCCGTGGACCGGGCGAGCTCGAGCGCCGCGCTCAGCGCCCCGGGCGAGGTGGCCAGGCGCTCGCCGACCAGCACCACGGCGGTGCCGTCGAGGGTGGTCTGGGCGTCCTGGCGCAGGGCCGCCAGGGCGGCGGCCTCCTCGCCGGGCGCCGTCCGGACCAGGCGCCCGTCGAGCTTGGCGAGGCCACGCGTGGTGAACGGCGCGACCGCGACCACGCGGGTGCCCTTGCGGGCGGCCTTGCGCAGCCGCAGGAAGATCGTGCCGGCCTCCTCCTCGGGCTCCAGGCCCGCGAGGACGACGGTCGAGGCGCCCTCCAGGTCGGCGTACGTCGCGCCGCGGCCGGCCAGGCCGGAGAGCACGACCTCGTGGGCGAGGAACTCCGCCTCCTCCCGCGAGTGGGGGCGGGCGCGGAAGTCCACGTCGTTCGTGCCCAGCGCCACGCGGGCGAAGGTCGCGTAGGCGTAGGCGTCCTCGGCGGTCAGCCGGCCACCGGGCAGCACGCCGACGCCGCCGGCCGCGGCCGCGCGGGCCAGCCCGCGGGCGGCGACGGCGAAGGCCTCGGGCCACGAGGCGGGCCGCAGCTCGCCGGTCTCCTCGTCGCGGACGCGGGGGAAGGTCAGCCGGTCGTCACCGCGCGCGTAGTGGAACGCGAAGCGGTCCTTGTCGGTGATCCACTCCTCGTTGACCTCGGGGTCGTTGCCCGCGAGGCGGCGCATCACCTTGCCGCGGCGGTGGTCGACGCGGATCGCGGAGCCGCAGGCGTCGTGCTCGGCGACGGAGGGGCTCGAGACGAGGTCGAAGGGCCGCGAGCGGAACCGGTAGTCGGCGCTGGTCAGCGCACCGACCGGGCAGATCTGGATCGTGTTGCCCGAGAAGTAGGACTCGAAGGGCTGCTTCTCGTAGATGCCGACCTGCTGCAGGGCGCCCCGCTCGACCAGGGCGATGAACGGGTCGCCGGCGATCTGCTCGGAGAAGCGCGTGCAGCGGGCGCAGAGCACGCAGCGCTCCCGGTCGAGGAGCACCTGCGCGGAGATGTTGATCGGCTTGGGGAAGGTGCGCTTGACGCCCTCGAAGCGCGACTCGCCGCGACCGTTGGACAGCGCCTGGTTCTGCAGGGGGCACTCGCCGCCCTTGTCGCAGACCGGGCAGTCCAGCGGGTGATTGATCAGGAGCAGCTCCATGACGCCCTGCTGCGCCTTGTCGGCCTTCGCGTTGGTGGCCTGCGTCTCGACGACCATGCCCTCGGCCACCTGCAGGGTGCAGGAGGCCTGGGGCTTGGGCATGCCCCGGCCGTTGCCGGCGTCGGGGACCTCGACCAGGCACTGGCGGCACGCGCCGACGGGGGCGAGCAGCGGGTGGTCGCAGAAGCGCGGGATCTGCACCCCGATCTGCTCGGCCGCGCGGATGACCAGGGTGTCCTTCGGCACCGACGTCGAGACGCCGTCGATCGTCACCGTGACGAGGTCGCTGCGCTCGACCTCGCTCGACCCGGCCCTCTCGGGCGCCTTCTCGGCGGTCATGCCGTCGCCACCTCCGGGGTGAACACGGTCGAGGCGCGGTAGGGGAACAGCTCCCACGCCGGGGTGTGCATGCCGGCCTCGAACTCCTCGCGGAAGTGCTCCACGGCCGAGGTGATGGGGCTCGTGGCGCCGTCGCCGAGGGCGCAGAACGAGCGTCCGAGGATGTTGTCGCAGAGGTCGACGAGCTTCTCGATGTCGCCCTCCTCGCCCTGCCCGGCCTCCAGCCGCTTGAGGGTCTGCACCAGCCACCACGTGCCCTCGCGGCACGGCGTGCACTTGCCGCAGGACTCGTGCTTGTAGAACTCCGTCCACCGCAGCACGGCACGGACCACCGAGGTGGTCTCGTCGAAGACCTGCAGCGCGCGGGTGCCGAGCATCGAGCCGGCCGCGCCGACCGCCTCGTAGTCGAGGGGGACGTCGAGGTGCTCGGCCGTGAGGATCGGGGTCGAGGAGCCGCCCGGGGTCCAGAACTTCAGCTCGTGGCCCTCGCGGATCCCGCCCGCCATGTCGATGAGCTCGCGCAGCGTGATGCCCAGCGGCGCCTCGAACTGGCCGGGGTTGGTGACGTGGCCCGACAGCGAGTAGAGGACGTGGCCCTTCGACTTCTCCGTGCCCATCGAGGCGAACCACTCGGCCCCGTTGCGGATGATCCCCGGCACCGAGGCGATGGACTCGACGTTGTTGATCACGGTGGGGCTCGCGTACAGGCCCGCGACCGCGGGGAACGGCGGGCGCAGCCGGGGCTGCCCGCGGCGGCCCTCGAGGGAGTCCAGCAGCGCCGTCTCCTCCCCGCAGATGTAGGCGCCCGCGCCGGCGTGGACGACCACGTCGAGGTCGTAGCCGGAGCCGTGGATGTCGCGGCCGAGGTGGCCCGCGTCGTACGCCTCGCGCACGGCCTGCTGCAGGCGGCGGACGACCTGGAGGATCTCGCCGCGCACGTAGATGAAGGCGTGGTGGGCGCGGATCGCGTACGACGCGAGGATCACGCCCTCCACCAGCAGGTGGGGACTGGCCATCATCAGCGGGGTGTCCTTGCAGGTCCCCGGCTCGGACTCGTCGGCGTTGACGACGAGGTACTTGGGGTTGGGGTTGTCCTGCGGGATGAAGCCCCACTTCATGCCGGTGGGGAAGCCCGCGCCGCCGCGACCGCGGAGCCCGGAGTCCTTGACCTCGCCCACCACCTGCTCGGGGGTCATCTCGGCCAGGGCGCGGCGCGCCGCCCGGTAGCCGCCACCGGTCTCGTAGACCGGCAGCGTCCAGCTGCGCTTCTCGCCCCAGTCGGCGCTGAGGACCGGGGTGAGGGGGTCGATCGGTCGTGCCTGCTGCTCGGTCACTGGGCCTCGTCTCCGCTGCCGGGTGCGTCCTCGTGGGTGGCGTCGGCCGGGGAGGCGGCCGTCGCGGCCGCCCCCTCCTCGCCGGCGTCCTGGGTGGCCTGCGCGGCCTCGCTGCGCAGCTCGCCCTCGTCCTGGCGGTCGGCCGCGCGACCCGCGTCGGCCGGCGGCGGCTCCCAGCCCTGCCGCAGGGCCATCTGCAGGCCCAGCAGGGAGGGGAAGCCCGCCGAGGGGCCCTCGTCGCTGCGGCCGTCGTCGAAGCCGGCCAGGACGCGCTCGGCCTGGCGGAAGCTGCAGATCCGCGGCCCGCGGGTGGAGCGGACCTCGGCGCCGGAGCGCAGCTCGTCGACCAGGCGCACCGCGGACTCCGGGGTCTGGTCGTCCATGAACTCCCAGTTGACCATCACCACCGGGGCGTAGTCGCAGGCCGCGTTGCACTCGACGTGCTCGAGCGTGATGCTCCGCTCCCCCGGCCCGGCCTCGGTGGTCTCGTCGTTGCCGACGTCGAGGTGGTCCTGGAGGCGCTCGAAGATCTCGTCGCCGCCCATGATCGCGCAGAGCGTGTTGGTGCACACCCCGACGTGGTAATCGCCGACGGGGCGACGCTTGTACATCGTGTAGAAGGTCGCGACCCCGCTGACCTCGGCGGTGGAGATGCCGAGCACCTGCGCGCAGGCCTCGATGCCCTCGGCGGTCACCCGGCCCTGCGCGCTCTGCACGAGGTGCAGCATCGGCAGGAGACCTGAACGGGCCTCGGGGTAGCGCGCCGCGATCTGGGCCAGCTCGGCCCACGTCTGCTCGTCGAGGCCGCCCTGGTGGTCCTGCACGGTCATCGGTCGACGCCTCCCATGACGGGGTCGATGGAGGCGATGGCGACGATGACGTCGGAGACCATGCCCCCCTCGCTCATCAGGCCGGTGGCCTGCAGGTTCACGAACGACGGGTCCCGGAAGTGGGCCCGGGCCGGGCGGGTCCCGCCGTCGGAGACGACGTGGCAGCCCAGCTCGCCGCGCGGCGACTCCACCGGCACGTAGGCCTGGCCGGGCGGGACGCGGAAGCCCTCCGTCACCAGCTTGAAGTGGTGGATCAGCGCCTCCATCGACTCGCCCATGATGTGGCGGATGTGGTCGAGGGAGTTGCCCATGCCGTCGGAGCCGATCGCGAGCTGGCTGGGCCACGCGATCTTCTTGTCGGCGACCATCACCGGCGCGCCCTCGAGCTTGGCGAGACGGGCCGCGGCCTGCTCCACGATGCGCAGGGACTCGTGCATCTCGGCCAGCCGGATCCGGAACCGGCCGTAGGAGTCGGCGGTGTCCCAGGTCTGGACGTCGAAGTCGTAGGTCTCGTAGCCGGAGACGGGCTCCGACTTGCGCAGGTCCCACGGCAGCCCGGTCGAGCGGAGCACGGGGCCGGTGATCCCGAGCGCGAGGCACGCCTCGAGGTCGAGGTGACCGACGCCGTCGAGGCGGGCGCGGAAGATCGGGTTCGCGTTGCACAGCGCGGCGTACTCGGTCAGGCGCCGGCGCATCAGCGGGATGAACGAGCCGATCTCGTCCAGCGCGTTGGCCGGCAGGTCCTGCGCGACGCCGCCGGGCCGGATGTAGGCGTGGTTCATCCGCAGCCCGGTGATCAGCTCGAACAGGTCGAGCACGAGCTCGCGCTCGCGGAAGCCGCAGGTCATCACCGTGAGCGCCCCGAGCTCCATGCCGCCGGTGGCGATGGCCACGAGGTGGGAGGAGATGCGGTTCAGCTCGAGCATCATCACGCGGATGACCTGGGCCCGCTCCGGGACGTCGTCGGTGATGCCGAGCAGCCGCTCGACGCCCAGGCAGTAGGTCATCTCGTTGTAGAACGGCGACAGGTAGTCCATCCGGGTGCAGAACGTGACGCCCTGCACCCAGGTGCGGTACTCCATGTTCTTCTCGATGCCGGTGTGGAGGTAGCCGATCCCGCACCGCGCCTCGGTGACCGTCTCGCCCTCGAGCTCGAGGATGAGCCGGAGCACGCCGTGGGTCGACGGGTGCTGCGGACCCATGTTGACGACGACCCGCTCCTCGTAGTCCTCGTCGTTGCCGGCGAGACCGGCGGCGATGCTGTCCCAGTCCTGGCCGGTGACGGTGAAGACCCGGGCCTGCTCCTCCTCGGAGCCGGGCGGGGCGAAGACGTCGGACTCGGTGGTGCTCATCAGGTGTACGCCCTCCGCTGGTCCGGCGGCGGCACGGTGCCGCCCTTGTACTCCACGGGGATGCCGCCCAAGGGGTAGTCCTTGCGCTGCGGGTGGCCCGGCCAGTCGTCGGGCATGAGGATCCGGGCGAGGGCGGGGTGGCCCTCGAAGACGATCCCGAACATGTCGTAGGTCTCGCGCTCGTGCCAGTCGGCCGTGGGGTAGACCGTCACGACGCTGGGGACCCGGGGGTCGGCGTCGGGGCAGGCGACCTCGACGCGGACCCGCCGGTTGTGGGTCATCGACAGCAGGTGGAGCACGGCGTGCAGCTCGCGCCCGGTGTCACCGGGGTAGTGCACCCCCGAGACGCCCGAGCACAGCTCGAAGCGCAGCCGCTCCTCGTCGCGCAGCAGGCGGGCGACCGCGAGCAGGTGGTCGCGGTGGACGTGGAGGGTGAGCTCGCCGCGGTCGATCACGACCCGGTCGAGCGCGGTCTCGAGCGCGCCGTCGGTCCAGGCGGCCTCCAGCGCGTCGACCACCTCGTCGTACCAGCCGCCGAAGGGGCGCTGCGCCGGTCCCGGGAGGATCGTCGGCTGCACGAGGCCGCCGTAGCCGGAGGTGTCCCCGGAGCCGCGCACGCCGAACATCCCGGTGCGGGTGCCGACCTGCTCGACGCGACGGCCGGCGGCGTCCGCGGGGCGCTCCGCGGGGACACCGGGGGCGTTCTCCGGGGAGGCGTCGACGGCCCGCTGGTCGGGGGCCTGGCCCACGGGCTCCTTGCCCCCGGCGCCGTCGGCCGACTTCTCGGGCGGCTGGCTGGTCATCGCATCCGGCCCTGGAGCTCGGAGGTCGCGGGCGCCGCGAGCGCGGCGGCCTCGAGCTCGGCGACCTCGGCGACCCGGTGCGGCCCGAGCTTGGTCGCCTGCACCTGGTCGTGGAGCTTGAGGATCGCGTCGATCAGCATCTCCGGGCGCGGCGGGCAGCCCGGGAGGTACATGTCGACGGGCACGACGTGGTCGACGCCCTGCACGATCGCGTAGTTGTTGAACATGCCGCCGGAGCTCGCGCACACGCCCATGGCGAGCACCCACTTGGGCTCGGCCATCTGGTCGTAGATCTGGCGCAGGACCGGGGCCATCTTGTTGCTGACCCGTCCCGCCACGATCATCAGGTCGGCCTGCCGCGGGCTGGCGCGGAAGACCTCCATCCCGAAGCGGGCGAGGTCGTACTTGGGGCCGCCGGACGTCATCATCTCGATGGCGCAGCAGGCCAGGCCGAACGTCGCGGGCCAGAACGACGCCTTGCGCATGTAGCCGGCGACGCCCTCGACGGTCGTCAGCAGCACACCGCTCGGCAGCTTCTCCTCGAGTCCCATGTCACGCTCCCTCGGGGCTTGTCAGTCCCAGTCGAGTCCACCGCGACGCCACTCGTAGGCGTAGGCGATGGTGATGTTGAACAGGAACAGCACGACGGCGACGAGGCCGAACCACGAGAGCTGGTCGAAGTAGACCGCCCAGGGCACGAGGAACATGATCTCGACGTCGAAGATGATGAAGGTCATCGCGACGGTGTAGTACTTCACCGGGATCCGGCCGCCGCCGAGCGGCTGCGGGGTGGGCTCGATGCCGCACTCGTAGGAGTCCAGGCGCACCCGGTTGTAGCGGGCGGGTCCCGTGAGCCCCGTGATCGCGACGGAGAACAGCGCGAAGCCGGCGGCCAGCGCGGCCAGCACCAGGACGGGGGTGTAGAGCTCCATCCTCAGTCCCTCCTCGGACCTGCCCGACCCCGCTCGACGCGACCGGCACCGGGCCCCGCCACCACGCCGAGACGCGGCGGAACGGGTTGCTTTGTGACCTTGTGAACACCTTCACGAAGTGTTCCGGGCCACACCATACGCCGCGGAATACCTCACCGCACCCCGGGGTTGGCACGCTGGAAATGGGCCCTGACCTGCCGATTTACCTCACGGTCGGCTTGCGTAATCGGGCTGTGACCTGCGACCGCTCACACGCCCCCGGCCCGGGCGGAGCGGGCGGACGCAGGCGGGCTCAGGCGGTGGCGCGGTGGAGGGCGACGATGCCGCCGGAGAGGTTGCGCCACTCGACGTCGCGCCAGCCGGCGGCGGCGAGCTGGTCGGCGAGGCCCTGCTGGTCGGGCCAGGCGCGGATCGACTCCGCCAGGTAGACGTAGGCGTCGGGCGCCGACGACACCGCGCGGGCGATCGTCGGCAGCGCCTTCATCAGGTACTCGAGGTAGACGGTGCGGAAGGGCGGGAAGGTCGGGTGGCTGAACTCGCAGACCACCAGGTGCCCGCCCGGACGGGTGACGCGCCGCATCTCGGCGAGGCCGGCGGCGGGATCGACGACGTTGCGCAGGCCGAAGGAGATCGTGACGGCGTCGAAGGAGTCGTCCGCGAACGGCAGCCGCGTGGCGTCGCCGGCCGTGAAGGGCAGCGTGGGCCGGGCCTGCTTGCCCACGCGCAGCATGCCGAGGGAGAAGTCGCAGGGCACCACCAGGGCCCCGACCTCCTCGAACGGCGTGCTCGAGGTGCCGGTGCCGGCCGCCAGGTCGAGGACCCGGTCGCCCCGCTGCGGGGCGACGGCGTCGAAGACCTCGCGGCGCCAGCGGCGGTCCTGGCCCAGCGACAGCACGTCGTTGGTCAGGTCGTAGCGGCGGGCGACCGCGTCGAACATCCGCTGGACGTCGGCGGGCTGTTTGTCGAGCTCGGCGCGGGGCACGCCACCAGCCTCCCAGAGCCCGACAACGTTCGTGAGAGAGCCCTCATCCGTCTCTCACAGGTGCCTCACGCGGGGGCGTCAGAGTTCTTCTCGTCAGCCCGGGAGACACCCGGGACACCCCGATGGAAGAGGTTCCACCATGGCTCGCTCCAGCATCTTCTCCGCCCTCCAGCCCGCGCGGATGTCCGCCGAGGGTCGGCGCTCGTCCTCCGACGACAACCGTCGCCGTCGGCGCAACAAGCGTCGTCGCAACCGTCGTCGCAACCGCTCGCGCAGCGGCCGTTCGCGCACCAACTGACGCACCGGCCGAGCGCCGGCCCGCCGGGCCGACGCACCGGCCGACGAGGTCGGACCAGGCACCGGGTGGGTGGCTCGTGTTGGGAGCCACCCACCCGGCCCGTTCGTGAGGATCCCCGATGAGCAGCACTTCCACCACTCCGCCCACCCGGCGGCAGCGGATGGCCGCCTCGCTGCGGCCCGACGGTCGCGACGACCACCTCGTGGCCCAGGCCACGGGCATGACGGTCGTCGAGGTCGTCCGCCGCTTCTGGCCGCGACTGCGCTCGCTGCGGTGGTGGCTGCTCCTGGGTCTCCTGCTCCTGCTCGCCGCGCCCGCGATCGCGACGGTCGAGATCCTGCTGTTCTCCCGTCTCGTCGACGACGTCCTCGTGCCCGCCGACTGGCGGCCCCTGATCTGGCTCGCCGCGGCGTACCTGGGTCTCAACGTGCTGAGCGCCGTGGTGAGCGGCGCCGACGACTACCTCGGCACCTGGGTCTCGCAGCGCTTCCTCGTCGGGCTGCGGCGCGACGCCTTCTCCCACGTCCTCGCCCTGCCCTCGCACGCGCTCGACCGGCGGCGGCTCGGTGACACCCTCGCGCGCCTGACCTCCGACATCGGCAGCGTCGAGCGCTTCATGGTCGGTCAGCTCTCCGCCGGTCTCGGCGCCCTGGCCACCCTCCTGTTCTACGTCGGCGCCCTGCTGTGGCTGCAGTGGGAGCTGGCGCTGGCGTCCTTCGTCGTCGTGCCGCTCTTCTGGTGGGTGTCGAAGAAGTTCGCCACCCTCACGCGCGACATCTCCCGCGAGCGGCGCCGCCGCGGCGGCTCGCTGTCGTCGCTGACCGAGGAGAGCCTCGGCAACGCCGCTCTCGTGCAGACCTACGGCCGAGAGGAGCAGGCGGTCGCGGCGTACCACCGCCAGAACCGCGCCATCGCCCACGCCGAGCTCGCCGGCAGCCGCATCCGGTCGGTCTTCCTGCCGCTCGTCGACCTCGCCGAGCTGATCGGCATCCTCGTCGTCATCGGCCTCGGGGTGTGGGCGCTCGCCACCGGCCGGCTCACCCTCGGCGGCCTGCTGGCCTTCCTCACGCTGCTCACCCAGTGCTACCGCCCGATCCGCGACCTCTCCGACCTGCTGCCGTCGCTGTACTCCGCGACCGCCGGCGTCGAGCGCGTCGTCGAGCTGCTCGACGAGCCGCTGGCCGGCGACCGCCCCGGCGCCACCGACCTGGTCGTCACCCGCGGCGAGGTCGAGCTGCGCGGCGTCCGCGTCGCCTACCCGGCCGCCGACGACGCCCCCGCCCCGCGACCCGTGCTCGACGGGCTCGACCTGCACCTGCGGGCCGGCGAGGTGGTCGCGCTGGTCGGGGCCAGCGGCTCCGGCAAGTCGACGGTCGCCCGGCTGCTCACCCGTCACCTGCGGCCGGAGGCGGGCACCGTCGTCGTCGACGGGCAGGACCTCTCCGACGTCACCGCCTCCTCGGTGCGGCGGGCCGTGACCGTGGTGCTGCAGGAGAACCTGCTGCCCGACGCGACCGTCCACGACGCGATCGCGTTCGCCCGTCCGGGTGCGACCCGCGCCGAGGTGGTCCGCGCCGCCCACGCGGCGGACGCCCACGCCTTCATCACCCGGCTGCCCGACGGCTACGACACCCGCATCGGCCAGCGCGGGCGCACCCTGTCCGGCGGCCAGCGCCAGCGGCTCTCGCTCGCCCGGGCCCTGCTGCACGACGGCTCGGTGCTCGTCCTCGACGAGCCGACCACCGGGCTGGACGCCGACTCCAGCCGCCGACTGCTGTCCGCGGTCCTCGACGGCGCCCGCGACCGCACCGTGCTGCTGCTGACCCACGACCCCGTGGCGCTCGAGCACGTCGACCGCGTCGTGCGGCTGCCCGACCCGGGCGCCGAGCCCGCCGCCGCCGACACCGCGCCGACCTCGCGGGAGACCGCCGGGAGCCCGGCGTGATCGGCCTGCGCTCGTCCCGGCGTACGACGGGGGGCACGGGGGGCACGGACGCCGAGCGCACCGCGGCCGCGGTGGCGACCGGCGGGGTCCTGCCCGCGGCGTACGAGCCGCTCGCGGTGCTCGCCCACGGCCGGCGCACGATCACCTGGGACGCCTGGGACACGGCGCGCGACGCCCGCTGCGTGGTCAAGGTGCTGCGGGCCGACCGGCTGCGCGACGCCGACGCCGAGGAGCACCGGCGGCTGACCGAGGCGACGCTGACCGAGGGGCGCCTGCTCGTCGAGCTGGGCCACCCCCACCTCGTGCGGGGCTACGACGTCCTGGTCGACCCCCTGCCCGGGGTCGTGATGGAGACCCTCGGCGGCGCGTCGCTCGACGCGGTCGTCGAGGACCACCCGCTCGACGCCGCCGACACCGCCCTGCTCGGGCTGCAGCTGTGCTCCGCCCTCGGGTGGCTGCACCGCCACGACTGGCTGCACCTCGACCTCAAGCCCGCCAACGTCGTGGTGGAGGCCGGCCGCGCGAAGGTGATCGACCTCGGGCTGGCCGGGCGGCCCGGGGACGGACAGCCCGGCAGCGGCACGCGCGGCTACCTGGCCCCCGAGCAGGCCACCGGCCGCGGCCTGTCGCCGTCGACCGACGTGTGGGGCCTCGGGGTGACCCTGCTGGAGTGCCTCACCGGCGACCTCCCCTTCGGCGACGAGGCGACCTGGGAGTCGCGGCGGCGACGCCCGCTGCTGGACCGTCGGATGCCGCGGGCACCGCAGGCCGTGCCCGACGAGGTGCCGCCGGCGATGGCGGCGGTGCTGCGCGGCTGCGTCGCCCTGGACCCCGCCGCGCGCCCGGACCTCACCGAGGTCCGCGGGGTGCTGCGCGAGGTCGCGAGCGACCGCTGAGCAGCGGCCCGGGGCTGGTCGGCGCGGCGCGTCCGCTCCGGCGCGCCCGCCGGGCAGGCTGGGCGGTGGGTCCCCCACCCTCGGTCGAAGGAGCAGGTGCAGCGATGGAACCGATCATGGACAAGGGCGAGGCCGCCAGGCTCGTCGAGACCGCGCGGGTGCGTGCGGGCCTGACCTGGGCGGAGATCGCGGAGCGGATCGACGCGCCGCTGGTGTGGACCACGGCCGCCCTGCTCGGTCAGCACCCCGTCCCGGCCGACAAGGCCGACGCCGCGTGCGCGGTGCTCGGCCTGGACGAGGCGGTGGCCGAGAGCCTGCGCCAGCAGCCCTCCCGGAGCATCGACCCCGCCCTGCTGCAGGACCCGACGATCTACCGTCTCTCCGAGGCGCTCGCCGTCTACGGACCGGCGCTCAAGGCGCTCATTCACGAGGAGTTCGGCGACGGGATCATGAGCGCCATCAACTTCAAGGTCGACATCGACCGGCGCCCCGACCCGGACGGCGACCGGGTCGTCATCACCTTCGACGGCAAGTTCCTCGACTACCGCTGGTGAGCGGCCCGTCGACCGCGCGCCTCAGGCGGCGTTGAGCTCCCACACCTCGTTGACCATCGCGACGGCGGAGTCGACGTCGAGGCCGCCGACGAGGCGGACCGTCAGGCCGGGCTCGGTGCGCTGGCAGGACGCACCGGAGACCTCAGCCTCGGGCAGCGGCTGCTGGGTCTGGGGGTCGACCTCGGTCCAGTTGACCTCGCAGGTCACCTCGCCCTCCTCGACGACCTCCACGGGCGGGCGGCTGAGGCCGAACGCCTCCGGGTCGACCAGCTGGGCGGGCACCACCGGGCCGGCCTCCGCGCCGTAGACCTGCACGGTGGGCGCGGCGGTCAGGTCCTCGTTGACGTACTGCCGGCTCTCACCTCCGCCCTCGACGATGTCGTCGAGGACCTCGTCGGCGTAGACGCTGTTGGCGGCGAGGCTGGCGACCTGGTCCTCGGGGATGCCCTCGGCCCCCAGGTCGAGCGCGCGCCAGCCGCCGGCGAGCTCGTCGGGCAGCTCGACCTCGCCGAGCTGCGGGGCGGCCTCCGAGGAGACCTTCGGCAGCACGACGGCGAACACGACGAGCAGGGCGAGCGCCGCGACGCCGGCGACCACGCCGAGCGCCGCGACCGTACGGTTGCGAGGGGTCTTCACGACGCCGAGGCTACCCAGGCGGCCCGCGTGCGGCCCGCCCGGCCGCTGAGGCGGACGTCACCCGCCTGCGGGGCAGGTGGCGCCGGACGCGGGGCTACCCTCGAAGGGTGACCTCCGCCGTCGACCCCGCGTCGGGCGCCCGCCTCGCGCCGGGCCCCGGTCCGCTGGTCTCCCGGACGGTCCGCCTCGACCCGGGCGTCGCCTCGTCGCTCCTGACGCTGCTGCCCACCGACGGTCCGCTCGCCTGGGTGCGCCGCGGCGAGGGCCTCGTCGGGTGGGGCCGCGCCGCCGAGGTCCGCACCTCCGGGCCCGGTCGCTTCGACGAGGCCGACGCCTGGTGGTCCGAGCTCGTCGGCCACGCCGTGGTGCGCGACGAGGTGTCCGTGCCGGGCACCGGGCCGGTCGCCTTCGGCAGCTTCGCCTTCGCCGACGACCCGGGCAGCTCGGTGCTCGTCGTGCCGGAGGTGCTCGTCGGCCGCCGCGGGGACGACGCCTGGCTGACCACCGTCGGCCGCGGCAGCATCGCCTCGACCGACCTCGCGACCCCGGAGCCGCCCGAGGCCCCGACCGGCGTCACCTTCGCCGACGGCGCGCTCGACGGCGAGGCGTGGATGTCCGCCGTCGCGACCGCCGTCCGACGCATCGAGGCCGGGGAGGTCGACAAGGTCGTCCTCGCCCGCGACCTGCTGGCCACGGCCGACGCCCCGTTCGACGTGCGCTGGACGCTCGGCCGTCTGGCCGGCTCCTACCCCACCTGCTGGACCTTCCACGTCGACGGCCTGCTCGGCGCGACCCCCGAGATGCTGCTGCGCCGCGAGCGCGGCCTGGTGACCTCCCGGGTCCTCGCGGGCACGATCCGCCGCACCGGCGACGACGAGCACGACCTCGCCCTCGCCGCCGCGCTCGCGCGCTCCTCGAAGGACCTCGAGGAGCACGAGTACGCCGTGCGCTCGGTCGCCGAGGCGCTCGAGCCGCACTGCTCCTCGGTCAACGTGCCGGACTCGCCGTTCGTGCTGCACCTGCCCAACGTCATGCACCTCGCCACCGACGTCGCCGGCAACGTGCACGACCCGCGCGGCGTCTCCTCGCTGCGGCTCGCCGCCGCGCTGCACCCCTCGGCGGCGGTGGGCGGCACCCCGACGCCGGCCGCGGTGCGGCTGATCAGCGAGCTCGAGGGCATGGACCGGGGCCGGTACGCCGGTCCGGTCGGCTGGACCGACGCCGACGGGGACGGCGAGTGGGGCCTCGCGCTGCGCTCCGCGGAGGTCCACGGCGACACCGTCCGGCTCTTCGCCGGCTGCGGCATCGTCGCCGGCTCCGACCCGGAGGCCGAGCTCGCGGAGGCCCAGGCCAAGTTCGTGCCCGTCCGGGACGCGCTCGCGCCGTAGGGTCGCGGCATGACCCTGGCCCTCACCGGCGCCACCGGCGCCCTCGGCGGCCTCGTCGCCACCGCTCTCGCCGACCTCGCTCCCCTGCTGGTGGTGCGCTCCGCCTCCCGGCTGTCCCCCTCGCTCGCCGCCGCGGCGGGCGAGGTCCGCGAGGCGTCGTACGACGACGGCGCGGCGTGCCGGGCCGCGTTCGCCGGCGCCGAGGTGCTGCTGCTCGTGTCCGGCGCCGAGTCCGCCGACCGGCGGGCGCACCACCGCTCGGCGATCGCCGCGGCCGCGGCGGCCGGGGTGCGGCACGTCGTCTACACCTCGTTCGCCGGCGCCGCCCCGGACGCCACCTTCACCCTCGGGCGCGACCACGCGGACGCCGAGTCGGCGCTGCGGGAGTCCGGCCTGACCTGGACGGTGCTGCGCGACAGCTTCTACGCCGAGGTCGTGCCGCTCTTCGCCGACGCCGAGGGCGTCGTGCGCGGGCCCGCCGCCGACGGCCGGGTCGCGCTGGTGGGGCGCGCCGACGTGGCCGCGGTCGCCGCGACCGTGCTCCGCGACGCGGTCGGCGGGTCGCACGCGCACGACGGCGCGACGTACACGCTGACGGGGCCGGAGGCCCTGACGATGCCGGAGGCCTGCGCCCGCGCCGGCGCGGTCGTCGGCCGCGCGCTGCGCTTCGAGCCGGAGACGGTCGAGGAGGCCTACGCCTCGCGCGCCGCGGCGTATCCCGACGAGCCGGACTGGCAGCTCGACGCCTGGGTCAGCACCTACACCGCGATCGCGGACGGGTCCGTCGCCGAGGTCAGCGGCGACGTCCGGGCCGTCCTGGGCCGCGACCCGCTGCCGCTGGAGGCGTGCCTCACCTCGGCGTGAGGTCCTCGCCGTCGGCCAGGCGCACGTAGGCCTGCCCGGCCGGGTCGAGGAAGCGCCCCATGTGGCCGGCCAGGATGCCGTGGGCGGCCTCGGAGTAGATGCGGTCGTGGATCGCGACGTTGCGCGGCGCGCCGACCGCGCGGGCGTAGTCGATGGCCTCGGACGCCTTGAGCCACGGCGCCGAGGACGGCACGCAGAGCACGTCGACCGCGGCGTCGGGCACGACGAGGCTGTCGCCCGGGTGGTGCACGACGGTGTCGCCGAGGGTGAAGGTGAAGCCCGAGTTGTCGAAGCCCGGCAGCTCGGGGTGGATGACCGCGTGCGCCTCGCCGACGGCCCGCACGTCGATCCCCGCGGCGGTGAAGGACTCGCCCGGCGCGACGACCACGACGCGCTCGGCGACGTCCGGCGCGTCCTCGGCGATCCGCGCCGCGACGGCCGCGATCGTCAGCACCGGGGCGGACGTGCGGCGCAGGGTGGCGGCGTCGTAGTGGTCGGGGTGCTCGTGGGTGATCAGCACGGCGTCGACGCCGTCGACGGCCTCGGGGTCGGTGAACCCGCCCGGGTCCACCACCACCGTCGACCCGTCGTACGAGAGGCGGACGCAGGCGTGCCCGAGCTTGGTCAGTCGCATGCGCCCATCCTGCCCCGGCGGCCTGCGCACCCGGGTCGACCCGACGCCCACCGCCTGCGCACCCGGGCCGGCTCGGCAGGATGGGGGCGTGGGTGCGGACGGGGTGCGGCTGCGGGCGGCGACGCCCGACGACGTCGGGGCGGGTGCGGAGCTGCACCGACGGTGCTGGGCCGAGACCTACCGCGGGATCGCGGACCCCGCCGCGCTCGAGCCGCGGCTCGCCGACCGCGACCGCTGGGTCGCGGCGTGGCGCCGGCAGCTCGCGGAGGGCCCGGCGTACACGGTGGCCGAGGTCGGCGGCGCGCTCGTCGGGTTCGCGCTCGTGGGCCGCTCGCGCATGGTCGACGCGCCGACCCCGACCGAGCTGCACGCGCTGTACGTCCGGCGCAGCCACCACGGCACCGGCCTCGGCGCGCGGCTCCTGGACGCCGTGCTGCGGCCCGAGCCGTGCATGCTGTGGGTGACGGAGGCGAACGCACGGGCGCGGGCCTTCTACGCGCGGCACGGCTTCGAGCCCGACGGCACCCGGCAGCTGTACGACGGGCTCGGCGCGTGGGAGTGCCGGCTCGTCAGGCCCGCGGACCCGGACCGGGCGGCTCGGCCAGCGCCCTGACCGCGGCGTCGACCTCCCGGCGGCGGGTGCGGTCGACGACCGCCTCGACGACCTCGATCCCGGAGGCGGGCGCGGCGAGGGCGGCGTCGAGCTGCTCGGGGGTCCGCACCCGGCGGTGGGGGGTGCGGGTCGCCGCGCACAGGGCCGCGAGGTCGGCGCCGTGCGGGGTCGCGAAGAGGCGCTCGAACGAGTCCGCGTGGGCCGGCGCCCCCTGCTCGAGGGTCGCGAAGATCGAGCCGCCGTCGTCGTTGACGACCAGCAGGGTGAGGTCGGGCCGCTCCTCCTCGGGACCGAGCAGCAGCCCGTTGGCGTCGTGGAGGAAGGTGACGTCGCCCATCAGCGCGATCCGCCGGGCGCTGTGGCGGCGCGCGATCGCGGCGCCGACCGCGGTCGAGACCGTGCCGTCGATGCCGGCCAGCCCGCGGTTGGCGACGACCATCCGCCGCTCCCCGACCCCCCAGCCGTGGACCATGAGGTCGAGGTCGCGGACCGGGTTCGAGGCCCCCACGACCAGCAGGCCGGTCGGCGGGAGCGCGGCCGTCACCCGGCCCGCCACGGTCCACGGGTCCAGCCCGCCGTCGGCGACCCCCGCGGCGAGCAGGGCGTCGAGCCGGGCGGCCGTGGTCGCGTCGGCGGCGCGCCAGCCCGCGAGCCAGTCGGGGTCGTCGAGCCCGTCGGGGTCGTCGGCGACCTCGAGCGCGTCGTGCTCGGCGGCCACGGCGAACGGCCGGTCGGGCCACCGTCCGCGGGCGCGCAGCGAGACCACCTCGACGTCGCCGCGCGTCAGCAGGTCCGTGACCGGCCGGGACAGCGTGGGGTGGCCCGCGACGACGACCCGCTCGACGCGGTCGGCCCAACCGGCGGCGAGCAGCAGCCGGTAGGTGCGGATCGCGTGGGCGCCGGTGCGCGAGCCCGAGCTGGGCTCGGCCAGCAGCGGCCAGCCGGCACGCTCGGCGAGCTGGCGCGCGGGGGGCCCGGCGTCGTCGCCGGCGACGACGACGGTGCGCGGTCCGCGGGGCACCACGAGGCCGGGCTCGGCCAGCCGCGGGAGCGGGTCGCGGCGGGCGGGCGCGGGGACGGCGGTCCAGGGCGCGTCGGGCACCAGCGGCGGGGCGAGCTGCACGTTGAGGTGCACCGGGCGTCGGGCGGCGTCGGCGGCCCGGAGCCGGGCGGTCAGGTCGACCGCGCCGGGGCGGGCCGGGTCGAGGTCCTCCGCGGCGAGGTCGAGCGCGTCGGCGGCGTCGCCGTACAGGTCGACCTGGTCGGTGGTCTGGTTGGCGCCGGTGCCCCGCACGGCGGCCGGACGGTCGGCGGTGACGGCGACCATCGCGATCCCGGCGTGGGAGGCCTCGAGCACGGCGGGGTGCAGGTGCGCCGCGGCCGTCCCCGACGTGCAGACCACGGCGGCGCGGGCGCCGTGGCGGGTGAGGCCGAGGGCGAGGAAGGCGGCGGTCCGCTCGTCGATGCGGGTGTGCAGCCGCAGCGCACCCGCCCGCGCGGCGTCGTGGGCGGCGTAGGCGAGCGGCGCGTTGCGCGAGCCCGGGGCGAGGACCACGTCGCCCACCCCGGCCGCGAGCAGCGCCGACACGACGGCGCGGGCGTGGTCGGTCGCGCCGGGCACGTCGCTCACGGGCGGCCGTCCAGCAGGGCCGCGACCTCGTCGTGGCGGCGTCGCCACCACGCCTCGCGGTCGGCCGGGGCGGCGGTGCGCGCGAGCGCGTCGGGCTCGGGCCCGAGCGCGGCACCGGCGAGCAGGGTGACGGGCAGGGACCCGTCGACCGGCCGCGCGGGCGGGTCGAGCACGTCGTCGCCGAGCAGGGTGGCCGTGCCGAGGCCGCAGGCGTGGGGCAGGTCGGGCAGCGCGGCGGCCAGCGCGACGCCGGCGGCGAGCCCCACGGAGCTCTCGACGGCGCTGGAGACCACGACCGGCAGCCCGATCTCCTCGGCGACCCGCAGGCACGCCCGCACGCCGCCGAGCGGCTGCACCTTCAGCACGGCGACGTCGGCGGCCTCGAGCTCGCGCACCCGGTAGGGGTCGGCGGCGCGGCGGATCGACTCGTCGGCCGCGATCGGCACCCAGGTGCGGCGGCGCACGCGGGCCAGGTCCTCGACCGCGGCGCAGGGCTGCTCGGCGTACTCCAGGCCGCCGGCGGCCCGGTCGAGGCGGGCCAGGGCGTCGACGGCCTCCTCGACGTCCCAGGCGCCGTTGGCGTCGACCCGCACGTGGGTGGCCGCCCCGTCGCCCGCGACCTCGGTGAGCGCCTCACGGACGGCCGCGACGCGGTCGGCGTCGGCGTCGAGGTCGCCGCCCGGCTCGGCGACCTTGACCTTCGCGGTGGTGCAGCCGCCGGCGAGCACGAGCGCGCGGGCGGCGCGGGGGTCGACGGCGGGGACCGTGACGTTGACCGGGACGCGGTCGCGCACCGGCGCGGGCCAGTCGCCGGCCGCGGCCTCGCGGGCGCAGCGCAGCCAGGCGGCGGCCTCGGCGGCGTCGTACTCGACGAAGGGCGACCACTCGCCCCAGCCGGCCTCGCCGCGCAGCAGCACCCCCTCGCGGAGGGTCAGCCCGCGGAAGCGGACCCGCATCGGCAGGGACCACACGTGCAGGTCGTCGGGCTCGGTCATCGCTCGTCCTCCGTGTCGTCGGGGGCCCCGGTGGAGGCAGTGGATGCGGTGGACCCCCGGGCCAGCGGGGCCAGCGCCAGCCGGTCCACCTTCCCGGTGCCCAGCAGGGGCAGCGCGTCGACCACCCGCACCGACCGCGGAGCCCAGGCCCGCGGCAGCGTGGCGCCCACGAAGTCGCGCAGCTGTGCCAGCGAGGGTGCCGGGCCCGACGCGACGACCACCGCCGCGACCCGCTGGCCCCACTCGTCGTCGGGCACGCCGACGACCTCGGCCTCGCGCACGGCGGGGTGCTCGCGGAGGCGCGCCGCGACCGCGCCCGCGGGCACGTTGACGCCGCCGGAGAGGACCACGTCGTCGAGGCGGCCCAGCACCTGCAGGGTGCCGTCGGGGTGCAGGCGCCCGGCGTCGGCGGTGCGGTACCACCCGTCGACGAAGGTCTCGGCGCTCAGTGCGGGGTCGTCCTCGTAGCCGGCGGCGATCGTGGGGCCACCCAGGAGGATCCGGCCTGCACCCGTGCCGGCGCCCGTGCCGGCGGGGACGTCCTCGGTCGCCTCGATCCGCACGCGGACGCCGGGCAGGGGCCGACCGTCGTACACGCAGCCGCCGGCGGTCTCGGACGCGCCGTAGGTCGCGACCACGCGCACGCCGTACGCCTCGGCGCGGGCGCGCAGCGCGGGGTCGACGGGTCCGCCGCCGAGCAGCACGGCCCGCAGCCGGGCGAGGGCGGCGGTCCCGTCCTCGTCCTCCAGCAGCCGGGCGAGCTGGGTCGGCACCAGGGAGCAGAGGCCCGGACGGCCGCCCCGCAGCAGATCGTCGACCGCGTCGCCGAGGGTCTCGTGGTCCTCCCCGAGCACGGGCGGTGCGCCCGCCAGCAGGGAGCGCACCACGACCTGGAGCCCGGCGACGTAGGAGACGGGCAGTGCGAGGAGCCACCGGCCCTCGGCACCGAGGTGGGCGGCGGTCGCCCTCGCCGAGGCGACGACGGCGGCGCGCGGGAGGACCACCCGCTTGGGCCGCCCGGTCGAGCCCGAGGTGGCCACGACCAGGGGCCGGGGCTCCGGGTCGGCGGCGAGCCAGGCCGCGACCAGCTCGACGACCGCGGCGGTCGGCCCGGCGACCGGGTGGAGGCTCGCGCGCGCTCCCGGGTCGGCGGGGCCCGCGGGTGTGGTCACCCGAGTCACGCTACCCAGCCGGGCGCTGCTTGGATCTGGGGCATGGCACGGGCGTCGGAGTGGGTGCAGGGCGCGCGTCCCCGCACGCTGCCCGCCGCGGTCGCGCCGGTGCTCGCCGGCACCGGCGTCGCCGCCTGGGCGGACGGCGCGGTGTGGTGGAAGGCGCTGCTCGCGATGGTGGTCTCCCTCGCGCTGCAGGTCGGGGTCAACTACGCCAACGACTACTCCGACGGCATCCGCGGCACCGACGCCGACCGGGTCGGGCCGATGCGGCTGGTCGGCTCCGGCGCCGCCGAGCCCGGCGCGGTCAAGCGGGCCGCCTTCGCGGCGTTCGGCGTGGCCGCCGCGGCCGGGCTCGTGCTGGCCGCGACCACCGCGTGGTGGCTGCTCGCGGTCGGCGCCGTGTCGGTGGTGGCCGCCTGGTACTACACCGGCGGCTCACGGCCCTACGGCTACGCGGGACTGGGCGAGGTCATGGTGTTCGTGTTCTTCGGGCTCGTCGCCGTGACCGGCACGACCTACGTGCAGACCGACCGCGGCGAGGCCCTCGGCGCGGCGTTGGTCGCGGCGGTCGGCATCGGCGCGTTGGCGTGCGCGATCCTCGTCGCCAACAACCTCCGCGACGTCCCCACCGACCGGGTGGCCGGCAAGCTGACGCTGGCCGTGCGGCTGGGCGACGCCCGCACCCGTCGCCTGTACGCCGGTCTGCTCGCCGTCGCGCTGCTCGCCCTGCTCGGCGTGGCGGCGCTGACCTCGCCCTGGGCGCTGCTCGGGCTGGTGTTCCTCGCCCCCGCCCTCCGCGCCGGGCGCACCGTCCTCGGCGGCGCCGGCGGACCGGCGCTGATCCCGGTGCTGCAGGCCACCGGGGTGGCCGAGCTGCTGCTCGGCGCGGGGGTCTTCGTCGGCCTGCTCGTCGCGGCCGCGACGTAGGCTCGGCCCATGATCTGGGTCCTGCTCATCGTGGCCGCCGTCGTCGCCGCCTACGTCTTCCGCGTCCAGCTGCTGTCGAAGGTCCTCGGCCAGCCCGAGGAGCGGGTGCGCCGCCAGCTCAACGCGCGCAAGCGCAAGTGAGCCACGGCTGAGCCGGTGCTGGGCCCCGCCGGGGCCTCAGGCCGGCTCGTCCCACTCCCCCGTCGCGGCGAACCGCTCCAGGGTCGCCGCGTACGGCGCGACGTCGAGGCCCTGGGCGGCGAGCCAGGCGTCGTCGTAGTACGTCGCGGCGTAGCGCTCGCCGCCGTCGCACAGCAGCGTCACCACGGACCCGGGCACGCCGGTCTGGCGCATCTGCGCGATCGTGCGCAGCGCCGCCCACAGCGAGGTGCCCGTCGAGCCGCCCGCCGAGCGGCCGGTCACCCGGGTGCACCACCGGGCCGCGGCCACCGAGGCCGCGTCCGGCACGGCGACCATCCGGTCGACCACACCGGGCAGGAACGACGGCTCCACCCGGGGCCGTCCGATGCCCTCGATGCGCGAGCCCGCCGCCGTGGCCGACGGGTCGTCGTCGCGCCAGCCGGCGAAGAACGCCGACCCCTCGGGGTCGGCCACGCAGAGCCGGGTCGCGTGCCGGCGGTAGCGGATGTAGCGACCGATGGTCGCGGAGGTGCCGCCGGTGCCGGCGCCGACGACCACCCACGCGGGCACCGGGTGGCGCTCGGAGGACATCTGGTCGTAGATCGACTCCGCGATGTTGTTGTTGCCGCGCCAGTCGGTGGCGCGCTCGGCGTAGGTGAACTGGTCGAGGAAGTGCCCACCGGTCTCGGCGGCCAGGCGGTGCGCCTCGGCGTAGATCGCGCCGGGGTCGGCCACCAGGTGGCAGCGCCCGCCCTCGAACTCGATCAGCGCGATCTTCTCCGGTGACGTGCTCGCCGGCATCACGGCGACGAACGGCAGCCCGAGGAGGCGGGCGAAGTAGGCCTCCGAGACCGCCGTCGAGCCCGAGGAGGCCTCGATGACCGTGGTCGTCGGGCCGATCCAGCCGTTGCACAGCGCGTAGAGGAACAGCGAGCGCGCGAGGCGGTGCTTGAGCGAGCCGGTGGGGTGCACCGACTCGTCCTTGAGGTAGAGGTCGACGCCCGCGTCGCGCACCGCGTCCGGCAGGGGAAGGACGTGGAGGTGCGTGTCGGCCGAGCGGTTCGCGTCGGCCTCGACCCGTCGTACGGCCTCGTCGAGCCAGGCGCGCAGCCCCTCGTCCGGGCGGTCGACGACGTGGCACGCGGTCGCGGCCCGCGACGCGGGGTGAGCCTCCGGCTCAGGCACCGCCGTCCTCGCGCCCCCGGCGGTCCTCGAAGCGGGCTGCGGCGCGGTCGGCCCGAGCCTGGATGCGCCGGGCGAAGGCGTCGCGCTGGCGGTTCAGGAGGAAGTACGAGGCGACCCCGGAGATCACGAACGCGATGACCAGCGGCAGCAGGATCGGCAGCCTGTCCTCGGTGAACAGCAGCCAGATCCCGCTCACGAGCGCCCAGGCGGCCGCCAGGAGGGCCAGGCGCAGACCCGTGTAGACGGCGAACTCCTTCATGGCTCCAGCGTACGGCGGCGCCCGACGGCGCCGGTGACTGCCCGTGACCACCCGTTGCCTACCCTGGAGGGGTGTTGAGGTTCCTGCTGGTCGTCGTGCTGGTCGCCGTCGCGGTGTACCTGCTCGTGCGCCTGCGGCAGCGTCGCGCCGCCGGTCGTGACGGCGGCTCCGGCGGCGGCACCGTGCCCCCGCCGCCCCGGCGTCCGCTCGGTCCTGACGACGACCCCGACTTCCTGTGGAAGCTCGAGCGCGAGAAGCGCCGCCGCGCCAAGCCGGCCGAGGAGCCCCCGGCCCCCGACGCCGCACCCGAGGCCGGCGCCGCCGGCGACGAGCAGCACGACGCCCGTCCCGACGAGGACACCCGCGACACCCGGGACCACCGCACCGACTCCTGACGCCGAGTCGGCCCGGACGCGCACGCCTGGGCCCCCGAGTCGGCCCGGATGCGCACACCCGGGACACCGAGTCGGCCCGCATGCGCACGCCCGGGCCCCTGAGTCGGCCCGGATGCGCACACCCGGGACACCGAGTCGGCCCGGATGCGCACGCCCGGGCATCGGGACCGGCCGAGGGAACGTCGCAGGCGCGGTCGGCGGCCAGCAGCCGTCCCCGACCGTCGTACCCACGGCGGCGGACGACCTGCCGCGAGAGCGCTCCGGCGCCGACGCCGTCGGCTCCAGGTCGACGAGCGCGGGTCGAGGTTCGCACCCGGGCCGACTCGACGCTCCGCAGGTGCGCACCCGGGCCGACTCGACGCTCCGCAGGTGCGCACCCGGGCCGACTCGACGCTCCGCAGGTGCGCACGCGGGCCGACTCGGCGCTCGTCTCAGAGGCGCAGGGGCACCGCCGGGGTGACGCCGGGCGGGGCCGAGGCCTGGAGCGCCTCGACGCGCTCGACCACGGCCGGGGCGGCGTACGAGTGCTGGCTGGAGGTGGAGAAGAAGTTGATGCCGATGAAGTTGAACCACAGCGTCGCCGTGCCGAGCAGCGCGAGGTACGCCGCGTTGCGGCCGCGCCAGCCGGCCGTGGCGCGGGCGTGGAGGTAGGCGGCGTAGACCACCCAGGTGATGAACGCCCACACCTCCTTGGGGTCCCAGTTCCAGTAGCGGCTCCACGCCTCGTGCGCCCAGATCGGGCCGGTGATGAGCACCGCGAAGGTCCACACCGGGAACGCGAAGGCGTGCAGGCGGTAGGAGATCCGGTCGAGCACGACCGGCTCCGGGACGCGGGCGAGGTAGCCGGTGGTGCCGCCGGGACGGCGCTCCTTGACGAGGTAGAGCACCGACAGCAGGCCGCCGAGCGTGAACGCCGCGGTCGCGATGATGGCCGAGACCACGTGGATCACGAGCCACGGCGAGTACAGCGCCTCCGTCAGCGGCGCGACCTCCTCGTGGAGCCAGATCACGTCGATCATCAGCAGGGTGGTCACGGTGCCGACGACGATCGGCGCCATCCAGGCGAGCCGCAGCCGCTGGCGCACCACGAGGAAGATCAGCGTGATGAAGAAGGTGCCGGAGAGGGTGAACTCGTACATGTTGCCCCACGGCACCCGGTTGGGGTCGGCCGCGAGCCCGCGCGACAGCATCGAGACACCGTGCACCGCGCAGGCGAGGATCGTCAGCAGCAGGCCGAGGCGCCCGAACATCGCGGACCGACCACGGGCCCCGTCGAGGTCCTCCCCCGTCGCGCCCGCCGTCTGGTCGGTCGCGGCGGACGATCCCGCGCCCCGCGAGCCGACGGCGCCGGCCGCGACCGGCTGACGCTCCGCCTTCTCGACCGGCAGGCGCCGCAGCGCGCTCCACTCGACGAGGTGGGCGATCAGGGCCAGGAAGTACAGGAGGCCGGCGCCCGCCACGGCCTGGTTGCTCAGCTGTTCCCACGCGGCGTCGGTCACGACGACTCCTTCGGGTGCTCATCGGGGTGCTGCTGGTCGGTGTGCTCGTCGGTGTGCTCGTCGGCGGCCCGCTCGTCCGGCGCCGGCGGCGCCCCCGAGTCCCGGAGCGCGGCGACGACGCGCTCCAGCTCCTCGCCGACCTCGTGGCCGCCGGAGCGGTCGAGGGCGGCGACCTCGACGAGGGTCCCCCCTCCGGTACCACGGCCGGCCCTCGCCCTCACCCACACGCGGCGCGGGCGGATGAACAGCGAGCCCAGCAGGCCGATCAGCGCGAGCACGACGCCGGCCAGCGCGATCATCTTGCCCGGGGTCTGGCTGATCTGGATCCGGTTCCAGCGCTGCACGCCGTCGAAGCTGACGGTGCCGGCGCCGTCGGGCAGCTCGACCTCCTGGCCGGGCGACAGCTGGATGCGGAACAGCGAGCCGTCCGGGTTCTCCAGGAGCTCGAGGTCCTCCTTGTCCAGGACGTACGTCGACTGGGGGCTGCCGTCGTCGAGGCCGACGTCGCCGACGTAGGCCTGCATCACGATCGCCGGGTTCACGGCGTCGCCGAAGGCGGAGAACGGGCCCTGCTCGGGCGTGAAGGCGTACGTCGGGTAGAACTCGCCCTCGAGCGCGATCTGCTCCGGCCGGGCGTCGGGCGACTTCACGACGCCGAACGAGCGGAACGACGGGTCCGAGGGCAGGAAGACGACCGGGCCGGAGCGCACCACGTCGCCGTTGCCGTCGCGGATCGTGATGACCGGGGCGTAGCCGTGGCCGATGAGGAAGACGTCGGTGTCGCCGATGGTCAGCGGGTGGTTGACCCGCAGGTCGTAGGTCTGGGTCTCCTCGCCGGGGGCCTCGCGGTAGTCGAGGTGCGAGACGAACTGCTGGGCCATGCCGGCGCGCGGGCCGTCGGTGAGCCAGGAGATGTCGAAGTCGGTGACGTCGAAGCTGAACGGCTCCATGTCGGCGGGGTCGTACAGGTCGCCCGGCACGAAGTCGTCGTACTGGGTGAGGTTGTTGGAGAAGCCGCCGCCGACGAGCACGATCACGCCGCCCTGGTAGCCGAACAGGCCGCCGAGGGCCACGCCGACGAGCACCACGACCACCGAGACGTGGAAGAGCAGGTTGCCGGCCTCGCGCAGGTAGCCGCGCTCCGAGGCCACGGCGTCGTCGCCGACGTCGACGCGGAACCGACGTTTGCGCAGCACCGCTCGGGCGGCCTCGAGGACCTCGGCCGGCTCCGCCGTCGTCGTGTACGACGTGCTGTCGGGCAGGCGGGTCAGGTGCCGCGGGGCCCTGGCCGGGCGGGCCCGCAGCCCGCGGAGGTAGACCGCGGTGCGGGGCAGGATGCACCCGACCAGCGAGATCATCAGCAGGATGTAGATCGCCGAGAACCACACCGAGTCGTAGACGCTGAACAGCCCGAGCCGCTCGTAGATCGGGGTCAGGGTCGGGTGGGCCTCCTGCCAGCGCGACACCTCGAGGGCGTCGACGTCGGCCTGCGGCACGACGGAGCCCGGCACGGCGGCGACGGCGAGCAGCAGCAGGAGCACCAGCGCGGTGCGCATCGAGGTGACCTGGCGCCACAGCCAGCGCAGGGACTCCCGCGCGGTGAGGTCGCCGGGCCGCCGGTCCCCGGAGCCGCCCGGGCCGCCGACGGAGCCGCGCTCGGCCGGCGAGCCGGAGACGTGGCCCTCGGGGCGGACGTCGCCCGGGCGCTGTCGGGTGTCGCTCACACCGCCACCTCGAATCCGGACACCAGGTTCAGCTGCAGCCACGACACGGCCACGTCCCACCAGCCGGTGAGGAGCGCGAGACCGGTCAGCACCATCATCGCCCCGCCGATGCGCATCACCCAGACCTGGTGGCGCCGGACGAACGACACGGCGCCGAGGAAGCGCCGGTAGGCGACGGCGGCGACGACGAAGGGCAGGCCGATGCCGACGGCGTAGACCGCGGAGAGCAGGGCGCCGCGCCCGGCGGTGCCCTCGTTGATCGCCAGGGTCGAGATGACGCCGAGCGTCGGGCCGATACACGGCGTCCAGCCCAGGCCGAACAGGAAGCCGAGGAACGGCGCGGCCGCCAGCCCGACCCGGGGCACCGCGTGGATCCGCTTCTCGCGCTGCAGGAACGGCACCAGACCGGCGAAGGCCAGGCCGAGCACGACCGAGATCAGCCCGAGCGCGACGGTCATCTCCCGGCGGTAGTCGACCAGCGCCTCGCCGAGCGCCCCGGACGCCGTGCCGATGGCGACGAACACCGCCGAGAAGCCGAGCACGAACAGCAGCGAGCCCGCGAGCATCCGCCCGCGGCGGGCGTCGGACTCCCCCGCGGCGAGGTCCGCGCCCGAGAGACCCGTGGCGTAGGACAGGTAGCCCGGCAGCAGGGGGATCACGCAGGGCGAGAAGAACGAGACCAGACCCGCGACGAGGGCGACGGGCAGCGCGAGCAGCAGCGACCCGGAGGCGGCCGTCTCGCCGAACCACTCACCCACGGGTCGACCCGCCAGCGGGCGCGGACTCGTCCGCGACCTCCTCGACGAGGTCCACCAGCGTCTGCTGCGACGGCAGCGGGCCGATGATGCTTGCGGCGATGCGGCCCTCGGCGTCCAGCACCACGGTGGCCGGGATCGTGCGCGGGCCCAGCGTGCCCGTGAAGGCCAGCAGCGCCTCCCCGTCCGGGGACCAGAACGACGGGTAGTCGACCTCGAAGGTCCGGTTGAAGGCCTGGGCCGTGGCCTGGGAGTCCTCGCGGATGTTGATGCCGACGAACTGCGCCTCGTCGGCGGTCTCCTCGGCCGCGCCCACGAGCTCGGGCATCTCGGCGCGGCACGGGCCGCACCAGGCGCCCCAGACGTTGACCACGGCGACCTCGCCACGGAGGTCCGCGAGGTCGAGCGGCTCGCCGTCGAGGCCCTCGCCGGTGAGCTCGACCGGGTCGCCCCGGCCCTCGAGGGCCACCTGGTTGATCTGGCCGTCCCCGGTGACGTAGCCCTTGTCGCCGGTCCCCTCGGTCTCCGTGCAGCCCGAGACGGCGACGACGGTGGCCAGCAGCGCCCCGACGAGGGGGACGAGGGTACGGCGGGGGCGGGTCATGGGACGGCGGGCTCCTCGTGGCGCCCACCCGAGGAGAAGGGGGCGCTGCGGTCGGCGAGGGGGATCATGTCGCCGGCGGGCTCGGAGTAGGTGAGCCGCACCAGCCGGTCGCCGCGGTAGTGCAGCGACGTGAGCGAGCACAGGGTGCACTGCCGGCGGCGGGGGTCGTGGAGGAAGACGTGCTTGCCCTCCACGTGCAGCCGGGTCGTCCAGATCGGGAGCTGGTGGGACACGACGACAGCCTCGTGGCCGCGGGCGGCGTCGCGGGCGGCCGCGGCGCCGGCGAGCATGCGCGCCGCGATCTGGCCGTACGGCTCGCCCCAGGACGGGCGGACGGGGTTGCGCAGGTGGCGCCAGGCGGCCGGGCGGCCCAGGGCGCCGTCGTTGATGGCGAAGCGCTGGCCCTCGAACTTCGAGGCCGACTCGATGACCCGGTCGTCGATGGTGGGCTCCAGCCCGAAGGCCTCGGCCAGCGGCTGGGCGGTCTCCCGCGCCCGCTCGAGGGGGGAGACCCGCAGGTGGACGACGTCCCGCCCCGCGACGACCTCCGCGACGCGTCGCGCCATGGCCCGGCCCCGCTCGGACAGGTGGTAGCCGGGCAGCCGGCCGTAGAGCACCCCACCGGGGTTGTGGACCTCGCCGTGGCGCAGCAGGTGCACGACCGTGGTCTCCTCGCCGCTCACCCGCGCACCCCCGTCCCCGCCGCGCGGGCGGCCGCGCGGGCCGCGCCCGGCAGGGCGGCGGCGATGGTCTCGAGCGCGGCGTCGTCGTGCGCCGCGGAGAGGAACCACGCCTCGTACGCCGAGGGCGGAAGGTGCACGCCGGCGTCGAGCATCGCGTGGAAGAACGCGGCGTACGCCGTCAGGTCCTGGCCCGAGGCGTCGTCGAAGTCGCGCACCGGGCCCTCGCGGAAGAACACCGAGAACATGGTGCCCGCGGACTGCACGTGGTGGGGCACCCCGGCCGCCGAGAGCGCCGCGGAGGCCTCCTGCTTGACGATCTCGCCGGCCTTGGCGACGTGCTCGTAGACCTCGGGGGTGGCGAGCCGCAGGGTCGTGAGGCCGGCGGTGGTGGCGACGGGGTTCCCAGACAGCGTCCCCGCCTGGTAGACGGGCCCGTCGGGACTGAGCCGGGCCATGATGTCGGCGCGACCACCGAACGCCGCGGCCGGGAAGCCGCCGCCCATCACCTTGCCGAACGTCATCAGGTCGGGGGTCCAGCCCTCGACCGCGCCGTCGATGCCCCAGTAGCCCCGGGCCGAGGCGCGGAAGCCGGTCATCACCTCGTCGGTGACGAACAGCGCGCCGTGGGCCGCGCAGGTCTCGGACAGGAAGCGGTTGAAGCCGGGGTCGGGCGGGACGACGCCCATGTTGCCGGCGGCGGCCTCCGTGATCAGGCAGGCGATGCGGGGGCCGTGCTCGGCGAACGCCGCCGTGACGGCGTCACGGTCGTTGTAGGGCAGCACGACGGTCTCGCCGGCGGCCGACTCGGGCACCCCGGGCGAGCCGGAGTGGGCGAACGTCGCCAGGCCCGATCCCGCGGAGGCCAGCAGCGCGTCGACGTGCCCGTGGTAGCAGCCGGCGAACTTCACGACCACGTCGCGTCCGGTGAAGCCCCGGGCCAGCCGGATCGCGGACATGGTCGCCTCGGTGCCGGAGGAGACGAGCCGGACCCGCTCGACGGGGGTGCGGGCGACGATCTCCTCGGCGAGCTCGAGCTCGGGCACCGTGGGCGTGCCGTACGACGTGCCCCGCGCCGCGGCCGCGGTGACGGCGGCGACGACCTCGGGGTGGGCGTGGCCCAGCAGCATCGGGCCCCAGGAGCCGATCAGGTCCACGTACTCGTGGCCGTCGGCGTCGGTGAGCCGCGCGCCGGCCGCGGAGGTGATGAACCGTGGGGTGCCGCCGACGCCGTTGAAGGCGCGCACCGGGGAGTTGACGCCCCCCGGGGTGACGGCGAGGGCGCGCTCGAAGAGGGCGCGCGAGGCCGCCTGCCCGCCCGCGCCACCGGCGTCCGTGCCTGCGCGCGCGGGGTCCTGCTCGCTGTCCCGACCGGCCTCGACCATGACCCCATCATCGCCGAGACGGCCAAGGCCGCTCCGCCCGCCCCCGGGGGCCCGTCGTCCGGCCGGCGCGGGGCGTCGCCGCAGGTCAGGGCCCGTGTGGCCGCTCGAAGGGGTGCGGGAGCCGCCCATGGCCGGTACAGTCGTTCACTTGTGAGGGTGCTCACGTCGCGCGGCCCTGCGGCACGGTCCTGTGGTTCCGTGGTGCAGCCGTAACGTGAAGTGGCACACTTCGTTGGGGATATCACGGCCCTCCGTCGGAGGGGTGGAGGCCGGATGGGACCGCGAGTCGCGGACGCTCGGGAGGGCGTCGGCGGGGGAATGGGGAGAACACGGATGTCGACACCACGTCGGTTCGGCCGGACGCAGAAGGCGCTGACGCTGCTGCCGCTCGCGCTGCTGTCCGCCGCCTGGACCGCAGGCCTGGCCGCGCCGACCGTCTCGCTGACCGCGGCCGCCGACCAGGTCGACGTCGACCTGCCGGACGGCACGTCCGTGCCCACCGAGGCCATCGAGGCCCCGGCCAGCCTGTCGCGACCCGGCGCCATCGCCCCCGGCGTGCCCGCGGGCCGCGGCGCGGAGGCCGTGCGCACCGCGTCCACCAACGGCATCCCGGCCGCCGCCCTGGCGGCCTACCAGCGGGCGGAGACGGTCATCAACCGCGCCGACGCCGGCTGCAACATCACCTGGCAGCTCGTGGCCGCGATCGGCCGCGTCGAGTCCGACCACGGCCGCTTCGGCGGCAACGTCCTCGACTCCGACGGCGTCGCGCAGCCCGGCATCCGCGGCATTCCGCTCGACGGCCGCAACGGCACCGCCACGATCCGCGACACCGACGCCGGGCAGCTCGACGCCGACCGGAGGTTCGACCGCGCGGTCGGGCCGATGCAGTTCATCCCCTCCACCTGGTCGGTGGTGGGCGTCGACGCCGACGGCGACGGCGAGCGCAACCCGCAGGACATCGACGACGCGGCCCTGGCGAGCGCCGTCTACCTCTGCTCGGGCGACGAGGACCTCTCGACGACCGCGGGGCAGCGCTCGGCGGTCTTCCGCTACAACAACTCCGAGGACTACGTCGACCTCGTGCTCTCGATCATGGAGGCGTACTCGCAGGGCGACTACTCCTCCGTCCCGACCGCGACGGCGTCGGGCAACACCTTCCAGCCCGCCCCCGAGGCCGCTCCCCGCGCCGGCGGCCCCGCCGCCGGCGCCCCGGTCGGACCCTCCGGCGGCGGTGCCGGCACCGGCACCTCCGGTGGCACCGACACCGACGTCCGCGAGGAGCCCGAGCCCTCGCCCGCCCCCAGCCCCGACCCGGCGCCGAGCCAGCCCCCCGTCCAGCCGCCCTCCGGCGGTGGTGGCGGCAACAGCCCCGGGGGCAACAACGGCGGCGGCGTCGACATCCCGAAGGACCCGACCGGACCGATCAAGGACGTCCTCACCACGGCCGAGGCGCGGGTGGCCTGCCTGGCCGACCTCGGCCTCGGCGGCATCCTCAGCTCGCTGCTGACGCCGAGCCAGCAGAATCAGCTCGCGGCCTGCATCACCGAGAAGACCAGCTGAGGTCGTCCGATCCCGGCACCGGACGCCGCGCTCCCCTCGGGGGGCGCGGCGTTCGCCGTAGGGTCGGCGGTGACGTGCGTCGTACGGGCGCCCCGGTCGACGCTCGGACGCACCGCAGCGCGCACATCCGGGCCGACTCGACGCCACCGGCGTGCGCGTCCGGGCCGACTCGACGCCCCTCGGGCGCCCACAGCTGCCGACTCAGCGGGCGAGCAGGCGTGCGGCCTCGGCGGCCCAGTAGGTGAGGACCACGTCGGCGCCGGCGCGGCGGATCGAGGTCAGCGTCTCGAGGATGGCGGGCTCGCGGTCGATCCAGCCGTGGGCGGCGGCGGCCTCGACCATGGCGTACTCCCCCGAGATGTTGTACGCCGCGACCGGCACGTCGACCGCGTCGCGCACGCGCCGGAGCACGTCGAGGTAGGCCAGCGCGGGCTTGACCATCACCATGTCGGCGCCCTCGGCCACGTCGAGCAGCGCCTCGCGCACGCCCTCGCGGCCGTTGCCGGGGTCCTGCTGGTAGGCCCGGCGGTCTCCGGACAGCGAGGAGTCCACGGCCTCGCGGAACGGGCCGTAGAAGGCGGAGGCGTACTTCGCGGAGTAGGCCAGGATCGTGGTCGCCGTGTGACCGGCGCCGTCGAGGGCGTCGCGGATCACGGCGACCTGGCCGTCCATCATCCCGCTCGGGCCGACGACGTCGACGCCGGCGTCGGCGAGCACGCGCGCCATCTCGGCGTACACCTCGAGCGTGGCGTCGTTGTCGACGCCGCCGTCGGCGGCGAGCACGCCGCAGTGGCCGTGGTCGGTGAACTCGTCGAGACACAGGTCGGCCATCACCGGCAGCGCGTCGCCGACCTCGGCGACCACGTCGCGGACGGCGACGGTGAGCACGCCCTGCGGGTCGGTCGCGCCCGAGCCGACCGCGTCCTTCGCCGCGGGCAGGCCGAACAGCATGATCCCGCCGAGCCCCAGCTCCGCGGCCTCGACGGCCGCGGCGCGCAGGGAGTCACGCGAGTGCTGCACGACGCCGGGCATGGACGAGATGGGCCGGGGCGCGTCGGCCCCCTCGGCCACGAACACCGGCAGCACCAGCTGCGACGCCGCGACCGAGGTCTCGGCGACCATCGCCCGCAGCGCGGGCGTGCGCCGCAGCCGACGCGGCCGGACGACCGGTCGCTCCACGCGGCTCAGGAACCGCTCTTGCGGCGCGACGTCGTCCGACGCTCCGACGGCTTCGTGACCGGCTGGCCCGACTCGAGGAGCTCGGCGCGACGCACGGCGCCGAAGTCCGCGAGCGCGTCGGCGAGCTCGTCGGCGGACGGCGCGGCGGCCATCACGTCGACCCGCAGGCCGTGCTCCTCGGCGGTCTTGGCCGTGTGGGGGCCGATCACCGCGATGATCGTCGACGGGTGGGGCTTGCCGGCGATGCCGACGAGGTTGCGCACCGTGGACGACGAGGTGAAGACCACCGCGTCGAACTTGCCCGACTTGATCGCGTCGCGCGTCGGCGCCGGCGGCGGGGCGGCCCGCACGGTCCGGTAGGCGGTGACGTCGTCGCACTCCCAGCCGAGCTCGACGAGGCCGGCGACGAGGGTCTCCGTCGCGATGTCGGCGCGCGGCAGGAACACCCGGTTGATCGGGTCGAGCACGTCGTCGTACGGCGGCCAGTCCTCGAGCAGCCCGGCGGCGGACTGCTCCCCGGAGGGCAGCAGGTCGGGACGCAGGCCCCAGGCCGCGATGGCCTCGGCGGTCTTGTCGCCGACGGCGGCGATCTTGAGCCCGGAGAAGGCGCGCGCGTCGAGCCCGTACTCCTCGAACTTCTCGCGCACCGCACGCACCGCGTTGGCGGAGGTGAACGCGATCCACTCGTAGCGGCCCTCGACGAGGCCGCGGACGGCCTTGTCCATCTGCTGCGGGTTGCGCGGCGGCTCGACCGAGATCGTGGGGACGCCCTCGGGAACGGCGCCGTAGCCGCGCAGCCGCTCCACGAGCGGGCCGGCCTGGTCCTTGGTGCGCGGCACCAGGATCCGCCAGCCGAACAGCGGCTTGGTCTCGAACCAGGACAGCGTCTGGCGCAGGTCGACCACGTCGCCGACCACGGTGACGGCCGGGGCCTCGACGCGGGCGGCGCGGGCGTCCGCGGCGACGTCGGCGAGCGTGGACACCAGGGTGTCCTGCGCGGTCGTCGTGCCGACGCTGGTCATGGAGACCGGGGTGGTCGCGGGGCGGCCGGCGGCGACGAGCGCCTCGGCGACCTCGCCGATCGACCCGACCGCCGAGAGCAGCACCAGGGTGCGGTCGTCGGCGTAGCGGCTCCAGTCGATCCGGGCCTCGCCGCAGGTGACGACGGCGACCTCGCGGTGGTTCTTGGTGGTCAGCGGGATGCCGGCGTACGCCGGGACCGCGGTGACGGAGCTGACGCCCGGGACGACCTCGAAGCCGAGGCCCGCCTTCACGCAGGCCTGCGCCTCCTCGGGGCCGGAGGCGTACAGGAAGGGGTCGCCGGCCATCAGGCGCACGACGTGGCGACCGCCCTTGGCCTGCTTGACGACCAGCTTGGCGCGCGCGGCGTGGGTCAGGGGCTGGCCGTCCTCGCCGAAGCCGCCGTCGACGATCTCGGGGCCGCTCACGTCGTCGGCGCCGGTCTCGGGGGTCTCCCCGAGGTCGGTGGCCGGCAGCTCGAGGAGGCGGCGCACCATCTCCTCGTGGCCCGCGACCTCGGTCACGACGACGTCGGCCTGCTGCAGCAGCTGGACGGCGCGCACGGTGAGGAGCCCGGGGTCACCGGGGCCGCCGCCCACGAAGGACACCCAGCCGCGCGGAGCCGGCGCGGCACCGCTGCGCCCACCGGCCCGCGACGGGGTCGGGGCGGGAGCGGATGGGGTGCTGTCGGCGGAGCGGACGGGGGACGTCACTGTGGTCATGCGCGCTGCTCTCTCACTGGTTGTCCATCAGTTCGGCCGCCCCGTCGGCGAGCATCTCGCCCGCGAGGCGGTGCCCGACGCCCGCGGCGTCGGACGGGTCGCCGCTGGCCGAGCGGCGGATCTCGACCGAGCCGTCGGCGGCCAGGGCCACGGCCCGGATCCACAGCTCGTCGCCGTCGTCGCCCTCGGCGACCTCGGCGAGCGCCCCGACGGGGGCGGAGCACCCGGCCTCGAGTGCGGCGAGCACGGCCCGCTCGGCGTCTACGGTGGCGCGTGCGCGACGATCCTGCAAACTTGCCAGGAGCGCCCGGAGGTGCTCGTCGTCGGCGCGACACTCGATCGCGAGGGCTCCCTGGCCGGGAGCGGGCAGCATCTGGAGCGGGTCGAGGGTCTCGGTGACCTCGTCGACCCGGCCGATCCGCGCCAGGCCGGCACGGGCCAGGACGACGGCGTCGACCTCGCCGTCGGCGACCTTGCGCAGCCGCGTGTCGACGTTGCCGCGGATGGCCACGACCTCCAGGCCGAGCCCGAGCGCCGCGAGCTGCGCGGCGCGGCGCGGCGAGCCGGTGCCGACCCGGGAGCCGGCCGGCAGCTCGCCCAGCGTGAGGCCGTCGCGGGCGACGACCGCGTCGCGCGGGTCCTCGCGCGGCGGGACGGCGGCGAGCGCGATGCCGTCGGCGGGGGCGGTGGGCAGGTCCTTGAGCGAGTGGACGGCGACGTCGACGTCGCCACGCAGCAGGGCCTCGCGCAGCGCGCCGACGAACACGCCGGTGCCGCCGATCTGCGCGAGGGGGGCGCGGTTGGTGTCGCCCTCCGTGGTGACCTCGACCAGCGCCGTGGGCTCCCCGAGCTCGCGGGTGATCAGGTCCGCGACGTGCTGCGACTGCGTGGTCGCCAGACGGGACGCGCGGGTGCCGACCCGCAGGGTCCGGGCACCGGTCACGGCGCTCACCGTTCCAGCCCCTCGGGCCGGGTCACGGCGTCGACCGCGTCGGGGTCGAGCGCGAACAGCTCGGCGAGGGCGGCGGCGTAGGAGACCGCACCGGTCTCGCCGGCCAGCTCCTTGACCCGCACGGTCGGCTGGTGCAGCAGCTTGTCCGCCACCCGTCGGACGGCGTGCAGCACCTCGGCGCGCGCGACCGCGTCGAGGCCGGGGAGCCGGGTGTCGAGGCGTGCCATCTCGGCGTCGACGACCGAGGTCGCCATCGAGCGCAGCGCGACCACGGTGGGCGTGACGCTGGCCTGGCGGCGCACCGCGAGGAAGGCGGCGACCTCCTGGCCCACGATCGAGCGGACGCCGGCGACGCTGTCGACGGCCTCGGCCGCGGCGTCCGGCACGGGACCACCGGCCCCGGCGTCGGGCGTCCGGCCGAGCTCCTCGGCGAGCCGGGCCAGGCCGACCAGGGTCACGCCGGGCTCGTCGGCGACGGCGGGGTCGACGTCGTGGGGCAGCGCGAGGTCGATGACCGCCAGCGGGTCGCCGACCCGGCCGGCGCGGGCCTCGCGCAGGGTCTCGACGTCGAGCACCGTGCCAGCGGCGCCGGTGCACGACACGACGAGGTCGGCGTGGGCCAGCTCGAGCCCGAGGTCGCCCAGCGGGGCCGGGCGGGCGCCGTACAGCGCGGCGAGGCGGTCCGCGGAGGCGGCGCTGCGGTTGGCCACCACGATGCTCTCCGCGCCGCGGGCGGCGGCGGTCGACACCGCGAGCGAGGCCATCGCGCCGGCGCCGACGACCAGCACGCGACGACCCTCGAGGGAGGTCGCCCCGGCGCGGTCGAGGGCGGCGGTCACCAGCGAGGGGGCGGCCCGGTCGATGTCGGTCTCGGCGTGGGCGCGCTTGCCGACGCGCAGCGCCTGCTGGAACAGCGCGTTGAGCGCGGGACCGACGCTGCCGGCCTCCTGGCCGACGCGCAGCGCCTCGCGGGTCTGGCCGAGCACCTGCGTCTCGCCGACCACCATCGAGTCGAGCCCGCAGGCGACCCGGAACAGGTGGCTGACGGCCGCGTCGTCGTAGTGGACGTAGAAGTGGGACACGAGCGCCTCGGCGCGCTCGTCGGCCCGGTCGGCCAGCAGCCGGGAGATCTCCTCGACGCTGCCGTGGAAGCGGTCGACGTCGGCGTAGACCTCGATGCGGTTGCAGGTCGCCACGACCGTGGCCTCGGTGACGTGCTCGCTGCCGACCACGTCGGCGACGAGCTTGACCACCCCGTCGTGGTCGAGCGCGAGGCGCTCGAGCAGCGCCACGGGGGCCGAGGAGTGGGAGACGCCCACCACCAGGATGCTCATGCGTGTTCCTCCTCGCGTCGTGGGGCGCCCGCCGGGTGCGGGGCGGCCCGCTCCCCCGCGTCGCCCGGTCCGGGTACGGGTACCCCGTCGGCGGGGCCGACGAGCCGGTCTGCCGGTGCCTTGCGCTGCTCGTGGTAGGCGAGGATCTGCAGCTCGGTCGACAGGTCGACCTTGCGGACGTCCACGCCGTCGGGCACCGAGAGCACCGCGGGGGCGAAGTTCAGGATGCTGCTGACGCCCGCGGCGACCATGCGGTCGGCGACGTCCTGCGCGGCCGGGGCGGGGGTGGCGATCACCGCGATCTTGACGTGCTGCTCGGCCACCACGCCCTCGAGGTCGTCGAAGGGGCGCACCCGCATGCCCGCGACCTCCTCGCCGTGACGCTCGGGGTCGGCGTCGAGCAGGGCCACGACGCGGAAGCCGCGGCTGCGGAAGCCCGAGTAGCCCGCGAGCGCGTGGCCGAGGTTGCCGATCCCGACGACCACGACCGGCCAGTCCTGCGTCAGGCCGATCTCGCGGGCGATCTGGTAGCGCAGGTAGGCCACGTCGTACCCGACGCCGCGGGTGCCGTAGGAGCCGAGGTGGGACAGGTCCTTGCGGACCTTCGCGCCGGTGACCCCGGTGAGCGTCGCGAGCGTGTCGCTCGAGCACGTGGCCGTCTCGGCCTCGGCGAGCGTGGTCAGGGCGCGCAGGTAGACGGGGAGCCGGGCGAGCGTGGCCTCGGGGAGACCCTTCTCCCCACCGGGGTCGCTCCCGTCGGCCGCCTGCGGGGCGGGCCGCGCTGGGCGCCGTGCCGTCACGTCTCTCGTCTCCCGCCGCGCGCTCCCTGGACCGACGTCCGGGAGGTCGCGAGTGGTGTCGTTCACCGTCGCGCGGCCTCGTCACTGTAGGAGTTCGTGAACGCGAGAACAAACTCCGCGACGCCCCCCGCTACCACATGTGAGGCGTCACACTCCGAGCGGGCCCGGGGGCCGACCGGGGCCGTCGGTCCGACCGGGCTCCGACCGGGCTCCGACCGGGCTCCGACCGGGGCCAGCCCGGGTCAGCCGACCCGTCCGCCCTCGGTCAGCGCGGCGCGCAGGCGGCGGGGGTCGACGCGCCAGAAGTCGTGCTGGGCGCCGTCGACGAAGGTGACCGGGACCTGCTCGTCGTAACGGGCGGCGAGCGAGGCGTCGGCGTCCACGTCGACCTCCTCCCAGCGCTCCCCCAGCTCGGCGCAGACGGCGGCGACGGCCTCGAGGGCCTGGGCGCAGAGGTGGCAGTCGACGCGGGTCAGCACCCGCACGCGGGGCGGGGTCTCGGCGGACGGCACCGGCCCAGCCTAGGGCGGCGGTCCGGCGGTCCGGCGGGGGCTAGGGTGAGGCGCGTGACACCGCGTCAGCCCGGTCCGGAGCGCAGGACCGTGCGGGCGCCCGACCTCACCCTCCGCTCGAGCCTGGCCGGCGAGGCCCAGGCCGCCGCCTCCGAGGTCGAGCAGGCGCTGGCCGTGGCGCCCGACCCGCGGGCGGCCGCCTTCTTCGACGTCGACAACACGATCGTGCAGGGCGCGAGCATCTACCACCTCGCGCGCGGGATGTACGACCGCGGCTTCTTCGGACGCCGCGAGATGTGGGAGGCGCTGCGCAGGCAGGTGTCCTTCCGGCTCCTCGGGGCCGAGAACGCCGGTCACGTCGCCGACGCCCGGGTCTCCGCGCTCGGCCTCATCGCGGGGCACCCCGTCAGCGAGCTGCAGTCGCTCGCGGAGGACGTCTTCGACGACGGCATGGCCCACCGGATCTGGCCGGGCACCCGGGCGCTGGCGCAGATCCACCTCGACCGCGGCGAGCGGGTCTGGCTCGTGACCGCCGCGCCCATCGAGATCGCCGAGGTGATCGCGCGGCGTCTCGGGCTGACGGGTGCGATGGGGACCGTCGCCGAGCACGTGGACGGCGTCTACACCGGGCGCCTCGTCGGCGACCTCCTCCACGGGCCGGCCAAGCGCGACGTCGTCGCCGAGCTCGTCGAGGCCGAGGGGCTGGACCCGGCGGCCTGCTCGGCGTACTCGGACTCGGTCAACGACCTGCCCCTGCTCGGCCTCGTGGGCCACCCGTGCGCGGTCAACCCGGACCGCCGGCTGCGCCGCCACGCCGAGGAGCAGGGCTGGCCCGTGCGCGACTACCGGGTCGGCCGCCGCGCCGCCCGCGCCGGCCTGACGACCGCCGGGGTCGCCGGCGCGCTGACGCTCGGGGCCGCCGCGGTCGCCGCGCGGCGACGCGGCGGAGGTTGACGCCCGAACCGGATCCGCGTGGACCGGTTCCGCTGGGGCCCGTCCTCACCTACCGTGGGGCGGTAGCCCTCCTCGCGATCGGGGACGGGCAGGGGGAGGGACGCTCGATGGCAGCCGGCGCACGCCGCGGGGACGGGGACGGGTGGAGCGCCCTGCGCCGCGCCGTCCTCGCCGCGCTCGCGCCGTCGTCGCCCGGCCGCGCCCTCGTGCCCGCCGGCCCCGGTCGACCGGTGGTCCCCGGGCTGCTGCTCGCCGAGAGCTCCCTCGCCGCGGGCGGCGGCCGGTCCGACACGTACGGCGACCACGACCAGGCCGCCTCCTCCGAGGACGACGCCGGCGAGCGGGCGCGGCTGATCGCGCTCGTCGAGCTGGCCCGCGGCGGCGACCGCGAGGCCTTCGGCGAGCTCTACGACCACTACCACCCGTCGGTGTACCGCTTCCTCTACTACCGGACGCGGTCGCAGAGCCTCGCCGAGGACCTCGCTGCCGACACGTTCTTCCGCGCCCTGCGCAACATGGACGGCTTCCGGTGGCAGGGCCGCGACTTCGGGGCGTGGCTGATGACGATCGCCCGCAACCTCACCACCGACCACTTCAAGGCGGGCCGGACCCGCCTGGAGGCGACCACCGAGGACATGACGCCGCACGACGACTCCACCACGGAGACCGTCGAGTCGACGGTGATGACGTCGCTGACCAACGAGATGCTGATGGAGGCGATGACCCGGCTGCCGACCGAGCAGCAGGAGTGCCTCGTCATGCGCTTCCTGCAGGGCCTCAGCATCGCCGAGACCGCCGCGGTCCTCGGCCGCAGCGACGGGGCCGTCAAGCAGCTGCAGCTGCGGGGGGTCCGCAACCTCGCCAAGCTGGTGCCCGAGGGGATCCGCGACCGATGAGACCGACGTCCCGCGTAACCCGGTGCCACCGCCCCTCGTTGGTCAGCACGTCCCGCCCGCCGGTCATGGGGGCTGGCGGGCGGAACCAGACATCGAGGCAGGTGGGATGACACGCATGTGGAGCCCGGGGCGCGCGGCCGAGGCCTTCGACCGCGCCGTGGAGGGCCGCGGGGACGGCGCCGCCGACGGCGACCTCCTCGCCGTCGTCTCCGCCCTGCGCGGCGTCCCCGCCCCCGAGCCCTCCCCCGCGCGCGTGGCCGACCTCCGGGCGCGCCTCCTGGCCGAGGCCGACCGTCTGGCCACGGCCTCGCCGGCACGGTCCGGCTCCGCGGCCGCCGCCGAGGAGCGGCTGCGGCTGCGCCCCGCCGGCGAGCGCGCCCCGCGGCGCCGGCTCGTCGTCGCCGCCGGCACCCTCGCGGCGCTCGGGGTGGGCGCCTCGGTCGGCGTCGCCGCCCAGACCGCCCTGCCCGGCGAGACCCTCTACCCCGTCAAGCGGGCCCTCGAGGACGCCCGGACCGGCATGACCACCGGCGAACGGGCGCGGGCCGAGCTGATGCTGGCCGACGCCACCGACCGCCTCGAGGAGACCCTCGCGGTCCTCGAGGCACCCGAGGCGGCCTCGACGGCGCAGATCCCGGCCACCCTGGGCGACTTCAGCGCACGGGCCCGCGGCGCGGCGTCGCTGCTGCTCGACGAGTACGCCCGCACCGGCGACCGCGCGATCGTCGACGAGCTGCGCACCTTCACCGCCGCCAGCAGCCGCGACCTGGCGCGCATGCAGCCGACCATGCCCGACAGCGGGCTGCTCGCCTGGCAGGACGCCAGCGACACCGTGGCCATGATCGACACGGACGCGCTCAGCGCCTGCCCGCTCTGCTCGGCCGACCTGCGCTCGCTGGCCGCGGACGTCGGCCTCGAGACCCCCGACTTCGACCCCGACGCCGTGGCCCTGCCGCCCGCGAGCCCGACCCCGACCTCCGGTCCCCGCTCCGGCGGGCGGCCCGACGACGGCACCGACGGACGCTCCGGTCGTGGCGGCGCGGGCACACGCGGGGGCGGGACCGACGGCTCCGACCCCGGCACCTCCGCGCCGACCGGCACCGCGACCCCCGACGGCGACGGCGCCCCGGTCGACCCGCTGCCCGAGGAGGACCTCCTCGGCGGCCTGCTCGGCGGTGACGGCCGCACCAGCGGCGCCGACGGCGGCGGCCTGGTCGGTGGCCTCCTCGGCGGCTCCGGCGGCGGCTCCGGCGGCTCCGGCGGCAAGACCGGCGGCGGCTCCGGCGGCTCCGGCGGCAAGACCGGCGGCGGCAACGGGTCCGGCGGCAACGGGTCCGGCGGCGGCAACGGCGGCGGCAACGGCGGCGGGTCCGGCGGCGTGGTCGACGACGTCCTGGACGGCGTCGGAGACCTCCTGCCCTGACGCGCGGGCGCACCGCTCGGCGCCGGGCCGCTCGCGGACCGATGCGGTCAGCCGAAGACGGAGGGTCGCTCCATCAGCAGCGCGTAGAGCGTCTGCTGGATGGTCTCCCGCACCTGGTCGGTCACGGTCAGCACCAGCATCGGGTCGTCCGCCGCGTCCGCCCCGTCGGCGGCGTCGCCGGCCAGCGTGTCGGTGCGGATCGGCTCGCCGAACTCGATGAGCCACTTCGACGGCAGCGGCACGAGCCCGAGCGGCCCGAGGAGCGGGAACAGCGGGGTGATCGGGACGTAGGGCAGCCCGAGCAGCCGGGCCAGGCTGGGCACGTTGCCGACGAGCGGGTAGATCTCCTCGGCCCCGACCACCGACACCGGGACGACGGGCACGCCCGTGCGCAGTGCGGCGGACACGAAGCCCCCGCGGCCGAACCGCTGCAGCTTGTAGCGCTCGGAGTAGGGCTTGCCGATGCCCTTGAAACCCTCGGGCCAGACCCCGACGAGCTCGCCGTCGCGCAGCATCCGCTCGGCGTCCTCGCTGCAGGCCAGGGTGGCGCCCATCTTGCGCGCGACGCCGGCGACCACGGGGGTGCGGAAGACGAGGTCGGCGCCGAGGGGGCGCAGGTAGCGACCGGTGTGCTCGTGGACGGAGAACATCGTCATCAGGCCGTCGACCGGGATCGTGCCCGAGTGGTTCGAGACGACCAGCGCGCCGCCCTCGGTCGGGATGTTCTCGAGGCCGCGCACCTCGATGCGGAACCAGCGCTCCGCGAGCGGCCGCAGGACCGCGAACAGCAGGTGGCGGGTCAGCTCGGCGTCGAAGCCGTACTCGTCGATCGCGTAGTCACCGGTGAGGCGGCGGCGCACGGTGGCGAGCATGCCCGCCAGACGCGGCTCCCACTGCTCGCCCAGCACCTCGCGGGCGCCCTGCGCGATGGCGGCGGCCCAGTCGGCGGCGGGGATCCCCTCGCGCGGCTCCCGCACGGTCCCGCCCGGACGGGCGAGGGCCGGGGCGGCCGGGGTCGCACCGACCTTCGGGACGCCGCGGGGGGTCGGGGCCGGGCCGACGGCCGGGCCGCCGTCGTCGGGTCCCGGGCCGCCCGCGTCCGCCCCCGGCGTACGACGGGCTCCGCGGGCGAGGTCGCGCGCCGCCGAGGAGGGGCGCCGCGTGCCGGAGCCACGGCCGGGCCGGCCGCGCGTGCCCAGGGGGATGATCTCGGCGTCAGGCATCGTCGGCCTCCTCGTCACGGTCACCGAGCTCGCCGGCCGGCGCCGTACCGGCGCGCGGGTGCCCGAGGACCGCACCGACCCCGCTGAGGACCCGCTCGGCCGGGGCCGGGCCGGGCGAGACGTGCGCCGCGAAGTCGGCGAAGGCGGACGCCGTGCTGTGGCGCGGGGTGAAGCCGAGGACGTCGCGCATCCGGGCGGTGTCGACGCCGCGGCCGAAGGTCAGCAGCGAGACGAGCTCCGGCGAGAACTCGGTCAGGCGGGCCGAGCGCAGGGCCGACCCGACCCGGCCGACCGCCGAGGGGGGCAGCTTGACCGAGGGCCGCCCCAGGCGGCGCAGCGCCTGGCTCAGCAGCAGCACGCCGGAGCCGGCGACGTTGAAGGTGCCGTGGACCCCGTCGGTGGTGCAGTGCTCCAGCACGTCCATGAGGTCCTGCTCGTGCAGGAACTGCAGGCGCGGGTCGAAGCCCAGGACCGTCGGCACCACCGGCAGGCGGAAGTAGGCGGTCATCGGGCTGACGACGTGGTGGCCGAGCACGTTGGCGCAACGGAGCATGGTGACACGGACGTCGGGGCGACGCCGCGCGAAGCCCCGGACGTAGGCCTCGACCTCGGAGGCGTCCTTGGCGTAGCCGTGGCGCGGGAGCCGACGCGGCTCGGTGTCCTCGGCGAACATCGCGGGGTCGCGGCTGCTGGCGCCGTACACCGTGGTGGTCGACTTCACCACCAGCGTGGTCAGCCGGGGCGAGCGCTGGCAGGCCGCGAGGAGCTGCATCGTCCCGATGACGTTGAGCTCCTTCATCGTGGTCCGTCCCCCGCTGCTGCCGGGGGTGGCGATGACGCTCATGTGGACGACGGTGTCGACGTCCTCCTTGGCGAGGACCTTGGCGATGACCGGGTTGCGGATGTCGGCGCGCACGAACGCGACGCCGCCCATGTCACCGCGGGGCGGGGTGACGTCGACGCCGACCACCCGGTCGACGCCGGGGGCGGCGGCGAGCGCGCGGGCGCACCGACGGCCGAGGTCCCTCGAGACCCCGGTCACCAGGACGACGCGCCCCATCAGTCCCCCATCGCCGCCGGCGTCAGCCCGGCATCACCGGCCGTGCGTCACTTGCCGAGCTTGCGACGCTGCACGCGCGTGCGCTTGAGCAGCTTGCGGTGCTTCTTCTTGGCCATGCGCTTGCGACGCTTCTTGATGACAGAACCCACGGGGACAACCTCTCGCGTACGGGTGCGCCGGCAGCCGCCGACGCGAACCTCGACAGCCTAACGGGCACCACCGTCGGGTCCCACTCCGGCGTCGCCCGCCGCGACCGGCCGCTCAGCCGGCGTCGAAGAAGCTCTTGCGAAGGTACTCGTTGACGTCCTCCTCGAGGACGCGGAACGAGCGGCCGACGCGGACGGCCGGGAGCTCGCCGTTGTGGACGAGTCGGTAGACGGTCATCTTCGACACGCGCATCACCGTCGCGACCTCGGCGACGGTCAGGAACTTGGCCTCGGACATGTCCGAGGTGGGGCTGGGTGCCATGGTCAACCGTCCTTTGCTGCGACGTCTCGCCGGCTTCCCCGCCGGCGACGCATGCGTCGTAGCGGTAAAGATAGGGCCAGTTGTGACGCGTGTGAAGCAAGTTGCACGAAAACTGCGCCTCGCTCGGCGTGTCGTGTTGCGATCCACGACGACCGAGCGTGCGAGGTCGTCAGTGGATCGGGTCGAGCGAGCGACGCGACCGAGGAACGAGGTCGCGTCAGCGTGCCGAGACCCCCGTGCGACGACCGCGACGGGCGAGGTCGTCAGTGGATCGGGTCGAGCGAGCGACGCGACCGAGGAACGAGGTCGCGTCAGCGTGCCGAGACCCCCGTGGGAGGACCGCGACGGGCGAGCGGGGTCGGTCCCGCCTACCAGGCGGCCGGGTCGAGCCCGTGGAGCGGGAACACCTCGGTGCGGGTGGCGTGGACGCTGCGGTCGAGCCAGGTGGCGGGGTCGTAGCCCTCGGTCCAGTCGCGCCAGACGGGGGCGCGGCCGTCGGTCATGCGCAGGGGGCCGCCGCGACCGAGGCTGCGCGTGACGTGGTCGCGCCAGGACTGCGGGGTGGCCAGCGAGGGCTCCAGCGGGGTGCCGGTCATGATCGCGAGCAGGTGGCTCCAGGAGCGCGGGACGACGTCGACGAGGGCGTAGCCGCCGCCGCCGGTGACGACCCAGCGTCCGCCGGCGACCTCGTGGGCGAGCTCGTGGAGCGCCTGGTACGTCGTGCGGTGGCCGTCGACGGTCAGGTTGAGGTGCGTGAGCGGGTCCTCGACGTGGGAGTCGCAGCCGTGCTGGCTGACGAGCACCTCGGGCTGCCACTCGCGCAGCAGCGGCGGGACGACGGCGTGGAAGGCGCGCAGCCAGCCGGCGTCGGAGGTGCCGGGCGGCAGGGCGACGTTGACCGCGGTGCCCTCGGCGTCGGGGCCGCCGGTGTCGGCGGCGAACCCGGTGCCGGGGAAGAGCATCTCGCCGGTCTCGTGCAGGGAGATGGTCAGCACGCGCGGGTCGTCCCAGAACACCTTCTGCACACCGTCGCCGTGGTGGGCGTCGACGTCGACGTAGGCCACGCGGGTCGCGCCGAGGTCGAGGAGGTGGCGGATGCCGACGGCGACGTCGTTGTAGACGCAGAAGCCGCTCGCGCGCCCGGGCATCGCGTGGTGCAGGCCGCCGGTGACGTTGGCGCTGTGGAGGGACTCGCCGCTCCACACCTGCCGGAACGCCTCGACGCTCGCGCCCACGACGTGGGCGGTGGCCTCGTGCATCCCGCGGAAGACGGGGTTGTCCTCGCTGCCGAGCCCGTGGGCCAGGTCGACGCCGCCCTCGTGGCCCAGCCGTGTCACGGCCCGCACCAGGTCGTCGTCGTGGACGGTGCGGATGAGGTCGTCGTCGGCGACCGGGGCCGGTACGGTCCGCAGGCGGTCGAGCACGCCGAGGGAGTCCGCGAGCCGCATCGTGAGGTCGACGCGGACCGGGTGCATCGGGTGGCCCGGACCGAAGTCGTACGACGTGAGCGACTCGTCGAAGACGACCGAGGACAGCGCCGCGCAGCCCGGCCCGGCGGCGGGGCCGGGCAGCCGGCCGGGGGCCACGGCCGGCGCCCGCGGCGCGGGCGGCTCGTACGGCGTGTCGCTCACGAGCCCCCCGCCAGGGCGCGGGAGCGGTCGTGGGCCGCCTCCAGCGCGGCGAGGAACGCCGCGCGGACGCCGTGGACCTCCAGCTCGCGCAGCGCCGCCGCCGTGGTGCCGGCGGGCGAGGTGACCTGCTCGCGGAGCACCACCGGGTGGTCCCCGGTCTCCCGCAGCATCGCGGCGGAGCCGACCAGGGTCTGCACCACGAGCTCGGTCGCGGTCGCGCGCGGCAGGCCGAGGTGGACGCCCGCCTCGATCATCGACTCCACGACGAAGAACACGTAGCCCGGCCCGGACCCGGAGATCGCGGTCGCGGCGTCCTGGTGCTTCTCCGGCAGCCGCATCACCCTGCCGGTGGTCGCCAGCAGCCCCTCGACCTCGGCGAGGTGTGCCTCGGTGCAGTGCGAGCCGGGCGAGATCGTGAGCATCCCCTGGTCGACGAGGGCGGGGGTGTTGGGCATGACGCGGACGACGGCGACCCCGTCGGCGAGCCGCGCCTCGAGGAAGGCGGTGGTGATGCCGGCCGCGAGCGACACGACGAGCTGGCCGGGGCGGATGACGTGGGCGATCTCGGCGACGACCTCGTCCATGTCCTGGGGCTTCACGACGAGCACGACGGTGGTGGCCCCGCGGGCCGCCGCGACGTTGTCGACGACCGCCACGTCGTACCGCTCGGTGAGCTCGGCGGCGCGCTCGGGGCGCTTCTCGCCGAGCAGGAGGGAGGCGGTCGGGCGCCCGGCCCGCACCAGCCCGGAGACCAGCGCCTCGCCCATGACGCCGACGCCGATGACGGCGGTGCGCCCCTCCCCGGCCCCCTCGGGGGTGCTCCCGGTCGCGGGAGTCGGCTGGGAGGTCATGGCCACCTACTTCTTGGAGACGAGGGACTTCACGAAGAACGACAGGTTGGCCGGTCGCTCCGCGAGGCGGCGGACGAGGTAGCCGTACCACTCAGCACCGTAGGGGATGTAGACGCGCACGGTCTCGCCGTCCGCGGCCAGCCGGCGCTGCTCGGCGGGGCGGATACCGTAGAGCATCTGGAACTCGTAGCTGCCCGGCACGCGCTGGTGGCGGCCCGCCAGGGAGCGGGCGATCTCGATCATCCGCGGGTCGTGGGAGGCGACCATCGGGTAGCCGTCGCCGGCCATCAGCACCTTCAGGCACCGCACGTAGGACCGGTCGACGTCGTGCCTGTCGACGAAGGCGACGGACTCCGGCTCGTCGTACGCGCCCTTGCACAGGCGCACCCGCGAGCCCTCGTGGGCCAGCGCGCGGCAGTCGGCCTCGGTGCGGCGCAGGTAGGCCTGCAGCACGGCGCCGGTCTCGGGGAAGTCCTTGCGCAGCTCGCGCAGCACGCCGAGGGTCTCGTCGGTGGTGGTGTGGTCCTCCATGTCGACGGTCACCGTCGTCCCGGCGTTGCGGGCGGCGCGGCAGACGGTCCGGGCGTTCTCGAGCGCGGTGCGCCGACCGCCCTCGGGCGCCTGGGAGCGCGGCAGTCGCAGCCCGAGCGCGGTCAGCTTGACCGACACCTCCGCGCCGCGGGACAACCCGGCCGCCGACAGCTGCTCGAGCAGCTCGACGTACGCCGCGACGGTCGCGTCGGCCTGGGCGGCCTCGACCGTGTCCTCGCCGAGGAAGTCGACGGTCGTCGTCAGGCCCTCGGCGGCACAGGCCGCGACGGCGTCGACGACGTCCTCGGTGCTCTCCCCCGGCACGTAGCCCGCCACGACCGACGACGTCACCGGCAGCGTCGTCGCCAGGTCCTTGACCCGCTCGTTGCGGGCCAGCCACATCAGCGGTCCTCGCAGCACCGACATCCGGAGCCCCTCCTCCGCGCGGGGGTACGACGGCCCGCGACGTGAGCCAGGCTACGTCCGCCGTCGCCCGCCGGGGGCCCAGGGTGCGCGGCCGCCGTGCCGGGCGATCGCCGCCGTCACCCCGCGGCGGGGTCCTGGCGCAGGTGGGTGCGGGCGAAGGCGAGGGACTCGGCGAGGTCGGCGAGCCGGGCCTCGCGGTCGGGGGCCCTGCGGGTGTTGATCTCGAGCACGACGTGGCCGGCGAACTCCCGGTCGGCGAGGGTGGCGAGGAGCCCGGCGACCGGCATGGAGCCGCGGCCGGGGACCAGGTGCTCGTCCTTCGGCGACCCCGAGCCGTCGGTGAGGTGCAGGTGGCGCAGCCGGTCGCCCATCGCCGCGGCCATCGCGAGGAGGTCGGAGCCGGCCGTCGAGGCGTGGGACACGTCGAGGGTGGTGTTGGCGTAGGGCTCGGTGGAGGGGTCGAAGCCGGGCAGGTACATCTCCACCTCCCGCCGGACGACGCGGCGGTTCGAGGCGCGCCACGGGTACATGTTCTCCACGGCGAAGGCGATGCCGGTGGACTCCTCGAGCGCCGCGATGCCGTCGACGAAGTCACGGGCGTACTCACGCTGCCAGCGGAACGCCGGGTGCACGACGACGACGTCCGCGCCGACCTCGGCGGCCATCTCCGCGGAGCGCACGAGCTTGCCCCACGGCTCCGTGCCCCAGACCCGCTGGGTGAAGAGCAGGCACGGCGCGTGGACCGAGCAGATCGGCAGCTGGTGGGCGTAGGCCAGGCGCTGGACCGCGGCGAGGTCCTGGCTGGTGTCGTCCATGCCGACCATGACCTCGACCGCGTCGTACCCGAGCTCGGCGGCGTAGGCGAAGGCCTGCTCGGTCGGCTCCGGGTAGACCGAGCTCGTGGAGAGCCCGACGACGCTGCGCGCCCCGCTCACCCGGGGCCCACGGGAGACGTCACGGGCGGAAGCCCAGGTGGTCGAAGCGCTCCAGGATCAGCCCCTCGCGCAGCGCCCAGGGGCAGACCTCGAGCTCCGGGAGGTCGAAGATGTCCATGACCGCCTCCGCCACGAGCGCCCCGGACAGGATCTGGTGGGTGCGGCTCGCCGAGACGCCCGGCAGCTCGGCCAGCTCGGCGTCGTTCATCGCGGCGAGCTTGGGGATCCACTCCGACAGGGTCGTCGCGGGCAGCACGCGGCGCACCAGCCGGCCCTCCGCGCTGGGCGCGGCGCCGCAGATCCGCGCGAGGGAGCGGAAGGTCTTGCTCGAGGCGGCGGCCCGGTCCGGTCGGCCGCCACGCAGCACGTGGCCGGCGTCGCGGGCGATCTCGGCGCGGACCTCGGTGCGCAGCTGCTTGACGACGTCGGGGTCGGGCGGGGTCGCGGCGAACCAGGTGCGGGCCAGGCGCGCGGCCCCGAGCGGCAGCGACCACGCCACCTCGGGGGCCTCGTCGGGCCCGGCCGCGATCTCGAGGGAGCCGCCGCCGATGTCGAACATCGCGAGCCGTCCCGCGGACCAGCCGAACCACCGGCGGCAGGCGAGGAAGGTCAGCCGGGCCTCGTCCTCGCCGGAGAGCACGGAGACGTCGACCCCGGTGGCCGCGTGGACGTCGGCGAGGACCCGGAAGGAGTTGGTGGCGTCGCGCACCGCCGAGGTCGCGAAGGCCAGGATCTCCGAGCAGCCCTTGTCGTCGGCGACGGTGCGCGCGCTGCCGACGAACTCGCGGAGGGCGTCGGCGCCCTCGTCGCTCAGCGCGCCGTCGGCGTCGAGGTGCTCCGCGAGGCGCAGCGGCTCCTTGTGGGAGTACGCCGGGGACGGCGCGGCGCCGCCGTGGGCGTCCACCACCAGCAGGTGGCCGGTGTTGGACCCGATGTCCAGGACTCCCAGGCGCATGGCGGCCAACCTACGCTGTCGCGCCCGGGTGCGACCGCCCTCGGGTGTGGCGGGGACCGTAGGTTGGGCCGGTGCCCGAAGTGGATCTGGGATTCCCGCGGGCCTGGTACGAGCTGGTCGACCCCGACGACGCCGACCAGGTCTTCCGTTGCGACCTCACCTGGCTGACCTCCCGCTACCGCTGCATCTTCGGCGGCGGCTGCGCCGGCATCTACGCCGACGCCCCCGACGTGGGCTGCTGCACCCTCGGCGCGCACTTCGCGGACGACGAGGACGAGGAGCGGGTGGCCGTCGCGGTCGCTCGGCTGACCCCGGAGCTGTGGGAGGGCCACCCCGCCCCGGACGGGGAGCGGCCGGTCGCGCGGGAGGACTGGACCGGCGAGGCCCCGGGCGAGGACGGCGAGGAGCCCGCACGGACGACGCGGGTGGTGGTCCGCGACGGCCAGCAGGCGTGCACGTTCGCCAACCGGCCCGGCTTCGCGGGCGGTGAGGGCTGCGCGCTGCACGCCCTCGCGCTGGCCGAGGGTCGCGAGCCGCTCGAGCTGAAGCCCGACGTGTGCTGGCAGCTGCCGATCCACCGCAGCTTCCGCGAGGTCGAGCGGCCCGACGACACGTCGTACACCGAGGTGACGCTCAGCGAGTACGACCGCCGCGGCTGGGGTCCGGGCGGGCACGACCTGGACTGGTACTGCTCGGGCAACACCGAGGCGCACGACGCCCCCGAGCCGCTCTACGTGACCAACGAGCCGGAGCTGGTGGCGCTGATGGGCCGTGGCGCGTACGACGCGCTGGCGCAGGCCTGCGAGACGCACCTGGCGGCCGGTCGTCACCGGCTCGCGCCCCATCCGGCCGACCCGGTCTGAGCCGGCCCGACACCGTCCGCACCGACCGCCCGGGGCGCTCCCCGTGGCGCTCCCCGTGGCGCTTCCCGTGGCGCTTCCCGTGGCGCTTCCCGCGCAGGTCAGCGCGGCGTGTCGCCCTCGCGGGGCGTCGTGACCTCTTCCACATCCGCCGTCTCGATGTCAAGAGAACACGCCCCCGGGTGAGCCCCCGGGACCCGCCGGGGTCAGAATGCTCGCCATGCGCCTGGATCATCTTTCCTACGCCGCCGGCCCCGACGGGCTCGCCGCGACTGCCCAGCGCATCGGGGGACTCCTGGGGGCCGACTTCGTCGACGGGGGCGTCCACCCTCGCTTCGGCACCCGCAACATGATCCTTCCGATGGCGGCTGACACGTACCTCGAGATCGTCGAGGTCCTCGACCACCCCGCCTCGGACAAGGCGCCCTTCGGGCAGGCCGTCCGTGCCCGCTCCGCCCTCGGCGGCGGCTGGCTCGGCTGGGTCGTCGCCGTCGACGACATCGCCGTCGTCGAGCAGCGCCTCGGCCGGCAGTCGGTGGCCGGCAACCGTCACCGCCCGGACCGCACCGAGCTGCTGTGGCGCCAGATCGGCGTCAACGGCCTCATCGGCGACCCGCAGCTGCCGTTCTTCGTGCAGTGGCAGTCGCCGCCGGAGCTGCACCCCAGCGCCGGCGCCGACGGCCGGTGGAGCCTGGCGTGCCTCGAGATCGCGGGCGACCCGCGCCGCGTGAGCGAGTGGCTCGGCGAGACCGTCGAGGCGCCGCTGGAGGACGTGAAGGTCGACTGGGTCGCCCCCCACGGCACCCCCGGCATCATCGCGGCCCAGGTGCAGACGCCCCAGGGCCTCGTCCGGCTCTGAGCCGCGTCCCCGGCCTCGCCGCCGGGGCGGTGCCGAGCCCGAACATCTGGCACCACCCCGCGACGTACGAGGTCGAGAACCGCGCCTTCGACCCCGACGGCCTCGTGGAGTCCGCGATGGCGGGCGTGGCGTCGTGGGAGGACCGGCTGCTGCTCGACCTGGGCTGCGGCAGCGGCTACCACCTGCCGCGGTGGGCCGAGACCGCCCGCTCGGTGGTCGGCGTCGAGCCGCACCCCGACCTGGTGCGCCTCGCGCGACGCCGGGTGCGCGGGCTGCCGCGGGTCGACGTGCGCCACGGGGCGGCGCAGGACCTGCCCCTGCCCGACGCGTCCGTCGACGTGGTGCACGTGCGGTGGGCCTACTTCTTCGGGCCGGGCTGCGAGCCCGGCCTGCGCGAGCTCGACCGCGTCGTGCGGCGGGGCGGCACGGCGTTCGTGGTCGACAACGACGCGACCCGCTCGACGTGGGGCCGCTGGTTCGCGCGCGGCTACCCCGGGATCGACCCCGTGGCGGTCGAGCGGTTCTGGGCCGAGCGTGGCTGGCACCGCGAGCCGGTGACCACGCGGTGGTCGTTCGGCTCCCGCGCGGACCTCGAGGCCGTCGTCCGGATCGAGCTCGACCGACCGACCGCCGACGCCGTCCTCGCCGAGCACCCGCCGGCGGCCGGGCTCGACGTCGACTACGCCGTCAACGTGTTCTGGCGGACCTTCTAGGCCGTGGGCCCGTCGGGCCGTGCCGGGGCGGCGGTCAGGCGGTGCCGCGCAGCGCCAGCGTCGGGGCGAGCAGCGTGTTGGGGCCGGGCGCGGGCGGGTGGGACAGCAGCCCGCTCAGCGCGGTGACGATCTCGACCGCGACCTGCTCCAGCGGCTGGCGCACCGAGGTCAGCCCGCCGGGGATCACCTGGGCGACCTGGGAGTCGTCGAAGCCGACCACGGCGACGTCGCGGCCCGGGGCCAGCCCCCGCTCGCCGAGCGCGTGCAGGACCCCCATCGCGAGGGTGTCCGAGGCGCACACGAAGCCCGACGGGCGCGCCTCGTCGAGCAGCACGGCCGCGGCCTGGGCGCCGCTGGCGACGGTGTCCTCGACCCGGGAGGCGAGGCCGGTCGTGGGCAGCCCGGCGTCGCGCATCGCGCCCGACCAGCCGGAGCGACGGTCCTCGCCGATGGTCGAGTCCTTGCGCCACCCGATCCAGGCGACGCGCTCGTGGCCCGCCGCGAGGAGGTGCTCGGTCGCCATCCGGGCGCCCGCCGCGCCGTCGACGTCGACCCAGGGGTGCGTGGCCTCGGGCTGGTCCCAGGGCCGGCCGAACGCCACGAACGGCGCGCCGCGCTCCTCCAGCCAGGTGGCCTGCGGGTTGCCGAGGTAGGTGTCGGTGACGACGAACGCGTCGACGGCGGTCGAGCGGAGCAGGTCGTCGTAGCCCTCGAGCGCGTCGCCGCCGTGTCCCGCGAAGAGCAGCACGTGGTAGCCGGCCTCGCGGCTCGCCTCGACCAGGGAGTGCACGAAGCGGTCCATCGTGGCGTTGGCCGTGCCCTCCTGCGCCGGCGTGAACCGCATGCCGATCAGGTGGGAGGCCCGGGTGCGCAGGTTGCGGGCCGCGCGGTTGGGCGTGTAGCCCAGCGCGGCGATGGCGGCCTGCACCCGCTCGAGGGTGTCCGGGCGCAGCAGGTCGGGGTTGTTGAGCGCGTTGGAGACGGTCTGGCGCGAGACGTGGGCGAGCTCGGCGACGTCGGCGAGGGTCGGCGGACCGGCGGCGTACGCCGCGCTGCGTGGCTCCGGCCGCGTCATCGCTCCCCCTCGCGTGGTTGCGGGCTCTGGATCGTTCAAACGGATCCTCCGTGCCCGGACCGCCCCGGGTCAACACGGCGCGGCGCGGGCCGTCGTCCCCAGGCCCGCCCCGGCGCGTGGGTCGTTGTCGGTGGGGTCGCCTAGCGTGCCGGTCATGAGCAAGCAGGCGCGGGCCCGAGCCGTCTTCCGGTGTGCCGAGTGCGGGTGGGAGACGGGCAAGTGGGTGGGCCGGTGCGGGGAGTGCCGGGCCTGGGGCTCCGTCGCCGAGGCCGCCCCCGCCGCCACCGGGGGCGCCGGTCCGCGCACGGTCGCGACCGCGGTCTCGACGCCGGCGGTGCCCATCGGGCAGGTCTCCGGGGAGGCCGCGGCGTTCCGCAGCAGCGGCGTCCCCGAGCTCGACCGCGTGCTCGGCGGCGGCCTGGTGCCGGGCGCGGCGCTGCTGCTGGCCGGGGAGCCGGGCGTCGGCAAGTCGACCCTGCTGCTGGAGGTCGCCGCGCAGACCGCGCGGCGACGCCACCGCACGCTCTACGTCACCGGCGAGGAGTCCGCCTCCCAGGTGCGGCTGCGCGCCGACCGCACCGGCGGCGTGCAGGACGAGCTCTACCTGGCCGCCGAGACCGACCTGGGCGCCGTCCTCGGCCAGGTCGAGGCGGTGCGGCCCACGCTCCTCGTCGTCGACTCGGTGCAGACCATCGGCGCCGCCGACACCGACGGCGTGCCGGGGGGCGTCACCCAGGTCAAGGAGGTCGCGGCCGCGCTGATCCGGGTCGCGAAGACCCGCGGCATCACGGTGGTCCTGGTGGGCCACGTGACGAAGGACGGCTCGATCGCCGGCCCGCGGGTGCTCGAGCACCTCGTCGACGTCGTGCTCCACTTCGAGGGCGACCGCGGGTCGCGGTTCCGGATGGTGCGTGCGGTGAAGAACCGCTTCGGGCCGGTCGACGAGGTCGGCTGCTTCGACCTGGCCGCCGACGGCATCACCGCGGTCACCGACCCGACGGGGCTCTTCGTCGAGCACCACGCGCAGCGCGTGCCCGGCACGTGCGTGGCGGTGGCGATGGAGGGCCGGCGCCCGCTGCTGGCGGAGGTGCAGGCCCTCGTGACCCCCTCGCCCGCCGAGCGCCCCCGTCGTACGACGTCGGGGCTGGACTCCTCCCGGGTCCACATGGTGCTCGCGGTGCTGCAGCAGCACTGCGGGATCCGGACCAACGCCTCCGACGTGTTCGCCTCGACGATCGGCGGGGCCCGGCTGCTGGAGCCGGCGACGGACCTGGCGCTCGCCGTGGCCCTCGCGTCGTCCCACCTCGGCAGCGCCCCGCCGCTCGGGGCGGTGGTGCTCGGCGAGATCGGGCTGGCCGGCGAGGTCCGGCGCGTGCGCGACCTGTCCCTGCGGCTCGCCGAGGCGGCCCGCCAGGGGTTCGCGACCGCGATCGTGCCGGCGAGCCGCGGCGTCGGGGAGTCCGGGGCGCCACGACAGGTCGACGGCATGAAGGTGGTCGAGGTGGGCATCGTGGGGGAGGCGCTGCGGATGCTCGGCATCGCGGGCGACCGCGGACGGGCGCACTCGTAGGGCGGTGCCCTAGGGTTCGGTACGTGCCAGCGACGGGGGTCGGGCACTCAGGACAGCAGGAGTGAGCAGCAGTGGTCGGCATCGAGCGCACGGACGAGCCAGAGCGTCTGCGGACGACCCTGGCCAGGATCGCCCCGGGCACGCCGCTGCGTGACGGCCTGGAACGGATCCTGCGGGGCCGCACCGGCGCCCTCCTCGTGCTCGGCAACGACGACGTCGTGCAGTCGATCGCCTCCGGCGGGTTCAGCCTGGACGTCCCGTTCACGGCGACGGGCCTGCGCGAGCTGGCCAAGATGGACGGCGCCATCGTGCTCGACGCCGACGCCACCGTGATCCACCGCGCGGCCGTGCACCTCATGCCGGACCAGACGATCCCCTCGGAGGAGACCGGCACCCGGCACCGCACCGCCGACCGCGTCGCCCGCCAGACCGGCTACCCGGTCGTCTCGGTGTCGCAGTCGATGCAGATCATCGCGGCCTACGTCGGCGAGACCCGCTACGTGCTGGAGGACTCCAGCCAGATCCTCTCCCGCGCCAACCAGGCGCTGGCCACCCTCGAGCGCTACAAGCTGCGCCTCGACGAGGTCGCCAGCAGCCTGTCGGCGCTCGAGGTCGAGGACCTCGTCACCGTCCGCGACGTGGTCGTGGTCGCCCAGCGCCTCGAGATGGTCACCCGGATCGCCCGCGAGATCGAGGGCTACGTCCTCGAGCTCGGGACCGACGGGCGGCTGCTGTCGCTGCAGCTCGAGGAGCTCATCACCGGCGTCGACCCCGAGCTCGAGCTGGTGATCCGCGACTACCTGCCGGACCGTCGTACGACCAGCGAGGACGACGTCCGCGGCCGCCTCGAGCAGCTGACCCCGACCGACCTGGTCGACGTCGCGTCCGTGGCCCGGGCGATCGGCCTCTCCGGCGGGGAGCACCTCGACGGTGCGGTCACCCCCCGCGGCTACCGGCTGCTGGCCAAGGTCCCCCGCCTCCCCCCGGTGGTCGTCGACCGCCTGGTCGACCACTTCGGCACGCTCCAGAAGCTCCTCGCCGCGGGCCTCGACGACCTCCAGGCCGTCGACGGCGTCGGCGAGCTGCGCGCACGCTCGGTGCGCGAGGGCCTGTCCCGCCTCGCCGAGTCGAGCATCCTCGACCGGTACGTCTGAGCCACCACTCCCCGAGGGACGGGGTCGCGACGGCGGGTCGCGACCTCGGCGCCCCGCCCCTCCCCGAGTCGTCACCACCTCCTCGCAGCGGGGTCACGGGCGCGGGACCTCGCGCCGACTCGGCCGGGTCCGGGCGGGACCTCGCGCCGACTCGGCCGGGGCCGGGCGGGACGTGGCGCCGACTCGGCTCAGGCGCCGAAGGCCCGGGGCAGGGTGTCGCGCCAGGCGTGCTCGACGTCGCGCAGGGCGAGGGTGAACGACGCGGTGCCGGCGTCGACGCTGATGGCGTCGCCGCCCGTCGTCCCCAGCTCGTACGCCGGGAGGCCGAGCCCGACGGCCCGGTCGCGGACGGCGTCGGCGTGCTCGGGCTCGACGGCCAGCAGGACACGGCCCGCCGACTCGGAGAACAGCGCGACGAACGGGTCGCCCTGGGGCGCGACGACCGCGCCGACGCGACCCCCGCGGCCGACGAGACAGGCCTCGACGAGCGCCTGGGCCAGGCCGCCGTCGGACAGGTCGTGGGCGGCGGCGACGGTGCCGGCCGCGGCGGCCTCCGACAGCAGCGTCACCAGCGCCTTCTCGGCGGCGAGGTCGACGCGCGGCGGGGTGCCGCCGAGGTGGCCGTGGACCACGGAGGCCCACTCCGAGCCGGAGAGCTCCTCGCGGGTCTCCCCCACCAGCAGCAGCTGCAGGCCGTCGCCGCGGCCGGTGCTGCTGAAGCCGGTGCGCAGCCGCGTGGTGACGTCGTCGATGACGCCGAGGACCGCGACCACGGGCGTGGGCAGGATCGCGGTCTCGCCGGTCTGGTTGTAGAGGCTGACGTTGCCGCCGGTGACCGGCACCCCCAGCTCGAGGCAGGCGTCCTTGAGGCCGCGGCAGGCCTCGGCGAACTGCCACATGACGCCCGGGTCCTCCGGCGAGCCGAAGTTGAGGCAGTCGGACACGGCCAGCGGCGTGGCGCCGGAGACGGCCACGTTGCGGTGCGCCTCGGCCAGCGCGAGCTGCGCCCCGGCGTACGGGTCGAGGCGGGTGTAGCGCCCGTTGCCGTCGGTCGCGAGGGCGATGCCGAGACCGGTGGCCTCGTCGACGCGGATCATGCCCGCGTCCTCGGGCTGGGCGAGCACGGTGCCGCCGCGGACGTAGCGGTCGTACTGGTCGGTGACGAAGGAGCGGTCGCACAGGCCCGGCGAGGCCGCCATCCGCAGCACCGTCTCGCGCAGCTCGGCGCCGGAGGTGGGCCGCGGGAGGTCCTCGGCGCGGTCGGCGACGAGCGCGTCCTGGGCGGCGGGTCGCGCGTAGGGCCGCTCGTAGGTCGGGCCGTCGTGCGCGACCGAGCGCGGGGGCACGTCGACGACGCGCTCGCCGTGCCAGTCGACGTGGAGGCGACCGGTGTCGGTGACCTCGCCGAGGACGACGGCGTCGACGTCCCACTTCGCGCAGACGGCGAGGAAGGCCTCGACGTGCTCGGGCTCGACGACCGCCATCATCCGCTCCTGGCTCTCGCTCATGAGGATCTCCTCGGGCGAGAGGGAGGAGTCGCGCAGCGGCACCAGGTCGAGGTCGACGTGCATGCCGCCGTCGCCCGCCGAGGCCAGCTCGGAGGTCGCGCACGAGAGCCCGGCCCCGCCGAGGTCCTGGATCCCGGCGACGAGCCCGGCGGCGAAGACCTCGAGCGTGCACTCGATGAGCAGCTTCTCCATGAACGGGTCGCCGACCTGCACCGACGGCCGCTTCGCGGGACCGGAGCCCCCGTCGTCGGACTCCGTGAAGGTCTCGCTCGCCAGCACCGAGACGCCGCCGATGCCGTCGCCGCCGGTGCGGGCGCCGTACAGGATGACCTTGTTGCCGAGCCCGGAGGCGTTGGCGAGGTGGAGGTCCTCGTGGCGCAGCACGCCGACGCTGAGCGCGTTGACCAGCGGGTTGCCCAGGTAGGAGGGGTCGAAGACGACCTCGCCACCGATGTTGGGCAGCCCGAGGCAGTTGCCGTAGTGGCCGACGCCCGAGACCACGCCCGGGAGCACCCGCTGGGTGTCGGGCGCGTCGAGGGGCCCGAAGCGCAGCTGGTCCATCACGGCGACCGGTCGGGCGCCCATCGCGAGGATGTCGCGCACGATGCCGCCGACGCCGGTCGCGGCGCCCTGGTGGGGCTCGACGTACGACGGGTGGTTGTGGGACTCGACCTTGAAGGTCACCGCCCAGCCCTGCCCGATGTCCAGCACGCCGGCGTTCTCGCCGATGCCGGCGAGCAGCTTGCCGACCGGCGTCTCCTGGGGCACCTCGCCGAACTGCTTGAGGTGCACCTTCGAGGACTTGTAGGAGCAGTGCTCGCTCCACATGACCGAGTACATCGCCAGCTCCGAGCTCGTCGGGCGGCGCCCGAGGATCTCGCGGATCCGCTCGTACTCGTCGGCCTTGAGCCCCAGCTCGGCCCAGGGCTGCTCGCGCCCGGGGTCGTCGGCGGCGCGGTCGACGGTGTCGAGGGCGGGTACGGCGGTCGGCTCGGCCACGGGCTCCAACCTATCGCCAGCCGCGCGGGCGACTCACCGGGTCTCGTGCCTCGTCGGCGCTACGCCCTCGGCTCGTCGGTCGGGGTCGACCGCGCCAGCGCGCCCATGGGGTCCCAGGCGGGGAGCACGATCGGCGGCGCCGCGATGGCGTCGCGCAGCTCGACGGGCAGGGCGTCGACGTGGCAGGCCGTCTCGAAGACGTGCTCGTCGAACCAGCCGTCGGTCATCGTCCAGAAGCCCTTGTCGGCCTTGTCGGTGCCCCACGAGTTCTCGACCCGCCAGCGCCGCGGCACGTCGTCGACGACGTCGACCCCGGACAGCAGCATCGCGTGGTTCATCGCCGTGGCGCCGTGGAGCAGCCGGTCGGTCTTGGTCATGTCGGTCGTCGTGCCGTAGACGGCGTCGTAGTCGAACAGCGCGGCGTCCCACGTGCCGCCCTCGCGGTCGTGCATCTTGCCGGCGTCGCACCCGAACCAGACCGGCTCACCGCCGACGATCGACTCCTTCGCCAGGCGCTTCATCAGCTCCATCTCGACGTTGAGGTAGACGACGGGCGGGCCGCCGACCACGTTGCCGAGGTGCTCGACGGTGAACGTGCGCCCGACCGGGCTCGACGGCCGCGGGTCGTGGACCAGGCACACGTAGGAGTCCAGGTCCGGCACCACGTACGCCGCGGCGAACTCCTGCGGGGTCATCTCGCCCTCGCGGTGGAAGCCCTTCTCGCTGTCGCGCCACTGCCAGTCGACGGTCTCCGGCGGCGTGCCCAGGTGGATCGCGAGCATCCGGTGCACGCTCTGCAGCACGTCGGCCTTGCGGGCCCGCAGGTCGTCGGCAGACTCCCCCGCCGAGGCCGCGGCGCGCAGGTCGCGCGCGGCCTGGCGCAGCAGGGCGGACAGGTCCCGGTTGAGCTGGCGGGTGCTCGACGACGACTGCGTCTCGGGCATCGCCGACTTCGGCACCAGCCCGTGCTTGGCGACCAGCGCCACGAACATCGTCCACTGCCCGCCGTCCTCGGCCGGCGAGCCGAGCAGGTGGGCGACGGTGCGGTCGTCGACGTCGCGGTCGGCCGTCGCGACGACGGACTCGAGCCAGTGGTTCGCCTTCTCGAGCTTGTCCCAGAACTGCAGGTGGGCCTGGGAGAACTCGAAGTCCTTCACCCCGAGCCGCCGCGCCGCACCGACGCGGAGCAGGTTGAGGCCGGCGAAGAGCCAGCAGCGCCCGCTCTGCTTCTGGTTGGTCGCCGCCCAGTCGTCGAGCTGGTGCGACATGGAGCGCGCCGCGGCGACGGCCGCCCGGTGGTCGAGCGCCACGTCGTCGACCGCCGTGCGGGTGACGGCGTTCTGCATGACCCGCGCGTGCGGGTCGGCCTCGAAGGCCTTCGCCAGGTGCTCGAGCCGGTCGGGGGCGAGCGCCCCCGGCGTGCTGGAGGTCGTCATGTCACAAGCCCCGTTCCTCGTCGCGTCCGCGGTGCGTCGACCCTACGTGGGGAGCCTGCGGGCACGTCCTCCACGAGGCCCGTCGGAGCGCCCCGGGCGGGCCTCGGCGGGCCCGTTCCGAATTACATCCCTGTAGTTCAGTGAACAGGTGTAACCCGTGTGACGAGAGTGAATACAGTGACGCGGACTCGCCACCTCCGGGCGAGGTTCCCCGCTGTTTGGAGACCCACCGTGACCTCCCGTGACGCCCTCCCCGAGGCCGTGTCCCCGCCCTCGTCCCCCCTCTCGTCCCCGCCCTCGGCCGGGTCCCCCACGACCCGCCGCCCCGCTCGTCGGCGGGCCCGTGCGGTCGCCGTCGGGGCCGGCCTGCTCGGTCTCGTCGGCGGCCTGCTCGGCGCCACCGCGGCACCGGCGACCGCGCAGAACCCGGTGACCCCCGGCAACCTGACGGGCTACGGCTTCGACCAGTGCGAGGCGCCGTCCCAGGCCGCGATGACGCGCTGGATGGAGACCTCGCCGTTCCTCGCCGCCGGCATCTACATCTCCGGCGCCTCCCGCGGCTGCCGCGAGCAGCGCAACCTCACCCCGGAGTGGGTGCGCACCCAGCTCGCGCAGGGCTGGCGGCTGCTGCCCATCAGCCTCGGCCCCCAGGCCTCGTGCAGCCCGCACTTCCCGCGCTACGGCAACGACCCCACCATCAACGCGACCCCGGGCGGCAACGGTCGCTACACCGCGGCCCGCGCCCAGGGCCGGCTCGAGGCGCAGCGCTCCGTCGACGCCGCGAAGCGTCTCGGGATCGCCCCGAGGTCGGTGCTCTGGTACGACCTCGAGGCCTTCGACGTGCGCAACACGACCTGCCGCGAGTCCGCCCTGTCCTTCGTCTCGGCGTGGAACCTCAAGGTCCGCCAGCTCGGCTACACCACGGGTCTCTACTCCAGCGCCGGCGGCGGGCTCAACGCCTTCGACGACGCGCGGGTGAACCGCCCGAACGCCTTCGTGCAGCCGCAGTACATCTGGCTCGCGCGCTGGGACGGCGTCGCCAACACGTCCACGTCGTACCTGCGCGAGGACGGCTGGCGCCCCAACCGGCGGGTGAAGCAGTACCGGGGCGGCCACCTCGAGACCCACGGCGGCGTCACCATCAACATCGACAGCAACTGGCTCGAGGTCGGGCAGGGCTCGCGGCCCCGTCAGTCCAAGCCGGCCTGCGGCTCGGTCCGCGTCGACCTGCGGTCCTACGTCGCGCTGAAGGGCGGCGACACCGGCGCGCAGGTCAAGGCGCTGCAGTGCTTCCTGCAGATGAAGGGCTTCTACCGCGGCGCGCCCGACGGCCGCTACGACAAGACCACCGGCAACGCCGTGGCCGCCTACCGACGCGACCGCGGCATGACCGCGGCCCGCACCTGGGACGTGCCCGCCTGGATCCGCCTGCACGCCGAGGGCACGCAGCCCGTGCTCAAGCTGGGCAGCACCGGCTGGGAGGTCCGGCGCCTGCAGCGGGCGCTCAACGCCGCGGGCGTGTCGCGGATGGCCGCCGACTCCCACTTCGACCGCGAGACCGAGAACGCCGTGAAGGCCTGGCAGAAGCGGGTCAAGCAGGCCCAGACCGGGATCGTCGCGCCGCAGAGCTGGCGCGCCCTGGGCTTCGGCCGCGGCGGTCGCTGAGCACCCGGGCGGTGGTCGTCCCCCCGTGCGTCCCGCTCCCCCCGCGGGGTGCGCAACGTCACGACCACCGCCCTGGGGTCCCGGGCGCCCGCCCGTGAGGATGGACCCATGAGCCCGCTGCGCCTGTTCCGCGTCGTCGCCGTCACCGAGGCGGTGACGTGGGCGGTGCTGCTGACCGGCATGGTCCTGAAGTACGTCACCCGGACCACCGACGTCGTGGTCAGCGTCGGCGGCATGATCCACGGCGTCGCGTTCATCGCCTACTGCCTGGTCACGGTGCTCGTCGCGGTCGACCAGCGGTGGTCGCCCGGCCGCGCGGCCCTCGGCCTGGCCGCCGCGGTGCCGCCCTTCGTCACCGTCTGGTTCGACCGCAGCGCCGAGCGGCGCGGGCTTCTCGGCGGTGCGTGGCGGCTGCGCAGCGAGGCCCCCCGTCGTACGGCGGAGCGGCCGGTGGCCTGGCTCGTGCGCAAGCCCGCCCAGGGCGCCGGCGTCGGCGTGGTCGCGGTCGCCGCCCTGACCGGCCTCGCGCTGCTCGTCGGCCCGCCCGTCGGCTGAGCCGTCGGCCGACGACGCGACGCTGTCGCGATCGGGTGGCTGCCGGCCCGCTACAGCGCCGCGGCCAGCGCGGTGAGGCTGGTGAAGAAGCCGAGACCGTCGGTGCCGGGCCCGCAGAGGTCCTCGACCGCGTGCTCGGGGTGGGGCATCAGCCCGACGACGTTGCCCGCGGCGTTGGTGACGCCGGCGATGGCGCGCAGCGAGCCGTTGGGGTCGGCACCGACGTAGCGCGCGACGACGCGACCCTCGGCCTCGAGCTCGTCGAGGGTGGCGGCGTCGGCGACGTAGGACCCCTCGCCGTTCTTCAGCGGGACCACGACCTCCTGGCCCTGCTCGTACGACGCGGTCCAGGGCGTGGTCGCGTTGTCGATGCGCAGCCGCTGGTCGCGGCACACGAAGCGCTGGTGGTGGTTGCGCACCAGCGCGCCCGGCAGCAGGTGGGACTCGCACAGGATCTGGAAGCCGTTGCAGATCCCCAGCACCGGCATCCCGTCGCGGGCGGCGTCGACGACGGCGCCCATGACCGGCGAGAAGCGGGAGATGGCGCCGCAGCGCAGGTAGTCGCCGTAGGAGAACCCGCCGGGCAGCACCACCGCGTCCACCCCGGCCAGCGACGGCTCGCCGTGCCACAGGGCGAGGACGTCGTGACCCGCGAGCCGGCAGGCGCGCTGGGCGTCGACGTCGTCGAGCGAGCCCGGGAAGGTGACGACCCCGACCCTCACGCGTCGGTCCCGTCGGTCCCGTCGGTCCCGTGGGTGCGGCCGGCGGCGTCGGCGAGCACGCTCACCCGGTAGTCCTCGATCACGGGGTTCGCCAGCAGGGTGGCGGCCATCCGCTCGACCTCGGCGGTGCGCTCGTCGACCGAGGCCCCCTCGGCGACCTCGACCTCGATCTCGAACCGCTTGCCCTGACGCACCGACGCGACGCCCTCGACGCCGAGCCGGGCGAGGGCGCCGGCGACGGCCTTGCCCTGCGGGTCGAGGATCTCGGGCTTGGGCATGACGTCGACGACGACTCGGACCATGGGACCACTCTATTGCCGCGCTCAGCGCCACCTCAGCCTGGCTGGGCACAATGGACGCATGTCCACGCCTACCGCCGGCCGCCCCGACCCCCGATCCGCGTCGGCGCTGCAGCTCGAGTTCCCGCAGTCGCTCGCGACCTACGACCAGTACGCCGACGCGCAGCGCGCCGTCGACCACCTCTCGGACTCCGAGTTCCCGGTGCAGAACTGCATGATCGTCGGCACCGAGCTGCGTCAGGTCGAGCGCATCACCGGCCGCCTCACCAGCGGCAAGGTGGCGGGGGCCGGCGCCCTCTCGGGGGCGTGGTTCGGCCTCTTCATCGGACTGATCTTCTCGCTGTTCGGCGAGGAGTCGGTCCTCGCCGTCATCGCCGCGACCACCCTGTTCGGCCTGGCGTTCGGCGTCATCTGGGCGCTGATCGGGTACGCCGCGACCCGCGGACGCCGCGACTTCTCGAGCGTGTCGACCATCGTCGCCACGAAGTACGAGGTGCTGGTCGAGCACAAGCACGCCGCCCGCGCCCGCGAGCTCCTCGCCGGGCTGCCCGGCGGTCTGCCGAACCCCTTCGCCTGAGCCGGCGCGCGACTCAGTCGCGCTCGCGGTGCTGCAGCACCACGATCGCGAGCGCGACGCCGAGACCGGCGAGGGCGGAGCCGAAGCCGGAGGCGGACCGGGACCCCGTGAACGGGCCCTGGACCCAGCCGAGGCCCTGGACGGCGGCGACCGCGCCGAAGGCGAGCATCAGGCCCGCCAGGGCCAGGCCGAACCAGTGGGCGAGCGTCATGCGCCCATCATCCCAGCCGCCGCCCCGGCCGTGGTGATGGCCGGGGCGGCGCGGGTCAGGACAGCTCGCGCTTGAGGATCTTGCCGGTCGAGGTCATCGGGAACTCGTCGACGACCTCGACGATGCGCGGGTACTTGTAGCCCGCCATCTCCTCCTTCGCCCAGGCCTTGAGCGAGTCGGGGGTCTCGTCGGTGTCCTTGTTCAGGATGACGAACGCCTTGATCTCCTCGCCGTGCGACTCGTGGGGCACGCCGATGACCGCGGCCAGCGAGACGGCGGGGTGGCTCATCAGCACCTCCTCGATCTCGCGCGGGTACACGTTGAAGCCGCCGCGGATGATCATGTCCTTCGAGCGGTCGACGATGTAGTACCAGCCGTCGGCGTCCTTGCGGCCGAGGTCGCCGGAGCGGAACCAGCCGTCGACGATGGCCTCGTCGGTGGCCTCCGGGCGCCCGTAGTAGCCCTTCATGACGTTGTGGCCCTTGATCGCGATCTCGCCGACCGTGTCCTCGCCCTCGGGCAGGTCCTCGCGCTTGCCCGGGTCGGGGTCGATCAGCTTCATCTCGACGCCGTCGATCGGCCGCCCGATGGAGCCGACCCGCGGGTCCTCGCCCTTCGGCGAGAAGCTGGCGACCGGCGAGGTCTCCGAGAGGCCGTAGCCCTCGAGGATCGTGACGCCGAACTTGGCCTGGAAGTCCTTGTGCACCTCGCGCGGCAGGGCCGCGCCGCCGGCGGCCGCGACGCGGAGGTTGTCGGCGAGGCTGGAGACGTCGACCGGCGACTCGTCGAGCGCGCCGAGCAGGCCCCAGTACATCGTCGGGACGCCGGCGAAGAACGTGACGCCCTCGTTGAGCATGAGCTGCAGCGCGGCCTTGGCCTCGAAGCGCGGCAGCATCACGACCGTGCCCCCGAAGGCGAAGCCGGCGTTCTGGATGACCGTCTGGCCGAACGAGTGGAACAGCGGCAGGACGCAGAGGTAGGTGTCGGGCCGCTCCGCGCTGGCGCCGAAGATCCCCTCGCCCGCCAGGGCGTTGTCGCGCATGTTGCGGTGCCGCAGCTCGGCACCCTTGGGCTTGCCGGTGGTGCCGGAGGTGTAGAGGATCACCGCGGTGTCGTCGTCGTCGACGTCCACGGTCGCGAACGACGCGTCCTGCTGGGCCATCGAGCGACCGAGCGTCTCGGTGCCTTCGATGGGCGACTCGGCCGCCGGGTCGGCGGTGATCACGAAGAAGTGCTCGCAGCCGTCGGTCTGCGAGAAGCCGTCGTGGCCCGCCTGGGCCATCGGCAGGTCCTCGGTGCCCTGGAAGCAGAAGTAGGCCTTCGCGTCGGAGTCGTCGAGGTGGTAGGCGATCTCCTTGCCCCGCAGCAGCACGTTGAGGGGGACCACGGTGCCCCCGGCCTTGAGGATCCCGTAGTAGACGATCGAGAAGAACGGGATGTTCGGGCACGTCAGGGCCACCTTGTCGCCCGGCTGCACGCCGCGCGAGACGAGCAGGTTGGCCACCTTGTTGGCCGCGCCGTCGAGCTCGGCGTACGACAGCCGGGTCTCCCCCAGCACGATCGCCGTCCGGTCGGGGTGCTGCGCCACGGTGTCTTCGAGCAGGGCGGAGAGGTTCGTCATGACACCAACCTACGGGCCCACGTGAGCCCCGTCACGCGCCGTGCCCGATCGGGTTACCCGCGGGTACGCCGCTCGATCGCGCGGGCGGCCGCCGTGAGGTCCGCCTTGATGCCCACGGGGCCCAGCAGGCGGATCCCCCACCCGAGCGGGCGACGCCACCCGGGGGTGTCGGTGTCGACCACGGCGACCACGTGCGTGCCGGGGCCGCGGGGCGTCGTCGCCGGGCTGAAGCGCATGTCGAGCACGGCGGTGACGCCGCGCCAGGTGCCGCGCTCGGCCCAGCGGTGCGGGCTCTCGTCGACGGTCACCTCCATCAGCGGCTGCGCGCCCGGCAGGGTCACGTCGTACCACCGCGCGCCGACCCCGCGGCTCGGTCCCGGGAGCCGGTCGATGCGGCGCAGGCTGGACTGCCAGTCCGGGCGCAGCGCGGGATCGGCGAAGTAGTCGTGGACGACGTCCGGCGGTGCCGCCACGTCGACCTCCACGGTGAATCCCATGCGCGTGCTCCTAGGTGCTCTCGACGGTCTGCAGGCTGGTGAAGGTCTCGCCGGTGAGCCGCTCGTACGCCTCGACGTAGCGCGCCCGGGTCAGCGCCACGACGTGCTCGGGCAGCTCCGGCGGCGGGGCGTCCGAGGCGCGGTCCCAGCCGGACTCCGCGGAGGTGAGCCAGTCGCGCACCACCTGCTTGTCGTACGACGGGGGCGTGCGGCCGGGCGCCCAGGCGTCGGCCGGCCAGAAGCGCGAGGAGTCGGGGGTCAGCACCTCGTCGCCCAGGACCAGGCGGCCCGCGGCGTCGGTGCCCAGCTCGACCTTGGTGTCGGCGAGCACGATGCCGCGCTCGCGGGCGACCTCCTCGCCCCGGGCGTACAGCGCGAGCGTCAGGTCGCGCAGCCGCTCGGCGGTCGCGCGGCCCACGACGGCGACGACGGCCTCGAGGCTGACGTTCTCGTCGTGCTCGCCGAGCTCGGCCTTCGTCGCCGGGGTGAAGATCGGCTCGGGGAGCCGGGCGGCCTCCTCGAGGCCGGCCGGCAGCGCGATGCCGCAGACCTCTCCCGTGGCGCGGTAGTCGGCGAGGCCCGACCCGGTCAGGTAGCCCCGGGCCACGCACTCGACCGGGTGCATGGTGAGCGGCTCGCAGACCACGGCACGGCCGCGCAGGTGCGCCGGCACGCCCTCGGTCGCGCTCACGACGTGGCCGGGCACGAGGTCGGCCAGCCGGTCGAACCACCACAGCGACATCCGGGTGAGGATCTCGCCCTTGTCGGGGATGCCGGGGCTCAGCACGTGGTCGTAGGCCGAGACCCGGTCGCTGGCGACCATCAGCAGGCGGCCCGCGTGGGGTCCCTCCTCGAGGCGGTACAGGTCGCGGACCTTGCCCGAGTGGAGGTGGGTCGCCCCCGGCAGCGCCGGGGCCGGAGGGATCGCGAGGTCCGCCATGAGCTCAGCCTAGGGTGCGGAACCCGCCGCCCTCCCGGACCTCGCGCCCGACCCCCTCGCGGGGGTCCACGTCGGTCGCGTCGACCCCCGCCACCCGGGCCGCGGGCGGTCCCTCGTGGCACCAGGCGACGAGGGCGTCGACCGCGTCGCGCGGCCCCACGGCGTACGCGAGGACGGAGCCGTCGGGCTCGTTGCGCACCCAGCCGTCGAGCCCCAGCCGGGTCGCCTCCTGCTCCGTCGCCCACCGGTACGACACGCCCTGGACCCGCCCGGTGACGATGATCCTCACGGCCCGCTCCTCGTCCACAGGACCAGCCTGCCACCGCCCGTCCACAGACCCGGCGGTCGCCGCTTCCGACCCGGCGCCCCGACGCGCAGGCTGCAGGCACCGACCCCCTGCACACACCGGAGGACCCGTGAGCGACACCAGCCCCCACCTCTACGCTGACCACGTCGGCCTGATCGCGGCCGGCGGCGTCTGCGAGCGCCAGGCCGAGCACCTGGCCGCGGTCGGGCGCTGGGTCGCCGACGTGTGCGCGCCCGGCGACGCGTTCCGCGGCGTGCTCGCGCCGTTCCTGCCGCTGTACGCCGACGCGCTGGACAGCGTGGCGGGTGGCCTCGACGCGAGCGGGGACGCGGCCGACCGCTGGGGACGGGCGGCGCGGGAGACCGCCGACGACCTCGTCGCGACCGACCTCGGCGTGCGCCGGGTGCTCGAGCGCCTCGCCGACCTGCTCCCCGCCGGCGTGCCCGACCTGACGCGGCTGCTCGCCGGGGCGACCCCCGCGGTGCCGCCCGGCGCCGCTCCCCCGCTCGCCCCCTGCCCGGTGACGCCGGCGCCGGGCGAGTCGCCCGTGCCCGCCGCCGACCTGCTCGGCGCGTCGCTCGACCATGCGGGCCTCGGGGCCGCGGCGGCTGGACCGGCCGGCCGGCTGCTGGGGCAGGCGGCCGCCCTCGCCAAGGACCGCGGTGAGCTCCTCGACGCCGCCGAGGGCGTCGAGGACGACCAGCGGGAGCGCCCGGACGTGGGGGACGACCTCGACCGCTACGACGACTTCCTCGGGGCCGGCGCATGACCGCGAGCGGGATCGGGGGCGGGGTCGCGAGCGGGGTCGCGGAACGGTGGGACGCCGGCCGGGCGGTCGCGGGTCCCGCCCCGGTGGCCGTCGACGGCGGTCACCTGGACGGTCTGCGCGCCGCCGTGGGCCCGGTGCTCGGCACGGTCGACTGGGCCGTGCGCCACCTGACGGGCCACGACCTCCTGGCCGAGCTCGTCGAGCCGGTCTCCGGCGACGTCGCCGCGCTGGGCGTGATGCGCGACGGCTGGGGACGGGCGGCGGTCGCCCTCGACGCGGTGGCGGGCAACCACGACGGCCTCGGGCGCCAGCTCCCCGGGGTCTGGGAGGGAGGCGCGCGCCGTGCCGCGGCGGGCGCGCTGGACGACCTCGCGGGCACCGCCGCCCACCAGGCCGAGGCGGCGCGGCTGGTCGCGGAGCAGCTCGGCCACCTCCAGGAGGTCTCTCGCGTGGCCGCCGAGGTCGTCTGTGCGGTCCTGGCGGCGATCGAGGAGGCCGTCCTGGGCGCCGTGCTGCGGATGGCCGCCGGACCGGTGGGGGCCGCGCTGAACGCCGCCGCCTCCCCGGCCCTCGTCGCCCGCGTCGCGGCGCTCGTCCGCCGCGCGCGGAGCGCCGTCGAGCGGGTCGTCGCGGTCGTCGACCTGTGCCTCGAGGTGGTCCGACGCGTCAAGGCCGCCGTCGACGCCGTCGCCGTGGTCTCCGCCGGGGTCGTGGCCCTCCAGCACGGCCGGGCGGCCTCGCGGATGGACGACACCGCCGCGGCGTACGCGTGAGCCCGACCACGCCCGACCCCGACCGACCGCCCACCGCGGCCGAGGCGGTGGCCGGGCTGCGGGCCGCCGCGGACGCGTCGCGCTCGGCTGCCCGTGAGGCCGTCGACGCGCTGCGCCGCGAGCGCGCCGCCCTCGACCGGGAGCGCCGCGCCCGCCCCGGCCGCGACCCGGCGACGCTCGCGGCGGCCCGCGCCCGGCTCGCCCGGGCCGCGCGCGAGGAGGCTCCGTAGGATCGGGGCATGTCGGTGGTGAAGATCAACGCGATCCACGTGCCCGAGGGCGCCGGGGCCGAGCTCGAGAAGCGCTTCGCCGCGCGGGCGGGCACGATCGAGAGCACCGAGGGCTTCCTCGGGTTCCAGATGCTGCGACCGGTCGCGGGCGAGAGCCGCTACTTCATCGTCACCCACTGGGTCGACGACGCGGCCTTCCAGGCCTGGATGGGCGGGCAGGGCCAGGCGGCGCACTCGGGCGAGCGTGCCAAGCCGGTGGGCACCGGCGCGGACCTCCTGGAGTTCGAGGTCGTCCTCGACGTCGAGCCCTACGACGAGGACGCGGCGCCGTGGGAGGACCTCGAGGACTGAGGTCCCGGTCCGTCGGGCACCCTCGATGACGTGACCTCGACCGACCACCCGACCCGCGCCGGGGCCCAGACCCCCGGCGAGGAGCAGCCGGACCCCCGCCGCTGGCGGATCCTCGCGGTGACGCTCGTCGTCGGCTTCATGTCGCTGCTCGACGTCACCATCGTCAACGTCGCGATCCCCTCGATCCGCGCCGGGCTGGAGACGTCGGCCGCGACGGCGCAGTGGATCGTCTCGGGCTACGCGCTGACCTTCGGGCTGGTGCTGGTCAGCGGGGGGCGGCTCGGGGACGCCTACGGGCGCCGACGGCTGATGCTGATCGGGCTCGGTGCGTTCATCGTCTCCTCGGCGGCCGTCGGCTTCGCGCCCAGCGCCGAGCTGGTGATCGTCGCCCGCCTCGTGCAGGGCGCCTCCGCCGGCCTCCTGACCCCGCAGAACTCCGGGTTGATCCAGGACCTGTTCCGTGGCCCGGAGCGGGGACGTGCGTTCGGGCTGTTCGGGTTCACCGTGTCGATCTCCTCGGCCCTGGGGCCGCTGATCGGCGGCGTGATGATCCAGCTGCTCGGCCCCGAGATCGGGTGGCGGGCGATCTTCCTGGTCAACGTGCCGATCGGGCTGGTCGCGATGGTGTTCGTCGCCCGGCTCGTGCCCGGCCGGACCCCCGACGCGAGGCGCGCCGGCCGCGCCCGGCTCGACCTGCCCGGCGCCGCGCTGCTGGGCGGCGGCGTGCTGTGCCTGCTCTACCCGCTGGTCTCGCTCGAGGGCGGCGCGCTCCGGCCGCTGGTCCTGCTGCCCGGCGTCCCGCTGCTGCTCGCGGCGTTCGTGTGGTGGGAGCACCGCACGGTCCGCCGGGGGCACGCCCCGCTGCTGGACGTGACGCTGCTGCGTCGGGTGCCCGGCTACGCCAACGGGATCGGCGTCGGCACGCTGTACTTCACCGGCTTCACGGGCATCTTCCTGGTGCTGTCGGTCTTCACCCAGGAGTCGCTGGGCTACTCGGCGCTGGCCGCCGGCCTCGTGCTCACGCCGTTCGCGGTCGGCTCGGCGTTCTCCTCGCCGGTCGCGGGTCGGCTCGTGTCGCGGCTGGGACGCACGATCACCGTGGTCGCGCTGGTCGTCACCATCGGTGGGGTCGTCGCCGTCGCGCTGCTCGCTCCGCTCGGCTCGGACGACCGGGTCTGGCTGCTGGTCCTCGGCCCGTTGCTGGTCGCGGGCCTCGGCGGCGGGGCGGTGGTCTCGCCCAACCTGACCCTGACGCTCTCGGAGGTGCCGCCGCGGATGGGCGGCGCGGCGGGGGGCGCGGTGCAGACCGGCCAGCGCATCGGCTCCGCCCTCGGGGCGGCGCTGCTCATGACGGTCTACCAGGTGGTGCTGGGCTCCGGCGTCGAACCGGCCCGCGCCCTGTCGGCCGCGTTGCTCACGGCGGCCGCCGTCCTGCTCTGCGCCCTCGCGCTCGCCGCCGTCGACCTCCGCGCCGAGCGGCGCCGGGGCGCGCCGGCCGGGCGGGGATAGTCCCTGACGTCCGGACCCGGGTCCGGCGGCGGACCGGGCCGGAACGTCAGGGACTACCCCGCCGCGCGGGGCCGACGCCAGGGCGGGGGGTCACCGGCGAGCCACCAGGCGAGGGCCTTGGTGATGCGGGGCAGGGCCACGTAGGTCATGACCGGGGTCAGCACGAGCGTGGTCACGAGCACCCGCGGCACGAGGGGCAGGTCCGGCGCGAGGAGCGTCAGCAGCCACCCGGCCAGGAGGCTGAGGGGGAAGAAGGCGGTCCAGATCGTGGTGGCCTGCTTCCAGCGCGGCGGGCTCGTCGGCGCCGCGGAGTCCGCGGAGGTGACGCTGGTGGAGGTGGGCTCGTCGAACCACCCCTCGATCCCCGTACGACGCTCCACCCGCGCCTCGACCACGCCGAGCCCGACGCCCGAGGAGCGCCACCACTGCCGCTGGGTGGAGTGCTCCCACGTCTCGAGCGCGGCGGCGTCGGCGAAGCGGTAGAGCATGTGCCAGTCCGGCGAGGTCACCTCGGGGCGCACCCAGCCGGCGCCGAGGAAGCCGGGGAAGCGCTCGGCGAGCGTGATCCCCGCCGAGAGCCAGCTGACCATCTCGGCCTCGTGGCCGTCGGGCACGCGGCGGGTGATCGCGACCGTCACCGGACCGCCCCCGGGACCGCCGGGGCTCTCGGGGCTCTCGGGGCCGACGGGGCCGACGGGGCCGACGGGGCCGACGGGGGTGCTCACCGGCGCCTCAGAGGATCGCGCCGGGGTCGTACGACGCGGCGCCGGGGTGGCGCGCGGCGAGGGCGTCGACCCGCGTGACCACGGCGCCGACCTGGTCGACCGCCGCGCCGGTGAAGTCCAGCGGGTCCGCGACGAGGGCGTCGATGGCGGCGCGGTCGAGGCCCAGGCGCGGGTCGGCGGCGAGCCGGTCGAGCAGGTCGTTGTCGGCGCGTCCCCCGCGCATCTCGAGGGCGACCGCGACCGCGTGCTCCTTGATCGCCTCGTGGGCGGCCTCGCGGCCGACGCCGGCGCGCACCGCGCTCATCAGCACCTTGGTCGTCACCAGGAACGGCAGGTAGCGGTCGAGCTCGCGCTGCACGACGGCCGGGAAGGCCCCGAACTCGTCGAGCACCGTCAGGAAGGTCCGGAACAGCCCGTCGGCGGCGAAGAACGCGTCGGGCAGCGCGACGCGGCGCACGACCGAGCAGGAGACGTCGCCCTCGTTCCACTGGTCGCCCGCCAGCTCGCCGACCATCGCGAGGTTGCCGCGCAGCACCACGGCGAGGCCGTTGACCCGCTCGCAGGAACGGGTGTTCATCTTGTGCGGCATCGCCGACGAGCCGACCTGGCCCTCCGCGAAGCCCTCGGTGACCAGCTCGTGGCCGGCCATCAGGCGGATCGTGGTCGCCAGGTTGCTGGGCGCCGCGGCGAGCTGGACCAGCGACGACAGCACGTCGTGGTCGATGCTGCGCGGGTAGACCTGCCCCACGCTGGTCAGCACCCGCTCGAAGCCCAGGTGGGCCGCGACCCGGCGCTCCAGCTCGTCGAGGCGGCTCGCGTCGCCGCCGAGGAGGTCGAGCATGTCCTGGGAGGTGCCCATCGGGCCCTTCACGCCGCGCAGCGGCAGCCGGACGAGCAGCTCCTCGACCCGCTCGACGCCGTACAGCAGCTCCTCGGCGGCGCTCGCGAACCGCTTGCCGAGCGTGGTGGCCTGGGCGGCCACGTTGTGGGAGCGCCCGGCCATCACCAGGGTGGCGTGCTCGGCGGCCAGCCGCCCCAGCCGCACGGCGGTGGCGACGGCGCGGTCGCGGACGAGCTCGAGCGAGGCGCGCAGCTGCAGCAGCTCGACGTTCTCGGTGAGGTCCCGCGACGTCATCCCCTTGTGGATGTGCTCGTGGCCCGCCAGCGCGGAGAACTCCTCGATGCGGGCCTTCACGTCGTGGCGGGTGACGCGCTCGCGGCGGGCGATCGACTCGAGGTCGACCTGCTCGACGACGGCCTCGTAGGCCTCGACGACGCCGTCGGGCACCTCGACGCCGAGGTCGCGCTGGGCCCGCAGCACGGCGATCCACAGCCGCCGCTCGAGGACGATCTTGTGCTCCGGCGACCACAGCGCCGCGAGGTCGGCGCCGGCGTAGCGCGTGGCCAGGACGTTGGGGACGCTCACGTGCCTCATGGTCCCACGTCGGCGCTCCGCGGCCCCTAGAGCCCGGCGGCGATGTCGGTGCGGTGCAGCGCGCCCGGGAAGTCGACGGCCGCGACCCCGGCGTACGCGGCGGCGCGGGCCTCGGCGACGGTGCCGCCGGCCGCGGTCACGGCGAGCACCCGGCCGCCCGCGGTCACGAGGTCCCCGTCGTCGCTCAGCGCGGTGCCGGCGTGGACGACGTCGACCCCGGCGGGGACGGCGTCCGTGCCCGTGATGACGTCGCCCGAGCGCGACGTGGCGGGGTAGCCGGCGCTCGCCATGACGACCGTGACCGCGGCCCCGTCGCGGAAGACGGGGGCGGGCACCTCGTCGAGGCGACCGGTGGCCGCCGCGTGCAGCAGGGCGGCCAGCGGGCTGTCGAGCAGCGCCATCAGGACCTGGGTCTCGGGGTCGCCGAAGCGGGCGTTGAACTCGACCACCCGGACGCCGCGCGAGGTGAGGGCGAGCCCGGCGTACAGCAGGCCGACGAAGGGGGTGCCGCGTCGCGCCATCTCGTCGACGGTCGGCTGCAGGACCGTCGCGGTGACGTCCTCGACCAGCAGCGACGGCGCCCACGGCAGCGGCGAGTAGGCCCCCATGCCCCCGGTGTTGGGGCCGGCGTCGCCGTCGAGGGCGCGCTTGAAGTCCTGGGCCGGCTGCAGCGGACGGACCCGCTCGCCGTCGCACAGCGCGAACAGCGACACCTCCGGCCCGTCGAGGTACTCCTCGACGACCACGTCGCCCCCGCAGCCCGCCGCGTGCGCGAGCGCCTCGTCGCGGTCGGAGGTGACGACCACGCCCTTGCCGGCGGCCAGGCCGTCGTCCTTGACCACGTACGGCGCGCCCAGCGCGTCCAGCGCGGCGGCCACCTCCTCGGCACCCCGGCAGACCCGCGCCTCGGCGGTCGGCACGCCCGCCGCGGCCATGACCTCCTTCGCGAACGCCTTCGAGCCCTCGAGCCGCGCCGCGGCCCCCGAGGGGCCGAAGCACGCGACGCCGGCCGCGCGCACGGCGTCGGCGACCCCGGCCACCAGCGGCGCCTCCGGACCCACGACCACCAGGTCGACACCCAGCGAGGTCGTCAGCGCGGCCACCGCGTCCGGGTCGAGCAGGTCGACCGGGTGCAGCGTGGCGACCCGGGCGATGCCGGGGTTGCCGGGGGCCGCGTGGAGCGCGCCGACCGCCGGGTCGCGGGACAGGGCCAGGGCCAGGGCGTGCTCGCGGCCGCCGGTGCCGAGCAGGAGGACCTTCACGGACCGCGATGCTACTGGCGTCGCCGGGCCCGGCCTCCGCCCGCGGGTGGGCGCGGGCTGGGAGGATCGCGGCCGTGGCGCGCGACGAGGTCCCCGACGGTCCCGACGGCGGCGACCCCACCCGCGACACCGGCTGGTGGGAGCGCCGGGGTCGGCTGGGCGACGTGCTGCGCGAGCGCGGACCGCTGGCGCCCCGGACCGCCGTCCAGGTCGCCGCCCGCGTCGCGGAGGCGCTCGACGACGCGCACCGCGACGGCTACGTCCACGGGCGGCTGGGGGTGGACGACGTCCTGCTGTCGCCGCCGCTCGCCGACACCGAGGCCGACCTGCCCGAGGCGACCACCGTGCGGATCACGGGTCTGGTGGAGGCCGACGAGGACGCGTCGCGCCCCTCCGACGACGTCCGGGGCGCCGGGCGTCTGCTGTGGGCGTGCCTGACCGGGCAGGAGCACGCGGACGACGCCTCGGTGCCCCGGGTCGAGGGCACCGACGCCTTCACCCGCGGGCTGAACTGGGTGCTCGCCCGTTCCACCTCCCCCGAGCCGGCGAAGCGTCACCGCGACGCCGAGGCCCTGCGCGCCGACCTGCTGACGCTCGTCGGCGGTCGGGTCGCGCCCCGCGCCCCGGCGGGAGTGGTGCCGGCCCCCGAGGCGCTCGCCGCCTCCACCGAGCTCGCACCGGCCGAGGAGACCGACCCGGCCGGGCGGCCGCGGGGGTCACGGGCCGCCGTCGTGGTCCCGACCGTCGTCGCGGTCGCCGTGGTGATCGGGGTCGTGGTCCTCCTGGTCGGCCTGGGCCGCGGCGCGGCCGACGACCCGGGCGCCGCGGAGACCGGCGGGGCCACCGGGTCGGGGTCGACGGACGGACCCGGCGACGCCGGCGCGACCGCGGGCACCGACGGCGCCGGCGGCACCACCGGGGGCGCCGTCGCCGGCGACGTGGACGGCGACGGCCGCGGCGACGTGGTCCTGGTGCACCGCGTCGACGACGAGCCCGCGACCCTGGCGACGTACGCGGTCGAGGGCGACGCGCTGGTGCGCCTCGACGAGCAGGAGTACGGCGACGCCCCCGCTCCCCTGGTCGGCGACCTCGACGGCGACGGGGCCGAGGAGCTGACCACCTGGGACGAGGGGCCCGGCGACGGCGACCTGGTGCTGGAGGGCCCGACGGGCACGAGCCTGCTGGCGGGCGCCGGCCCGACCGCGGTGCCGATCGTCGGCGACTACGACGGCGACGGGGTCGACGACCTCGCGTTCCTGACCACCCCCGCCCGCGCGGACGACGGCACCGGGGAGGTGCGGGTGGCCTTCCCCGGCACGGGCGACGCCGGGGCCGCGGAGCGGTGGGCCACCGTCCCCGACGCGGACCCGCAGCGCGACTACCTGGTGCCCGGCGACCTCGACGGCGACGGCGACGACGACCTCGTGCTCGTCCGCCGCGACCCGGCGTCGGGCTCGATCCGGCTGGTGCCGCTGGTCGCCGCGGACGACGCGTTCGCCGCGGGCCCGGCGTCGGCCTCGGTGCCCGGCGCCTCCGAGGACATCTTCCGCACCGCCGACCTCGACGGCGACGGCGTGGACGAGGTCGTGCTGGTGCCGCTGGTCGGCGGCGCCGACGTCAGGTCGCTGGCCCTGGCCGACGGCCGCCTCGTGCCCGCCGACCCCGTCGGCGCCCTGCCCGGCGGGGCCGACGACGCCGTGCAGACCGCCGGCGTCAGCGACGTGGACGGCGACGGGCGCGACGACCTGGCGATCGTGCGCGTCCTCGCGGACGGTCTGCGCTCGCGCCTCGAGGTGCTGCGCTCCGACGGCGACACCTGGACGCGCCTGACCGGCGCCGACCTGGCCCCGGCCACCACCCGGACCGACGCCAAGGTCGCCGACGGCAGCGTGCACCGACCGCTGCTGCCCTGACCGCGCCCCGCCCGCCCCGGGGCAGGTCGACCGCGCGACGACGGGCGTCCGCGCAGCCCTACTCGACGACGAGCGTCTGCTCGCGGCCGGGACCGACCCCGACGCCCCAGAACGGCGCCCCGGACAGGTCCTCGAGCGCGCGGACGTAGGCCTGCGCGTTGGCGGGGAGCTCCGCGAACGTGCGGCAGCCGGAGATGTCCTCCCACCAGCCGTCGAGGTACTCGTAGACCGGCGTGGCCCGGTGGAACTCGGTCTGGGTCATCGGCATCTCGTCGTGACGCACGCCGTCGACGTCGTAGGCGACGCAGACCGGGACCCGCTCCCACGACGACAGCACGTCGAGCTTGGTCAGGAAGAACTCCGTCAAGCCGTTGACGCGGGCCGCGTAGCGCGCGATGACCGAGTCGTACCAGCCGCAGCGCCGGTCGCGCCCCGTGGAGACGCCGACCTCGCCGCCGATCTTCCACAGCTTCTCGCCGTCGGCGTCGAACAGCTCGGTCGGGAACGGGCCCGAGCCGACGCGGGTCGTGTAGGCCTTGATCACGCCGATCACGCGGTCCACCCGGGTGGGCCCGATCCCGCCGCCCACGCAGACCCCGCCGGCGACCGGGTTGCTGCTGGTCACGAACGGGTAGGTGCCGTGGTCGACGTCCAGCATCGTGGCCTGCGCGCCCTCGAAGAGGACCGTCTCGTCGCGGTCCAGCGCCTGGTTCAGCAGCAGCGAGGTGTCCGCGACCATCGGCCGCAGCCGCTCGGCGTACGACGTGAGCTCCTCGACGACCGCCTCGACCTCGATCGCGCGACGGTTGTAGACCTTGGCGAGCAGGTGGTTGCGGACCTCGAGGGCGGCCTCCACCTTCTCGGTGAGGATCTCCTCGTCGAAGAGGTCGGCGATCCGCACGCCGACCCGGTTGACCTTGTCGGCGTACGCCGGGCCGATGCCGCGGCCGGTCGTGCCGATCTTGTTCTTGCCGAGGAAGCGCTCGGTGACCTTGTCGATCACCCCGTGGTAGGACGCGATGACGTGGGCGTTGGCCGACACGACGAGGTCGGCGAGCTCGACGTCGCGGGCGCGCAGGCTGTCGAGCTCGCGGAACAGGGCCTCGGGCGAGACGACCACGCCGTTGCCGATGACGCAGGTCGCGCCGGGCGTGATGATGCCGCTCGGCAGCAGGTGGGTCGCGAACTTCTCGCCGTCGACGACGATGGTGTGGCCGGCGTTGTGCCCGCCGGAGGTGCGCACCACCCAGTCGATCTGGCTGCTCGTGGCGAGCAGGTCGGTCGCCTTGCCCTTGCCCTCGTCGCCCCACTGGGCGCCCAGGATCATGATCGCGGGCATCGTGTCCCGCCCCCTCGTGGTTCGACTGCGTGCGGCTGGTCCGGGCCGGGCCGCACCACGTCGTGCGGGGCCGGACGCACGAGAGCCCCCGAGGCCGGGGCCGAGGGGCTCGTGCCGCCTCAAACTAGCAGCCTCCCCGCGCCGCCCGTGATCCCGCGAGAGCCCGTTAGGGTCACCGGATGGAGCCGCTGCTCGTCATCACCAACTCCGGCGCGGGCACCGCGGCCACCGAGAACCTCGACCTGGCCCTGGCGGTGCTGCGGGCCGAGGCGTCCGTCGAGGTCGCCGAGACCGACGGACCGGGCGAGCTCGACGGCGTCCTGCACCGGGCCGGTTCGCGCCGGATCGTGGTCGCCGGGGGCGACGGGAGCATGCACGCCGTGATCTCGGCGCTCTACCGCCGCCACGACCTCGGCGACGCCTGCGTCGGCCTGCTGCCGCTCGGCACGGGCAACGACTTCGCCCGCACCGTCGGCATCCCGCTGGAGCCCGAGGAGGCCGCCCGCGTGATCCTGCGGGGCCGCACCCGGGCCACCGACCTCATCGTCGACGAGCTCGGCGAGGTCGTCGTCAACAACGTCCACGTCGGGGCGGGCGCCCAGGCGAGCCGCCGCGCGGACCGGTGGAAGACGCGCCTCGGCCGCGTCGGCGTCGGCAAGGTCAACCTCGGCAAGGTCGGCTACCCGATCGGGGCCGCGCTCGCGGCGTTCCGCCCGCCGTTCGTGCGGCTGCACGTCGAGATCGACGGCGAGACCGTCAACGACCTCGACGAGCCGGTCCTCATGGTCGCCGTCGGCAACGGGCGGACCGTCGGGGGCGGGACGTCGGTGACCCCGGAGGCCGACACGGGCGACGGCGCGATGGACGTGATGATCTCCCGCGCGATCGGGCCCCTGGCCCGCTTCGCCTACGTCGGCGACCTGGTGCTGCGCCGCCACACGCAGCGCGACGACGTGCTCTACCGCCGCGGCACCCGGGTCACGATCTCGGGCGAGGAGTTCTACGGCGCCGCCGACGGCGAGATCTACGGCCCCGAGCGGACGCGCAGCTGGCGCCTCGAGCCCGCGGCGTACCGGCTGCTGGTGCCCTGAGGCCGCGCGCGGCACCGACCCGCGTGCTCAGAGCCAGCCGCGGCGGGCCGCCTCCACGCCGGCCTGGAAGCGGCTGTCGGCGCCGAGGTCGATCATCAGGTCGGCGATCCGGCGCCGGACCGTGCGGAGGCTGACGCCCAGGGTCCGCGCGATCTGCTCGTCCTGGACGCCGGCCGCGAGCTGCTGCACCACGAAGCGGCGCAGGTCGGGCCTCGCCACGCCCCGGTCGAGCTCGGGCACCGGCAGCGCGCGCTCCCACCAGGTGTCGAACAGCAGCGCGCAGGCCTGCACCACCGACAGCTGACGCACCAGCAGCCGCGGCTCGTCGACGAAGCCGAGCGGCTCGGGGAGCACGGCGTGGGTCGTGCCGATGACGATCAGCCGGGTCGGCAGGTCGGCCACGACACGCACCTGCTCGCCCACCTCGGCGCGACGGCGCAGCGTGTCCGGCGCCTCGTGCAGGGCGCGGGCGGGGTAGATGGCCCGGGAGGGGCGCCCCTCGGCGACGGCCGCGCCCACGATGTCGGCCATCGCGTCCTCGCGGGGGCGACGGAACTGGTCGGGACGGAACCAGCGCAGCTCGCCGGTGCTGCGCTGGATCAGGTCCTTCAGCAGGCTCACGGGGTGGCCGCCGCGGGACACCTCGCCGTCCAGGGCCCCGACCACGTCGAGGGCCTCCGGGCGCGACATGGACGCGTTGAGCGCGCCCATCGCGTCCGCGACCCCCTCCAGCTGCCGGTGCGCCTCGCGGGCCTCCCGGGCCCACTCGACCAGGCGCACCTGGACCAGCTCGGCCGGTGACCGCACGACCACCACGTCGTCGGTCAGCGTCACCGCTCCGCAGGCCACCAGCGGCTCCAGCTGCGCCACCACCTCGGCCCGCGCCACGCCCAGCAGGTCGGCCACCACGGTCAGCGGCGACCCGCTCATCCCGCCGACCCGCTCGTAGATCGCCTGCGCCTCGGCGGGCAGGCCGAGGGAGGACAGCACGCCGGTCGGTCTGCTCACCATGGTGGCAACTTAGTGACAGCGGCCTGTCTGAGCCAGGGGACCGCCTGTGAGGGGTGGAAGGATTCAGCCAACGCCGTCCGAACCGGTCACACCGCGGGGGATGAGACTCGGGGCGGGAGGCGGTCGACATCGGGGGATGGGACCGCCGCGGCGCCCGGGCGTCGGAGCCGCCAGCAGGGTCGGCTCCGACGCCTTTCCCGTGCGCGCACGCCGTACGCTCCGGCAGCCTGGCAGGTTCCTGCCGCCCGCCGCGGGGTCAGCGGGTCTCGGGCCGCAGGTGCGGGAAGAGGATGGTCTCGCGGAGCGTGCCCCCGGTGAACAGGGCGAACAGGCGGTCGATGCCGAGGCCCATGCCGCCCATGGGCGGGGCGCCGTACTCGAGGGCGCGCAGGAAGTCCTCGTCGACGACCATCGCCTCGGGGTCGCCGCCGGCCGCGAGCAGCGACTGCGCCTCGAGCACCTCCCGCTGGACGACGGGGTCCACGAGCTCCGAGAACGCCGTGGCGCGCTCGACGCCGGCGACGATGAGGTCCCAGGCCTCGATCAGCCCGGGCTTGCTGCGGTGGGGCCGCGCGAGCGGCTGGGCCGACGCCGGGTAGTCGCAGAGGAACGTCGGCTGCAGCAGGGTGGGCTCGACGAGCTCGCCGAGCAGCTCGAGCACCAGCTTCTCCGCGTCCCACGCCGGGTCGACCTCGACCTCGTGGGCCTCGGCGAGCTCCCGCAGCCGCGCCGCGGGGGTCTTGAGGGTGACCTCCTCGCCGACGGCCTCGCTCACGGCGTCGTACACCGGCAGCCAGCGCCACTCCCCGTCGAGGTCGACGGTCCCGCGGGGGGTCTCGACCTGCCGGGACGGCGCGATCGCGTCGGCGGTGGCGAGGAAGATCTCGCGGGTCAGGTCCGCCATCGTCCCCTGGTCGGCCCAGGCCCGGTAGGCCTCGAGCATCGTGAACTCCGGGCTGTGGGTCGCGTCGACGCCCTCGTTGCGGAAGATCCGGCCGATCTCGAAGACCCGGTCGACGCCGCCGACGACGGCCTTCTTGAGGTTCAGCTCCAGCGCGATGCGCAGCGTCATCGGCTGGTCGAAGGCGTTCATGTGGGTCGTGAACGGCCGGGCGGCCGCGCCCCCGTGCACCAGCTGCAGCACCGGGGTCTCGATCTCGAGGTAGTCGTCGGCCTCCAGCACCCCGCGCACGGCGCGCATCAGCGCCGAGCGGCGGCGCACGACGGAACGCGCCTCCTCACGGACGACGAGGTCGGCGTAGCGCTGGCGGACCCGGGTCTCCTCGGACATCTCGCGGTGCAGCACCGGCAGCGGCCGCAGCGCCTTCGACGCCATCGCCCAGCCGGTCGCCATCACCGACAGCTCGCCGCGGCGCGACGAGACGACCCGGCCGGTCACCGACACGTGGTCGCCGAGGTCGACCTCCGCCTTCCACGCGGCCAGGGACTCCTCCCCCACCTCGGCGAGGCTGAGCATCACCTGCAGGCGCGGGGCCAGCGACTCCTCCGTGTCGCCGTCGGGGCCGAAGCCCTCCTGGAGGGTCGCGAAGCAGAGCTTGCCGGTGTTGCGGACGAACACCACCCGCGCGGCGACCGACACCACGTCGTCGGTCTCCTGGCCGGCCTCGAGGTGGCCCCAGCGCTCCCGGACCTCCGCGAGGGAGTGGGTGCGCTCGACCGCGACCGGGTAGGCCTCGAGGCCGCGCTCCAGCAGCCGCTCGCGCTTCTCGCGACGCACCCGGATCTGCTCTGGGGTGTCGTCAACGGGCTCGTCGGCAGGCGTCTGGCTCACCGGGTGAAACTACCGAACGCGGCGGGTCAGCCCAGCAGCGCGTCGTACGCCGGGCGGCTGGTCTCGGCGAGGAAGTCGGCGCAGCGGTGCCACTCGTCGTCCTCCCCGATGTCGCGCGCGGCGAGGGCCAGCAGGCCCATGCAGCGCAGGAAGCCGCGGTTGGGCTCGTGCTCCCACGGCACCGGGCCGTGGCCCTTCCAGCCGTTGCGGCGCAGCATGTCGAGGCTGCGGTGGTAGCCCACCCGGGCGTAGGCGTAGACGGTCACGTCGTCGGCGCCGGCCGCCTTCGCCCGCTCGGCGAGGGTGGCCCAGGCCAGGGGCGAGGCGGGGTGCTCGCGGACGACCTGCTCGGCCGACTCACCCGCCTCGATCAGCTCGGCGGCGGGGTCGACGGGCAGGTGGGTGGGCGGGGGGCCGGCCATGAGGTCCTCGAAGGGCATGGCCCCAGCCTCTCAGAGGCGTGGGGGCGCCCGGGACGCACCGACCCGCCGTCGGGACGACGGCGGGTCGGTGCGCGTGGTGCCTCGGGGACGCCGGGGGCGCCGGGGCGCCTCAGCGCACCGAGGTCCCGGCGGAGCGGAGGTGCTCGCAGGCCTCGACGACGCGGGCGGCCATGCCGGCCTCGGCGGCCTTGCCCCACGCGCGGGGGTCGTAGACCTTCTTGTTGCCGACCTCCCCGTCGACCTTCAGAACGCCGTCGTAGTTGGCGAGCATGTGGCCGGCGACCGGGCGGGTGAAGGCGTACTGGGTGTCGGTGTCGACGTTCATCTTGATGACGCCGTAGTCGACGGCCGCGCCGATGTCCTCGGCGCTGGAGCCCGAGCCGCCGTGGAAGACGAGGTCGAACGGCTTCGCGCCCGCGTCGAGACCGAGCTCGGCGACGACGGCCTCCTGCGCCTTCTTGAGGATCTCGGGGCGCAGCTTGACGTTGCCGGGCTTGTAGACGCCGTGGACGTTGCCGAAGGTCAGCGCCGTCAGGTAGCGGCCCTTCTCGCCCGTGCCGAGCGCGCGGACGGTCGCGAGCGCGTCGTCGGTGGTGGAGTAGAGCTTCTCGCCCGAGCCGCCCTCGACGCCGTCCTCCTCGCCGCCGACCACGCCGACCTCGATCTCGAGCACGATCTTGGCCGCGGCCGCGCGGGCCAGCAGGTCCTCGGCGATCTCGAGGTTCTCCTCCAGCGGCACGGCCGAGCCGTCCCACATGTGGGACTGGAACAGCGGCGCCTCGCCGCGGTCGACGAGGTCGCGGGAGATGTCGAGCAGCGGCCGCACGAAGCCGTCGAGCTTGTCCTTCGGGCAGTGGTCGGTGTGCAGCGCGATGTTGACCGGGTAGGACCGGGCGACCTCGTGCGCGAACCGGGCGAAGGCCACCGAGCCGACGACCATGTCCTTCACCGTCGGGCCCGAGAAGTACTCCGCACCGCCGGTCGAGACCTGGATGATGCCGTCGCTGCCGGCGTCGGCGAACCCCTTCAGCGCAGCGTTCAGGGTCTGCGACGAGGACACGTTGATGGCGGGGTACGCGAACTGGTCGGCCTTCGCCTTGTCCAGCATCTCGGCGTACACCTCGGGGGTGGCGATCGGCATTCTCGGCGTCTCCTTCGTCGTCCGGACCTTCTCGGCGTGACCCTACTCACCTGTGCTGACGACGGCTCCCGCCGTGCCAGTCGTCGGTCGCGCCCACCTCGGCGGTCGTGACGCCGAACGACGCCAGCTGCGGGCGCTCGCGCAGGCTGCGCTTGAGCTCGGCGAAGCCGCCGAAGCGGGCCAGGCCGACGACGTGGTCCCACAGCGCGACGGCCTGCTCGTCGTCGGGCACGCGGCTGATCACCGGTCCGAAGAAGCCGACGCCGCCGTCGGCGGCGTCGGGCTCGACGTGGAGGATCGGGGTGCCGACGTCCTTGCCGGTCAGCGCGAGCGCCTCGTCGGTCTCGGCCTGCAGCGCGGCGTCGCGCGCGGTGTCGTCGAGGGCCTCGACGAGCCAGGCGGGCAGTCCGACCTCCTCGAGCAGCGGGCCGACGAGCGGGGCGGTGCCGCGGAAGCCGGCGTCGAGGTCGGCGGAGTCGTCGGCCTCGAAGATCCGGCGCCCGTACGCCGCGTGCAGCCGCTCGACGGCGTCGTTGCCGTGCTCGTCGCGCACGCGGTGCAGCAGCCGCAGCACCCGCAGGCCGGCGGTGTGGCCGGCCTCGTAGTCGGCGGGGAACTGCGCGTCGTAGTCGACGTGGGCGTTGAGCAGCCGCAGCGAGATGAACCGCCACTCGACGTCGTAGTCGCTGTGGGCCGCGACGGTGCGGACCCAGCGGCTGGTCATCCAGGCGAACGGGCAGACGGGGTCGAGGTAGAAGCGCAGGTCGGCCATGCCCCGAGCCTGGCACGGCGGGCCCACCCGTCGCCCGGGGCCGCGTCGGGGTACCGGTCGCCCGTGACCCCCACGACGAGCTCCCGCTCCACCGGCCTGGAGGCCGACCCCGACCGGGCCTGGTCGGTGGTGGCCGACGGTCGTCCCGGTCCGCGGTGGTACCTCGACGCGATCCCGTTCCGCTTCCGCGACGCCCTCGACGTGCTCGCCCGCGGTCGGGACCGCGGCCACCCCGCGCCGGGCACCCGGACCCTGTCGGCGGGCGACCGGGCCGGCTTCTGGGCCGTCCTCGAGGCCGACCCCGACGCGCGCCGCCTGGTGATGGAGGCGACCGTCCGCGCCCCCGGCCGGGTCGTCTTCCGCACCGAGGTGACCCCCGTGGTGACCGGCGGCTGCGAGCTGACCCAGTCGGTGACCTTCCACCCCGCCGGGCTGCTCGGGGTGACCTACCTCGTCGTCGACCTGCCGGCCCGCGAGGTGCTGACCGAGTGGGTCCACCGCCGCACCTGCGCCGACGTGCGGCGCGGGGCCGCCCTCACGGGCTGACGGCGCCGGCGTACGCCGCCCGCGCGGCGGCGAGCAGCGCGGGCAGCGCCGGCGGCGGCTCGTCGCGCCACCACAGCAGCCGCACGTCGACCGGGGCGGCGTCCGCGAGCGGCACGTAGGCGACGCCCGCGCGGGCGTGCTGGACCGTCGTCGCCTCGGCGGTGACCCCGACCGCGCGGCCCGACGCGACCAGCGTCAGCCACTCCTCGACCCCCGGCACGGGCACGAACCGCAGGTCGGCGCCGGGCGGCCACAGGCCCGGCCCCGTCGTGCCCGACACCGCGTCCGTCGCGACCGTGCGGCCCACCAGCTCCCCGAGCCCCACGACGGGCCGCCCGGCGAGCGGGTCGTCCGCGGCGAGCGCGGCCCAGCGCCGCTCGGTGCCGACCGTGGCGCCGGCGAGCCGCGGGTGGGTGAGCCCGGTCCGGACCACGGCCACGTCGCTGCGCCCCTCGAGCAGCCCGCCGCTGGCGGTGTTGGCGTGCACGAGGACGAGCTCGCCGTCCGCGGCCCGCCAGCCCCGCTGGACCGCGACCGTGTGGCGCCCGAGCGCGGCCCAGGCGTAGCCGAGCCGCAGCACCGCGCGCCCCGCGGCCGCCTCCGCGAGGGCGTCGACCGCCGCCAGCACGCGGTGGGCGACGGCGAGCACGCGCTCCCCCGCCGCGGTCAGCGCGACACCGCGCGCGGAGCGCTCCAGCACCCGCGCGCCCACCGTCGCCTCGACGCGCTGCACCGACCGGGACACCGAGGCCTGCGTGGTGCGGAGCGCGATCGCCGCGTCGGTGAAGGTGCCCTCCGCGCAGACCGCCGCGAACGCCCGCAGGTGACGGGTGTCGAGGTCGACCGCGCGGTCCATACGCCCAGCGTATAGCCGGCTCGGACGTCGCATTGTGAGCGGCGGCGGGACCGGGCCGAGACTCTGGCCGTGACCACCCTGCGCCCCGCGCCGAGCACCGACGCCCCCGCCCGGCGACGCGGGGTCGTGCTCGCGCTGACCGCGGGGGCGAGCAACCAGACCGGCGCCGCGATCGGGGCGCACGCCTTCGACGCCATCGGCCCGGGCGGCGTCGTCGCGGTGCGCCAGGTGGTCGCGGCGAGCGTGCTGCTGCCGACGGTCCGCCCGCCCGTGCGCCGCTTCACCTGGGCCCAGTGGTGGCCGGTGCTGCTGCTGGGCCTCGCGTTCGGCGGCATGAACCTCGGCCTCTACACGGCCGTCGACCGGCTCGGGCTGGGGCTGGCGGTCACGCTGGAGTTCCTCGGCCCGCTGACGGTGGCGCTGCTGGGGTCGCGACGCGCGGTCGACCTCGCCTGCGCCGCGCTGGCGGCCGCGGGCGTCTACGCGCTCGTGCTGCCCTCGGGGTCGACGGACCTGCTCGGCGTCGGCGCCGGACTGGCCGCGGCGGCGTGCTGGGCGGCGTACATCCTGCTCAACCGCCTGGTCGGCCGGCGGCTGCCCGGGCTCCAGGCGACCGCGTCCGCGGCCGGGGTCTCCGCGGTCGTCTACCTCCCGGTGGCCGCCTCGCTGCTGCTCGGCGGGCACGTCGCCTGGCAGCCCGTCGCGCTGGCGGCCGTCGCCGGGCTGCTCAGCTCGGTGGTGCCCTACGCGCTCGACCTGACCGCGCTGCGGCTGGTCCCGGCGCGCGCGTTCGGCGTGCTGATGAGCGCCCACCCCGTGCTGGCGGCGCTCGCCGGGCTGCTGCTGCTCGGCCAGGCCCTGGCCGCGCACGAGCTGGTCGGCATCGCCCTCGTCGTCGTCGCCAACGTGGTGGCGATGGCCACCGCCGCCCGCCCCCGCCGGTAGTCCCCCACGGAGCTGCTGCTCGAGGGGGCCGCCGACGACACGTTCGTGGGGACTACCCCGGCCGGTCGGTCGCGGGGGCGGAGGCGCCCCGCTCCGCGGCGGCGACGCGGGCCAGCGCGGCCAGCGTGGCGGGGATGCCGGCGTGGGCCTGGGCGGCCCGGTCGGCGACCTGCGCGTCGGCGTCGTCGCCGTACTTGTCGGCGAACATCGCGAGGCCCTCGGGCAGGAACTCCCAGGTCTCGGTCAGCTCGGTGCGCGCGGGGTCGCCGGCGACGGGTGCGAGCTCGTAGCCCCACCGCACGAACGCCCCGCCGACCAGCCACGCGAAGGCGCGGCCGGGCTCGGCGGCCACGACCTGCGAGCGCGTCTCCCAGACCCGGCCGGCGTGCTCGTTGCGGCCGGTGAACCAGGCGCCGACCTCCGGGCCGTCGTCGGGCTCCTCCCAGGCGCAGGCGGTGCACACCGGGCTCCACTCGCCGGTGCGCTCGATGCTCGTCACGAGCCGCCACACCGTGTCGGGGTCCGCGTCGACGACGACGGACTCGCGGCGGGTCAGCTCGGGGGTCTGCGGCGACGGGGTGCTCATGGGCCCACGCTAGGCGGGCGGCGGGCCCGCGTGCGCGCGGACCCAGGCGTGCATGGCGATCGCGGCGGCCGCGGAGGCGTTGATGGACCGCGTCGAGCCGTACTGCGCGATCGAGAACGTGCCGTCGACCTCGCCCCGCGCCTGCGGCGAGAGCCCCGGGCCCTCCTGCCCGAACAGCAGGCACACCCGCGCCGGCAGGGCCGCCGACTCCAACGGCTGCGAGCCCGGGAGGTTGTCGATGCCCCACAGCGGCACGCCGCCCTGCTCGCGCAGGTACGCCGCGAGCGCGGGCACGTCGGGGTGGTGGCGCACGTGCTGGTAGCGGTCGGTGACCATCGCGCCGCGCCGGTTCCAGCGACGGTGGCCGACGACGTGGACCTCGCCGGCGAGGAACGCGTTGGCGGAGCGGACGATCGTGCCGATGTTGAAGTCGTGCTGCCAGTTCTCGATCGCGACGTGGAAGCCGTGGCGGCGGGCGTCCAGGTCCGCGACGATCGCGTCCATCCGCCAGTAGCGGTAGCGGTCCACGACGTTGCGCCGGTCGCCGGCCGCGAGCAGCTCGGGGTCCCAGTGCTCGCCCGCGGGCGGCTCGCCCTCCCAGGGGCCCACCCCGACCTCGGGCGGGCCGTGCGGCATCGGGTCGTACGGCGCCCGCGGGGCCGCGTGGTCCCGTCCCGCGTCAGCCACGGGCGGCGTCGAGCTGCGCCTTCGTCAGGACCGGGCGGACCTCGAGGCCCACGTCGGCGAGCGGGTCCTCGCCGGCGGGGCTGCGGTCGATGGCGCACACGACGACCTCGACGACGGCGCCGGCCTCGCGCAGCGCACGGGTGGCGTCGCGGACGGCGCCGCCGGTGGTGATCACGTCCTCGACCAGCGTCACGCGGGCGCCGGCGACGTCGGGGCCCTCGGCGAGCTTGGCCGTGCCGTACTCCTTGGCCTGCTTGCGCACGAACAGCGCCGGGAGCAGCGTGCGGGCGCTCAGCGCGGTGGCGATGGGCACGCCGCCGAGCTCCAGCCCGCCCAGGAGCCCGGTGCCCTCGGGCACCAGCGGGACCATCGCGTCCGCGACGCGCGCCAGCAGGGCCGGGTCGGACTCGAAGAGGTACTTGTCGAAGTACTCGCTGCTCACCTGGCCGGAGCGGAGCGTGAACTCGCCGGTCAGCCGGCAGCGGGCGTCGACGTCACGGGCCAGCTGCTCGTCGCTCATGCGCGGGAGCCTACGGCTCAGCCCGCCGTGCGACGGGAGCGGACCGTGGAGCGCACGCGGTTGACGAGCCACCACGACAGCAGCAGCACCGTGACGCCGATGACGACGTACTGCACGACACCCATGACGGGCTCGATGCGCTCCCACTGCTCGCCGAGGTAGTAGCCCAGGAGCACGAAGATGGTGTTCCAGATCAGGCTGCCGGCCAGCGTGAGCCCGAGGAACTGCAGCACGGGCATCCGCTCGATGCCCGCCGGGACGGAGATCAGGCTGCGGAACAGCGGGATCATCCGGCCGAAGAACACGGCCTTCTTGCCGTGGCGGGCGAACCAGTCCTCGGTCCGCTCGAGGTCGGAGGTCTTCACCAGCGGCATCCGCTCCCAGACCCAGTACATCCGCTGCCGGCCGAAGCCCGCCCCGACGTAGTACAGGAGCAGCGCGCCGACGACGGAGCCGGCGGTGGTCCAGAACAGTGCCTCCGCGAGGGTGAAGCTGCCCCGGCTCGCGGTGAAGCCCGCGAGCGGCAGGATGATCTCGCTGGGGATCGGTGGGAAGAGGTTCTCCAGCGCGACGATGATCCCGGCGCCGACGGCGCCGAGTCGCTCCATCAGGTCGACCGACCAGCCGGCGATGCCGGTCAGCTCCTCACCCGTCGGGTCGGCGGCGGCGACGAGGCTGGTGATCACCGGGGTGAGGCTACCGGGGCCGGCGTCGCGGGCCGGCGACGTGGCGCCGCTCAGCCCGTCGTGCGGCGCGGGGAGGCGTCGACGAGCTCGCCGAACGCGATCATCCGCTCGTCGGTCTCGAACACCGACGCGCAGGTGGTCAGCGTGATCAGCCGCTGCCCGGGCTCCTGGACCGGCTGCACGCCCCCGGCGGGGTTGGTGGGCAGCCGGTCGACGACCCAGTAGTCCTCGAAGCCGACGACGAGGTCGTCGCCGCCGCTGGTGAGCCGGTAGGTGTAGACGGTGTCGGCGGTCTCGACGACGACGTCGTCCCCGGGCTGCAGCTCGGGCATGTCGCGCAGCGGCTCGCCGTGGGTCACCCGGTGGGCGGCGACCGCGTAGTTGCCCCTCCCACCGGGGTCGGCGGAGTCGGTGAAGTGGCCGTAGCCGGTCGCGAGCACGTCGTCGCCGACGCCCTCGAGCACCGGCACGGCGTAGTCGTCGCCGAAGCGCGGGATCCGGATCACGGCGCCGGCGAGGGCCCCGCCGGCCGCCTCGACGGGGGTGCCGCCCGCCGCCGCCTCGCCGCCCGCCCCGTCCCCGGGGTCGCGGCCGGTGTCGCCACCGGCCCGGGCGTCCCACTCCCGCTCGAGCTGCTCGACGACGGACCCGTGGCGGCGCTCGGCGACGTAGGTCGTGCCGTACATCTCCCAGCCGTACCAGCCGAGCACCCCGAGGCCGGCCAGCACCAGACCGAGCCCCACCACCAGCGACGCGCGCCGGCCCCCGCGGGCGGGGGCGGGGGCCTCGGGCGACGGTGCCGTCGGCGTCGGGGTGCGGCTCACGCCCCGAATGTAGGCCAGCGCACGGACCGGCGGTGCGGATCGGTGTGGTTGTGTTCGTCGGCATGGAGCTGCGCACCGCCTCACGCCTCGACGGCATCCCCCCGACGGTCTTCACCCGGATGTCGGCGCTGGCGGTGCGGACCGGGTCGGTCAACCTCGGGCAGGGCTTCCCCGACGCCGACGGCCCGGAGGCCGTCCGGGAGGCCGCGGTGGCCGCGCTGCGCGCGGGCGCCAACCAGTACGCCCCCGGCATCGGCACCCCGGGCCTGCGGCGGGCGGTCGCGGACCACCAGCGGCGCCACTACGGCATCGACCTCGACCCGGACACCGAGGTCGTCGTCACCACCGGCGTCACCGAGGGCGTCGCCGCCGCGCTGCTCGGGCTCGTCGAGCCCGGCGACGAGGTCGTGCTGCTGGAGCCCTACTACGACTCGTACGCGGCGATGCTCCAGGTGGCCGGCGCCGTACGACGCCCGGTCACGCTGCGCGCGCCGGACTTCCGGCTCGACGTGGCCGCGCTGGAGGCGGCGGTCACCGACCGCACCCGGATGATCCTGCTCAACTCCCCGCACAACCCGACCGGCACGGTGCTGACCCGGGTCGAGCTGGAGGCGGTCGCGACGCTCGCCCGGCGCCACGACCTGCTCGTGGTGACCGACGAGGTCTACGAGCACCTGGTCTTCGACCACCACGAGCACGTGCCGATCTCGACGCTGCCGGGCATGGCGGAGCGCACCCTGACCCTCTCGAGCGTCGGGAAGTCGTGGTCGCTGACCGGCTGGAAGGTCGGCTGGGCGACGGGCCCGGCCGCGCTGGTCGGCGCGGTGCTGGCGGCCAAGCAGTGGCTGACGTTCACCTCCGGCGCCCCGCTGCAGCCCGCGGTCGAGGTCGCGCTCGACGCCCACGACGCGTGGCCCCGCGAGCTGGCGCTCGACCTGGCCTCGCGCCGTGACCTGCTGGTGGAGGGCCTGGCGGCGGTCGGGCTGCCGTGCCGGCCGGCCGAGGGCACCTACTTCGAGGTCACCGACGTCGCCGCGCTGGGCTGGGACGACGCCGACGTCTTCTGCGACGCGCTGCCCGGGCGGGCGGGCGTGGTCGCCGTGCCGATGCCCGTGCTCTACGACACCGACGCCGGGCGCACCCAGGTGCGCTGGACCTTCAGCAAGGACCGCGACGTCATCGAGGAGGGCCTCGAGCGCCTGGCCCGCGCCGACCTCACCGCCTGACCCCCCGCCGCCTCCCGAGCCAGCCGAGCCAGCCGAGCCGCCCGGGCGACGCTCAGGGCGCGCGACGGCGGTCGAACCACGCCCGGGACTCCGGCGTCCACAGGCACACCAGGACCGCCACGGTCGGCACGAGCAGCACCCCCGACAGCACGGTCCCGCCCCCCAGCGGGCCGGAGTCGAGGGCGAGACCGAGGACCCCGCTGCCCACCGAGAGGACCCCGCCGAGGACGCCCAGGGCGTTCCACGCCGTCAGCAGCGCCCGGGCGACCGGGCCGCGGCGCAGCACCCGCACCCCGAGCAGCAGGTAGGCGACGGACAGGGACACGACCACGAGCGCGACGAGGACGGCGGCCACGGCGAACCCGGTCGCGACCCCCTCGCCCTCCCCCGGGGCCTTGCCCTCGCTGAGCTCGCCGACGAACACGCCGAGCAGCGCGATCAGCACGCCGAGCCCGAGGCCGGCGAGGATCCCGAGCACGCCCAGCACGATCGTGACCACGCCGGCCGCGGTCACCGGGCCGGGTCTGGGGTCCGGCAGCGGCGGCGGCCCGCCGTACGCGTAGGCCGGCACCCCCGGCGGAGGCGGGTACGGCGGGCCGGGCGGGCCGGGGGGCTGGCTCACGGTGCTCCTCCTCGACGGGTCCGGCGAGCGTACGGCGGGCCGGCGGGTGGCGGCACGCCCCCGGTGTCGGTCGCGGGTCGGGCCAGCCGGGCCAGCCGGGCCAGCCGGGCGCGGTCGGCGAACCAGGCGCCGGCCCGGCTCGTCCAGAGCAGGCCCACCACGGTCAGGGCCACGACCAGCGCGACGACGTCCAGGACCTTGGCGGTCGAGACCAGCGGGACCGCGGGGTCGGCGAGGTCCGCGAGCAGCGTCCAGGCGAGCGGGACCGCCACGACGAGGTTCCAGACCGTCAGCACCAGGCGCGCGAGGCTCCGGCCGCGCAGCACCCCCAGCCCCAGCGCGGCCTCGAGCGCGGCCAGGCCCGCGAGGACGGCGACGAGCACGACCGACGCCGCGACGACCGGGGCCACCTGGCCGACGAGGTCGGGGCGCAGCGGTGCGGGGACCTCGTCGAGGAGGCGGAGGCCCACTCCCAGGCTGAGGAGCCCGACCACCGCGGCCACGAGGCCGAGCGCACCCGAGACCACCGCGAGCGTGCCGGCGACCGCGACGCCGAGGGGGCGGGCGACGGGGGTCGGCGGGCTCACCGGGAGAGGGGACCACACCGTCCGCGCCCGCGAGGGCGTTTCGCCGGACCCCGCCCTCGGGGAGCGGGGCTCAGCAGGGGGGCCGACCCGCGGCGGGCCGGTCAGCGGCCGGGGCGGGCGGCGTACCAGGCGCGCGCCTCGGGCCGCAGCAGCCCGACGACCGTGATCCCCGCGCCGAGCGCGATCGGCAGCAGCAGCGGCGCGAGCAGGCCGCCGAGCAGGCCCAGCGCGGCGGTGACGCCGGCCGAGACCAGCAGTGCGACCCGCGCGCCCCGTGAGCCACGGAACGCGAACGACGCGAGCACCGCCGCCGTCAGGGCCCACACCGCGAGGACTCCGCACAGCGCCACCGTGGTGGTCACGAGCGCCGACTCGGTCAGGCCGCTCTGCTCGAGGGCCCCGGGCTGCTGGGCGCGGACCTGGTCGAGCAGCGGGTCCGGGTCGACGAGGACCTCGTAGATCCCGCCGATCATGAGCGCCCCGACGAGCCCGGACAGCACCCAGGTGCTCAGGCAGGCCAGGAGCACGGCGCCGGGACGGCGTCCGCGGACGGGCTCGAGCCCGCCGGGGCCCCAGGCCGGCCCGGGGTCCCGGGGCATCGTCGCGGTCGCGGACCCCCCGTAGCCGGTCCAGGGCCGGGCCGCGGAGCCCTCGTCGGCCGCGACCGGGCGCCCCCAGGGGCGCGGCAGGTCCGACCCGGACCCCTCGGTGGGACGGTCGCCCCCGGCGTCCCCGGGCGGCGGGCCGCCGAACGTCCCGGGCGGCGGGCCGCTCGAGGAGCCGGGACCGGCGCCCGGGCCCCGGCCCGGGGTCGGCCCGGCACCCTGGCCCGGGGCCGGGCGGGCCGGCTCCGGCGCGGGCCGGGAGCGGCCGTCGAACCAGTCGCGGCTGGGCTGCAGCCAGAGCATGACGACCGCGACCGCGACCAGGGAGGCGAGGATGCCGCCGGTCGCGACGCCCGCGAGCACGAGCGGGACCGCGAGCACGCTCAGCGCCAGACGGGCCTGCTTCTGACGACGCAGCGCGTAGACGCCGAGGACGGCCATCGCGGCCGCGCAGCCGCCGGCGACCAGCGCGAGGGCGTGGAGGATCGAGGTCACGTCCGCGACGCCCAGGCCCAGGTCGCTGCCCGGCGGGGTCGACAGCACCTCCTCGATGGAGCGTCGCGTCTCCAGCGAGCGCAGCGTCGACACGGTGGTGAACAGCGACATCACCAGGAAGACGGACCCGGAGATCACCAGCCACCCCCCGAGGGTCGCCTGGGTCGGCCGCTGGTCGGTCGTCGCACTCACGCGCCCATCCTCCCAGAGCGCCCACAGGTGCCCCCGCGCACCGGCCGGCCTTCCCCCGCTCAGGCGGGGGTGACCACGAGCCCGCCGCCGTCCGCGGCGAGGTCGACGACCACGCCGGCGCCGTCGGCGACCTGGCCGGCGATGAGCAGCCGGGCCAGCGGGTCCCCGATCGCGGACTGCACGAGGCGCCGCAGCGGACGGGCGCCGTACGCCGGGTCGTAGCCGGTCTCGGCCAGCCACGCCGTGGCCGCGTCGGACACCGTGATCGCGATCCGCCGGACGGCGAGCCGCTGCTCGAGCAGGCCCAGCTGCAGGTCGACGATGTGCACCAGGTCCTCGCGGGTGAGCGCGTCGAAGGTGACGATCTCGTCCAGGCGGTTGAGGAACTCGGGCTTGAAGGAGCCCCGCACGACCCCCATCACCGCCTCCTGACGGGCCTCGGGCGACAGCGTCGGGTCGACCAGGTAGGTCGAGCCGAGGTTGCTGGTGAGGATCAGCAGGGTGTGGCGGAAGTCGACCGTGCGGCCCTGGCCGTCGGTGAGCCGGCCGTCGTCGAGCACCTGCAGCAGGATGTCGAACACCTCCGGGTGGGCCTTCTCGACCTCGTCGAGCAGGACCACGCCGTACGGGCGCCGGCGGACGGCCTCGGTGAGCTGGCCGCCCTCGTCGTGACCGACGTAGCCGGGCGGCGCGCCGACGAGGCGGGCGACCGAGTGCTTCTCGGAGTACTCGCTCATGTCGACCCGCACGATCGCCCGCTCGTCGTCGAAGAGGAAGTCCGCGAGCGCCTTGGCGAGCTCGGTCTTGCCGGTGCCGGTGGGGCCGAGGAACAGGAAGGAGCCGGTGGGCCGGTCCGGGTCGGCGATGCCGGCCCGTGAGCGGCGGACGGCGTCGCTGACCGCCGTCAGCGCCGCGCGCTGGCCGATCAGGCGCTCGCCGAGCACGTCCTCCATCCGCAGCAGCTTGGAGGTCTCGCCCTCCAGCAGCCGGCCGGTGGGGATGCCCGTCCAGGCCTCGACGACGTCGGCGACCTGCTCGGCCCCGACCTCCTCGCCCACCAGCGGCTCGACCTCGGGGGCGGTGTCCGCCGCCGCTGCGGCCTCGGCGATCTGCGTCTCCAGGGTGGGGATCCGGCCGTAGAGGATCTCGCTGGCCCGGCCGAGGTCGCCCTCGCGCTGGAGGCGCTCCGCCTCGATGCGCAGCTGGTCGAGCTGCTTGCGCAGCTCGCCCTCGCCCTCGAGGGACTGCCGCTCGCGCTCCCAGCGGGCCTCGAGCGCGCGCAGCTCCTCCTGCTTGTCGGCGAGGTCGGCGCGCAGCCGCTCGAGCCGCTCGGCGGAGGCGTCGTCGGTCTCCTTCTCCAACGCGTACTGCTCCATGGTCAGCCGGTCGACCTGGCGTCGCAGCACGTCGATCTCCTCCGGGGAGGACTCGTGCTCCATGCGCAGCCGGCTCGCGGCCTCGTCGACGAGGTCGATGGCCTTGTCGGGCAGCCGGCGCCCGGTGATGTAGCGGTCGGAGAGCTCGGCGGCGGCGACCAGGGCGGCGTCGGTGATGCGGACACCGTGGTGGGCCTCGTACTTCTCCTGGATGCCGCGCAGGATCTGCACCGTGTCCTCGACGCTGGGCTCGCCGACGTAGACCTGCTGGAAGCGTCGCTCGAGGGCGGGGTCGGACTCGATGCGCTCGCGGTACTCGTCGAGCGTCGTCGCGCCGACCATGTGCAGCTCACCGCGGGCGAGCATGGGCTTGAGCATGTTGCCGGCGTCCATGGCGGAGTCGCCGCCGGCGCCCGCGCCGACGACGGTGTGGAGCTCGTCGATGAAGGTGATGACCTGCCCGCCGGCGTCCTTGATCTCCTCGAGGACCGCCTTGAGGCGCTCCTCGAACTCGCCGCGGTACTTCGCGCCCGCGACCATCGCGGCGAGGTCCAGCGACAGGACGCGGCGGCCCTTGAGCGAGTCGGGGACGTCGCCGTCGACGACGCGCTGCGCGAGGCCCTCGACGACGGCGGTCTTGCCGACGCCGGGCTCGCCGATGAGCACTGGGTTGTTCTTGGTGCGGCGGCTCAGGACCTGGATCACGCGCCGGATCTCGGCGTCGCGGCCGATCACGGGGTCGAGAGAGCCGTCGGCGGCGGCCGCGGTCAGGTCGACGGAGTACTTCTCCAGCGCCTCGTACGTCGACTCCGCGTCCTGGCTGGTCACGCGGCGGCTGCCGCGCACCGCGACGAGCTGTTCGGCCAGGCCGTGCTGGTCGAGACCCGACTCGGCGAGGACGCGCTGGGCGGGGCTGTCGACGGCCGCGAGCGACACGAGGAGGTGCTCGGTCGCGACGTAGTCGTCCTTCATCGAGGCCGCGAGGTCGATCGCCTTCGCGAGCACACGGGTCAGCGCGGCGCTCGCCGCGGGCCGCTGCACCGTGCTGCCGGTGGCGCTGGGCAGCGCGTCGACGCCGGACTCGGCGGCCCGCAGCAGCGCGGCCGGGTCGACGCCGGAGCGGGTGACCAGGCTCCGGGTGCTGCCCTCGGGGTCGCGCAGCAGCGTGACCAGCAGGTGCAGCGGCTCGACGGCCGTGTGGCCCCCGGTGGTGGCGAGGATCTGGGCGCCCTCGACCGCCTCGCGACCCTTCGTCGTGAACCTGTCGGCCCCGAACTGGCTCATGCGCCCTCCCTCACGTGTTCGACTACGGAAACTTTAGCGCACCTGGCTCAACTCCGGGGGCTGGCAGGGTGTTCCCATGGCCACACCACCCGCCGCGAACCCGCCCGCCTCCGGCCCCACGGGCGCGACGCTCATCGCCCTCGGCGACCGGCGCCCGACCGTCCACCCCGACGCCTGGGTCGCCCCCGGCGCCGTCCTGGTGGGCGACGTGACCCTCGAGGCGGGCGCGAGCGTCTGGTACGGCTGCGTCCTCCGCGCCGACGTCAACCCGATCGTCATCGGCGAGGACTCCAACGTGCAGGACGGCACGGTGGTGCACGCCGACCGGTCCGACGGCGTCCACGTCGGCGCGCGCGTCTCGATCGGTCACCAGGCCCTGGTCCACGGGTGCACCGTCGCTGACGGCGCCCTCGTGGGCATGGGGTCGCGCCTGCTGTCGCGCTCCCGCGTCGGCGCCGGCGCCCTCGTGGCCGCCGGGGCCGTCGTGCGCGAGGGGTTCGAGGTGCCCGACCACTCCCTGGTCGCCGGCGTCCCCGGCGTCGTGCGCCGCGAGCTCACCGGGGCCGAGCGCGAGCGCGTCCGCGACAACGCCGAGACCTACCTCGCGCTCCGCGAGAGCCACCGCGCCGCCACCACCTGAGCCACGCCCCCTCCGGCGGCCGAGCCACAACCCCTCCGGTGTTCGACAGCGGGCCCGGAGGCCGTCGAGCAGCGAGGAGCGCCGGCGACGAGCCCCCGTCGGGACCGCCGCCCCCTAGGGGCTGCCGGTCGGGCGACGACGGCGGGTGAGCAGGACGGCGCCGGCGACGATCGCGCCGAGGCCGACGGGGAGCGCGACGGCGGACGGGCCGCCGGTGTTCGGCAGCACGGGGTCGAGCGGTCCGTCGTCCTCGGCGGCCGCTCCCGGGCCCGCTCCCCGCGCCGGGGCGGCGGCCCGCGGTCGCTGCTGGGCGCCCGTCGTGCCGAAGGAGCCCAGCCCGAGCCCGGCCGGCGGTCGGGCGGCGGTGTCGGGGGTCTCGTCGGCGTCGGTCGGGGCGGTCGGGTCGTCGTCGCCGCGGCCGATGCCGCCGGAGACGCCGAGGCCCGGGAAGCCGCCCCCGAGCCCGCCGGTGCCCGGGTCCTGGCGCCTCGCGGACCGCTCGATGCGGCCCACGGGCCCGGTGGCGGTGAGCAGGTCGCCCGTACGACGGGCCGTGGGGCGGGCGGGCGCGGCACGGTCGGGCCGGGGGCGCAGCACGGCCGTGCAGGTGACGACCGAGCCGAACGCGCGGTCCGGCGGAGTGTAGGTGCCGGCGACGGTCGGGACGCGGTGACCGGCCTGGTCGCGACAGCTCCACCGCACGTCGACGGACCCGCCGGCGGCGTCGCGGCCCGTGACGCGCAACGTGTAGGTGCCGCCCGGCAGCACGACGGCGCCGGTGGTGGCGGCGCCGGCCGGCCGGCCGGGGCCGAGCAGGACCGGGCGGGCGCCCGTCGCGTCGACCCCCCGCCGGGCCACGAGGCGGAGCTCGACGTGGCTGGCCCGGCCGCAGGCGAGCGCCTGACCCTGCTCGGGCGTCAGCCGGTCCACGACGCGACCCGTGGCCGGGTCCACGCGGGTGGAGCCGTCGGCGTGGACGAGGTGGAGCAGGCCCGCGGTGTCGAAGCCGATCCGGACGACCGGGCGGTCGACCCGCGTGGCGGACACCGGCACCGCCGTCAGGCCGGCGTCGCCGGGCGCGCCGACCGGGGTGACGGTGCGGTAGAGCCGGGCCGTCGTGCTCCGGCCGGGGGCGGGGGCCGGTGCCGCGACGACGTAGAGGTGACCGGCGGCGTCGAGGGCGAGCCCGCCCCCGTCCGAGCCGTCGCCCGCCGCCCGGGCGCCGGGCAGGGCGACGCGGGCGACCGGTGCCGCCGGCGTCCCGGTGTCGTCGAGCAGTCGCAGGTCGAGGACGTCGGGGGCGAGCAGCGACCCGCCGTACCTCTGGCCACCGACGGGGTCCAGCGCGCCCGACGTCGGGGTCGCGCCCCAGGCCCCGCCCGGGCAGCGGGGACCCGCCGCGACGACCGGTGCCGCCGGCGCGGGGCCCGTCGGCTCCTCGCCGGCGGGGGCCCCGGGCGTGGGCCCGTCGGTCCCGTCGGTGGGCCCGCCGGTGGGCCCGTCGGTGGGCCCGTCGGTGGGTCCGTCGGTGTTTCCGGTGGTGGGCTCGGACGTGGGCGCGGGGCTCGGGTCCGCGGTGGGAGCGGGGGCGCCGGTCGGGCTCGGGCGGCTCCGCTCGGGCCGTGCGGGGTCGACCGTCGCCTGCTCCGCACCGGGCGCGGACTCCTCGGAGGCGGCGGCGGGCAGGGCGGTCGGCAGGGCGAGGACCGCGGCCAGCGCGAGGGCGGCCGCGGCGCTCAGGGCGACGCGCGCACGGAGCCGGGTGCGGGCAGCGCGGGACGCGGCGGTCGGGACAGGGGGGTGCATGGGGGTCCTCGGGAGACGGCGGTGACGAGGCGGGGGAGCTGGCGCCACCACCCCGGACGGGTGGGTGTGACGAGCGTAGGGAGGACGCGCGCCCGGCGTGGGCGAACGGCGGAACCCGCGCGGGCCCGTCGGTGTCCGCGGCCGTCGCTAGAGTCGCGGCCATGGTGACCCCGGAGCAGCTCGAGGCCGTCCTGGACGAGGCGGAGCTCGACTGGGAGGCGCTGACCGTCGTCCTCGTGGCCGGGGCGACCCGCGACCAGGTGCTCACCACCCTGGGCGCGAGCCCCGAGCCGGCCGCCCTGGGCGACGTCGACTGGGACCACGCCTCGGCCTACGCGGTGGTCGAGATCGCCGGCGGCGTCCTGGCGCTGGAGCACAGCGGGTACGCCGACCCCAGCCTCGACGTCCTCGCCCGCCTCTCGTCGTTCGGCGGGTCCGCGGCGGTCGCGCGCAGCAACATCAAGGCGCAGGACCGGTTCGGCTGCGCGGCCGACGGGGAGGTGGTGTTCGACGCCGCCGAGTACCCGTTCGTCGAGGTCGAGGAGAAGCAGCCGCTCCCGTCGCGGCTGCGTCCGCTGTTCGACACCGCGTGGGTCGACCTCGACGCCCCCGACGACGTCGAGCCCGAGGCCGACCCCACCCTGGTCGCGATCACGATGGCCTGCGACGTGACCGGCCTGGAGCCGACCGTCGCCGACCTCGAGCGGGCCCGCGAGGCGACCTACCACCAGGTGCCCGTGCTGACCTACCTCGGCTGACGCCGTCGACGCCGCGGGGCGGGAGCCGTCGGCGTGGCGGTGCCGCACCCGCACGTGGGGACCCACCCCACCAGCACGGCCGAGAGCCGGGCGCCGGGAGGTGCCCCCTGGCCGGGCTCCTCGCCCAGCAGACCGCCGGCATCGATGCCGCACTGACCGGGGTCGACGTCCGGGGCGAGCGCTGCCCGGAGACCGTGCAGGCGATGATCGACCGCTGGGACGCCCCGGTCGTCACCGGGCGGCCGTCACCCGGGTCAGCCACTCCCCCATCAGCGCTCGCTCCGCCGGGCTGAGGCCGTCGAGCTCGCCGAGGACCGCCTCCAGGGTGAGCGCCACGGCTCGCGGCGTCGTGTCGCCCACCGCGGGTGCGGACGTCAGCACGGCGTCGGCCACCGCCTCGTACATCGCCGCCGCGAGGCCGGGGTCGCGGTCCGACGCCGGCATCTCGAGCAGCGCGAGGACCGTGCCGTGGCCGGCGGCGTGCACCATCGTCACCGCCCGCTCGACGGTGACGCGCAGCCGACCGGCCGCGGCGATGCGTCGGACGCGGGAGCGGAGCACGTCGATGCCGGCGCTGGTCGCCGGCGACGGCGGACCGCCGGGCCGACGACGGCCGAGGAGGGCGTAGAGCTCGGGGTTCGCGAGGCCGAACTCGACGTGGGCCTCCCAGGCCCCTCGCAGCCCGGCCACCGGGTCGGACCCCTCCTCCGACACCCGCGTCTTCGCGCCGACGTACGTCGCCATCACGTGCTCGGCGAGGGCGTCGACGAGGCCGTCCTTGTCGCCGAACAGGCGGTACAGGGTGGGGGCCTGCACCCCGGCCGCGCGAGCCACCGCACGGGTCGTCAGGCCGTCCGCGCCGACCTCCCGCAGCAGTCCGGCCGCGGCGTCGAGCACGACCCCGCGGGTCGACGACTCCGTCCCGCTCCCCGTCACGTACCGACGATAGCAAGATCTTGCTATCAAGCGGATATCAGCGTTAACTCGATCTGGACATCATCGACAACAGAAGGGTCGACCCATGATCGTCGTCACCGGCGCCACCGGACGCCTCGGTTCGCAGATCGTCGAGCACCTCCTCGAGCGGATCCCCGCCGCGGAGCTGGGGGTCAGCGTGCGGGACCCCGCCCGCGCCGGCGCCCTCGCCGAGAGGGGTGTCCGGGTCCGAGCCGGGGACTTCACCGAGCCCGACACGCTCAGGTACGCCCTCGAGGGAGCGGACCAGGTGCTCGTGGTCTCCGCCGCGATCCGCGGCGACGGCGGCCGTGCCAACCGTGTCGCCGTCGACGCCGCCGTCGCCGCCGGGGCGGAGCGCGTCCTCTACACCAGCCACCAGGCCGCGGCCGCCGACTCGCTGTTCGCCGCCCAGCCCGTCCACGCGGCCACCGAGTCCCACCTCGCGGGGCTGGGCGTCCCCTTCACCGCTCTGCGCAACGGCTTCTACGCCGGCTCGCTGGGCCTCTTCGTCGGCGACGCGCTCACGACCGGCCGCCTCGCGGCCCCGGCCGACGGGCCGGTGTCCTGGACGGCGCACGCCGACCTCGCCGAGGCTGCCGCGATCGCCCTCGCGGACCGCTCCACGCTCGGGGGCACCGGGCACGGCCCGACACCCCCGCTGACCGCCTCACGGGCCCTGGACCTCGCCGACGTGGCCCGGTTGCTCACCGAGATCACCGGCACCGAGATCGTCCGCGTCGTGGTCGACGACGACGACTGGCGCGCGACCGCGATCGCCGCCGGCGTGCCCCCGGGGGCGGCGGACTTCACCCTCGGCTTCCACCGCGCCGCACGCCGCGGCGAGTTCGACGTGACCGACCCGACCCTGCCCCGGACGCTGGGTCGCGAGCCCCTCGCCGCCCGCGTCGCGCTCGAGGCGCTGGTCGCGGGTCGATGACGACCCGACCCAGGGGCGCCGGCGCTCGGCCGCCTCAGTCGAGCACGGTGAGCGCGACCCCGTCGGCGATGCGGTACGGCGTGGTCGCGACGAGGGCGCCGGCGACGCGGCGCAGGCGGGAGACCTCGGCGCGGACGGTGACGCGGTGCTCGTCGTCGCCGTAGAGCCGGGCGCTGAGCTGCGCGGCCGTCAGACCGTCGCGGCCGGCGGCGACCAGGGCGCGCAGCAGGGCGTCGTGGCGGGGGGAGAGCGGCGAGCGCCACGCCTCGGTGCCCGGTCCGGAGCCGACCTCGAGGACGGCCCGGCCGTCGTGGCGCGACAGCGTGGCGGCGAGGGCGATCGGGGTGCCGCGGGGCCGTACCAGCCAGCCCTCGGAGAGCCGCTCGGGCAGGCACAGGCCCAGTCCCGGCACGGCGAGGGCGCGCCGCTCGGCGGGCGCGGCGATGCGGTCCCGCACGCTGACGCCGGCGTGGTGGGCGACCCAGCCGTGGTCGTCGACGAGCAGGTGCGGGCCCGACACCCCGGCGAGGACGTGCTCGGCGGAGCGACGCAGCCGCCGCAGACCCTCCTCGTGGTGGCGGAGCAGCTGCGACTCGGCCAGCCGCGTCGCGGTGTCGACGAGCGCGATCAGCGCGGGGTGCAGCGTGAGCGCCGGGCCGCTGACGTCGACGACCCCGAGCAGCGCCCCCGTCCGCGGGTCGTGGACGGGGGCTGCCGTGCAGTACCAGGGATGCTGGTCGGTCTCGAAGTGCTCCGCGGAGAACAGCTGCACCGGCGCCTGCTCGGCGAGGGCCGTGCCGATCGCGTTGGTGCCGACCGCACCCTCGGTCCACGCGCCCCCTCGGTGAACCCGAGCCGGTCGGCCTGGCGCAGCACCGCCGCGGCGCCCTCACGCCACAGGATCGTGCCGTCGGTGTCGGTGACGACGACGATGAACGACGAGGCGTCGGCGACGCTCGTGAGCACCGCGCGGACCTCGTCGACCACCAGCGACAACGGTGTCGCCCGGCGGCGGCGCTCGAGCTCGGCGCGGGGCAGCGGCCCGCGGGGGTTGGTGCGGCTGGGGTCCAGCCCGAGGTCGAGCACCCGCTGCCAGGACCGGGACACCACCGGGCGCGGCGCCGCGGGCGGCGTCGAGGCCCCGGCCATGAAGGCGTCGTGCACGCGGCGCAGCGAGCGGGCGTGCTGACCGAGGTCCGTGCCGGGTCGCACCGCGCTCGTCGGTCCGCTCCGCATGACACCTCGATCCCGACGCGCTCCGGCCGCCCTCTCGGCGGCCAGCGTACGACGCGGCTGTGATCGGCACCACAGTCCGCAACCGGCGACTGCAACCCGTTGCAACCCTTCCTCGACGTCGGCGGACCCGTGTTGTGTGTGAGCCCGACCACACCCGTGCGCACCGCACGGCCGGGCCCATCGAGGAGGGCACATGACGGAGACGCTGGAACGCCCGGCGACCACCGAGGAGCAGGGCGTCGACGCCGCGACCGCACGCGCCGAGGCGTGGCTCTCGGCGTTCGGCGGGGCGCTCACCGCCGGCGACGTCGACCGCGCGTCGGGCATGTTCGCCGCCGAGAGCTACTGGCGCGACCTGATCGCCTTCACCTGGAACATCACGACCGTCGAGCACCCGGCGGGCGTGGCGGCGCTGCTCCGCGACAACCTCGGGCGCACGGCGCCGGCGGGCTGGGCCACCTCGGAGCCCGCGACCGAGGCCGACGGCGTCGTCACCGCCTGGATCTCGTTCGAGACCGCGGTCGGCCGCGGCTGGGGCCTGCTGCGCCTCGTCCAGGAGGACGGCGCGGACAAGGCGTTCACGCTGCTGACCTCGATGTACGAGCTGAAGGGCCATGAGGAGCCGCGCGGCACCCACCGCCCGATGGGCGCCGAGCACGGCGCCAACAAGGAGCGGAAGACCTGGGCCGAGCAGCGCCAGGAGGAGGCCGAGACCCTCGGGTCGACCACGCAGCCCTACGTGCTGGTCATCGGCGGCGGCCAGGGCGGCATCGCGCTCGGCGCCCGCCTGCGGCAGCTCGGCGTGCCGAGCCTGGTGATCGACAAGTACCCGCGGCCCGGCGACCAGTGGCGCAGCCGCTACAAGTCGCTGTGCCTGCACGACCCGGTCTGGTACGACCACCTGCCCTACCTGAAGTTCCCCGACAACTGGCCGGTCTTCGCGCCGAAGGACAAGATCGGCGACTGGCTCGAGTCGTACGTGCGGATCATGGAGGTGCCGTACTGGTCCTCCACCAAGGCCGTCTCCGCCGAGTGGCAGGAGGCCCGCGGCGAGTGGCACGTCGAGGTGGAGCGCGAGGGCAAGCCGCTGGTGCTCACCCCGAAGCACGTCGTGTTCGCGACCGGCATGTCCGGGCGCCCGCGGATGCCCGAGGTGGAGGGCACCGACGTCTTCGCCGGCGACGTCCACCACTCCTCCGCCCACCCCGGTCCGGACGCGTACCGCGGCAGGAAGGCCGTGGTCATCGGCTCCAACAACAGCGCCTTCGACATCTGCGGCGCGCTGTGGGAGAACGACGTCGACGTGACCATGGTGCAGCGCTCGTCGACCCACATCGTGAAGTCCGACTCGCTGATGGACATCGGCCTGGGCGACCTCTACTCCGAGCGGGCCCTCGACGCGGGCATGACGACCGAGAAGGCGGACATGACCTTCGCGTCACTCCCCTACCGAATCCTGCACCGCTTCCAGATCCCGGCCTACGAGCAGATGGCGGAGCGCGACAAGGACTTCTACGACCGCCTCGAGAAGGCCGGCTTCCGTCACGACTGGGGTGACGACGGGTCGGGGCTGTTCATGAAGTACCTGCGCCGCGGCTCCGGCTACTACATCGACGTCGGCGCCGCCGAGCTCGTGGCCGACGGGGAGGTGAAGCTGGCCCACGGCCAGGTCGTGCGCCTGACCGAGGACGCGGTCGTGCTCGAGGACGGGACGGAGCTGCCGGCCGACCTCGTGGTCTTCGCGACCGGCTACGACTCGATGAACGGGTGGGTCGCGGAGATCGTCGACCAGGAGACCGCCGACGCCCTCGGCAAGTGCTGGGGCCTGGGCTCGGACACCACCAAGGACCCCGGTCCCTGGGAGGGCGAGCAGCGCAACATGTGGAAGCCGACCCACGTCGAGAACCTCTGGATGCACGGCGGCAACCTCCACCAGTCGCGCCACTACTCGCTCTACCTGGCGCTGCAGCTCAAGGCGCGCTTCGAGGGCCTCGACACCCCCGTGTGGGGCATGCCCGAGGTGCACCACACGGCCTGAGCCGACCGGACCCCCGCGGGTGACCGGCGGTGACCGGCGGTGACCGGCGGCACGGTTGTGCCGCCGGTCACTGTCGGTGCACACCCGTTCCGAGTACAACTGGGTCATGAGCCCCGCCGACACCCTGCTGCGCCCCACCGCTCGCTGGGTCCTGGGTCACGCGCTGCCCTCCCGCGCCATGCGTACGGCGGGTCGTCGCGGCGACCTGCAGGGCCAGCTGCTGGAGCACGAGGTCTCCGCGAGCGAGACCCGCCTGCAGGAGATCGCCGACGCCGCGCGCGCCGGCGGACCGCTGCACCGGGCGAAGTTCGTGCGGCTCACCGCCTCGCTGCCGACGGTGCGCGAGGTGCTGGGCAGCAACGACTTCGCGACCGGCGTCTTCGACATCGAGCAGGGACCCTTCGCGCGCCTGGGCGCGTGGGCCAAGGACACCAGCCAGCTCGGACCGCTGCTGCCCCCGTCGTTGCTGGTCAGCGAGCCGCCGTCGCACACCCGCTACCGCAAGCTCGTGACGCGGGTCTTCTCGGTGCGGGCGGTCGAGGCGCTGCGCAGCCGCACCGAGGAGATCGCCGCGCAGCTGCTCGACGAGCTGCCGTCGCACGCCGACGCCCACGGGCGGGTCGACCTGGTCGAGCACTACTGCGCGCTGCTCCCGGTGACGGTGATCGCCGAGATCCTCGGCGTGCCCCTCGCCGAGCGCGAGCGCGTGCTGGAGTTCGGCGCGGCCGCGGCGCCGAGCCTCGACATCGGGCTCGGCTTCCGCGAGTTCCGCCACGTCGAGCGGTCGCTGGCCGAGTTCCGCGACTGGCTCGCCTCGCACCTCGCGGCGCTGCGCGACCACCCCGGCGACGACCTGATGAGCAGGCTGGTGGCCGAGCAGGAGGACGGCGTCGGGCTCACCGACGCCGAGCTGGAGGCCACCGCGGGCCTGGTGCTGGCCGCCGGCTTCGAGACCACCGTCAACCTGCTCGGCAACGGCGCGGTGCTCCTGCGTGAGCACCCCGACCAGCTCGCCCGGCTGCGGGCCGAGCCCGAGCTGTGGCCCAACGCGGTCGACGAGGCGCTGCGCCTCGACCCGCCGGTGCTGCTGACCGGCCGCGTGGCCGTGCGCGACACCACCGTCGCCGGCGAGCGGGTGCGCCGCGGCGAGGTGGTCACGACCTTCCTGGCCGGCGCCAACCGCGACCCGGACGTGTTCGCCGACGCCGACCGCTTCGACGTCGCCCGGTCCAACGCCCGCGACCACGTCTCCTTCTCCTCGGGTCGCCACTACTGCCTGGGCGCCGCGCTCGCCCGGATGGAGGGCGAGGTCGGGCTGCGGGCCCTCGTCGAGCGCTACCCCGACCTGACCCTCGCGCCCGGGCGGTGCCGCCGTCGTACGCGGATCCTGCGCGGCTGGGCCACCCTGCCCGTCACCCTGGGTCGACCCGCCGGGAGCTCGTGACAGGTCGGCGGGTGAGGGAGGATGGGGACATGCCTCCCGTCACCCGCGGATTCACCGGCCGCCGGCGGCCCGCCTCCCGCGACGGCCAGCTCCCGCCCGGCCAGCACGACGTGGGTGGGCTCTGGCCCGTGCTGACCGCCGAGGCCGAGCCCCACCTGCGCGAGGACCAGGTCGAGCTGACCGTCGCCGGTCTGGTCGCGTCCCCCACCACCTGGACCCTGGCCGAGCTCCGCGCCCTGCCGACCTCGACGTACGCCGGCGACATCCACTGCGTCACGAGCTGGTCCAAGCTCGGCACCCGCTTCACCGGCGTCTCCCTCGACGTCCTCCTCGGGGCAGCCGGGCCGCTCGACGAGGCGCGCCACGTGGTGGCCGAGTCGGTCACCGGCTACACCACCAACCTCCCCCTCGCGGACGTCACCGGCTCCCGCGCGTGGGTCGTGTGGGACCACGAGGGCCGCCCGCTGCCGCCCGAGCACGGCGGTCCGCTCCGGCTGCTGGTGCCGCACCTGTACTTCTGGAAGTCCGCCAAGTGGGTCTCCCGCCTCGAGCTGACCGCCGTCGACCGGCCCGGCTTCTGGGAGCGCAACGGCTACCACGACCGCGGCGACCCGTGGCTCGAGCAGCGCTACCAGGGCGACGCCTGAGCCGGTGGGCGAGCACACCGACCGGCGCGTCGCGCCGGGCGCCTGGACCACCGGCACCGTCGCCGAGCTGACGCGCGAGGGCCGGGTGGTGCGGCTGCGCCTCGACGTGGCCGAGCCGTTCGCGCACCGCGCGGGCCAGCACTGCGTCCTGCGGCTGCGGGCCGAGGACGGCTACACCGCGCAGCGCTCCTACTCGATCGCCTCCGCGCCCGACGACGACCGGCTCGAGCTGTGCGTCGAGGCGCTGCCCGACGGCGAGGTCTCGGGCCACCTCCACGACGAGGCGCGCGTCGGCGACGTCGTGGAGCTGAGGGGTCCGGTCGGACGCTGGTTCACGTGGGGCGGCCGCACGCCCAGCATCGCCGTCGTCGGCGGCTCCGGGGTGGTGCCGGTGGTGGCGATGGTCCGCCACGCCGCCCGCCTCGGCGTGCTGGAGCGGCTGCGGGTGGTCGCGGTGACGCGCACCCTCGCCGAGCTGCCGTACGCCGACGAGCTGCTCGCGCACGGCGCCTTCGTGGCCACCACCCGCGAGAACCTCGGTGGGCGCGTCGCGGCCACGCCGTACCCCGACGAGGTGGCGCCGCTCGTCGAGGGCGTCGAGCGCGCCTACGTGTGCGGCTCCCCCGGCTTCGCGTCGTACGCCGTGCGCCTGCTCGCCGAGACGGGCGTGCGCAGCGACGTCGTCCGAGTCGAGCAGTTCGGGCCGACCGGCTGACCGGCCCGCCGCACCACGGTCATCGTCAGCGGCGGCGCAGGACCGTCCAGAGCCGGTCGTGGTCGCTCGACGACGCGTCGCCGACCCAGCTGCGCACGACCCGCCACTTCGCCGACGCGAAGCCGTAGTCGAACTTCGCGGTCCCCAGCGTGGGGGTGCCGCTGCGGCCGCAGCAGCCGTTGCTCTCGGTGAACACGCCGCGGGCGCCGCCCCCGTAGGCCCGACGGTAGAGCGGGTCGAGGGTGTCGGCCGTCGGGGTGTCGTTGAAGTCGCCGCCCACGAACGTCGGGAAGCCGCGACGCACGTAGCCGGCCGCGACCTGCGCGACCCTGGCGCCCTGCTGGCGGCGCACGGCGCCGTCGTCGCGCGCCGCGACGAGGTGGGTGCTGCAGACCGCCAGCCGGGGTGACTTCTTCGTCGCGCACCCGACGATGCGCGAGTTGTCGCCGGGGAGCGCGACCTTGTTGCGCACGACCGGCCCGTTGCGCAGCAGGACCGCGTTGCCGAACGCCGCGCCGGAGGCGCAGCGCACGCCGGTGGCGAAGAAGTGGATCCGGAAGCCGCTCAGCCGACGGTCGGCCACCCGGGCCTGGTTGGCGCAGATCTCCTGCAGCACCCCGCCCTGCACGTTGGTGCGGGACCGCACGGCCCGCACGAGGTCGGCGGCGACGGGGTCGGTGCGACCCTCGTTCTGGAGCCGTCCGGCCACGTTATGGGTGAGGAACACCGCGGCGGGACCCGCCGCCTCGGCGGACGCGGTCCCGCCGGTCGCCCGCGCGTCGGGGGCGGCGGTCGCCGCGCCCGTCGGCGCGAGGAGGAGGGCGGCGAGGACGGTGGCGCCCAGCAGCAGGCGTGGCGTGCGCGAGGTCATCGCCCCACCCTGCCCCGTGGCACCCGGGGCCACAACTCGACCCGGACGGGGGCGACCACCCGTGGGACGGCCCACGAGCCCGGGCCCCGGCTCACTCCGGGCGCCGGAGGCTGAGCCAGCGCTCGGTGACCTCGTAGCCCACGGCCGCGTTCATCGCCAGGCTCCCGGCGTTCACCGCGGCACCCCCGGTCCCGAACAGCCGGTGGCCCTCGTCGGCCAGCGCCAGCACCGACGCCGCCTTCACCGCGGTGGCCAGGCCGCGCCGGCGGTGGTCGACGGCCACCGAGGTGAACTCGGTCTCCACGCGCTCGGAGCCCCCGAGCACCGCCGTCACCGCGACGAGGCGCCCCTCGGCCCGGGCGCCGAAGCAGCGCACGCCGAGCTCCGCGAGCCGGTCCACGGTCCGGGCGGGAGCGTCGGTCGCCGGGGTCGACGGGTAGTCCGCGGCCGTCGCGGCCTCCAGCCCCGCGACCGCGGGCCGGTCGGCGGCGGTGAGCTCGCGGACGTCGTACCCGGCGTCGGCGGCGGTCGCCACGAGGCCGCGCAGCCGGGCGAGGTCCAGCGGGTCCGGCGGGTCGCCCAGGCGCAGCCGCGCGCCCCAGGACTCCGCCACGACCCGCCAGCCCCCCTCCCGCAGGACCGACGCCTCCGGGTCGTCCGCGCGCAGCACGCGCGTGCCGCTCACGCGGGCGTCGGGGCGAACCGCTGCGCGGCGGGCGAGCCGGGGGTCGGGAAGAAGCGCCAGACCACCGCGGACTGGGCGGCGGTCCAGACCTGGCTGCAGACCCAGTAGACGAGCAGCGCGACGGGCACGACGCCGCCGGCGAGCAGCATCCCGCCGGCCGAGAGGACGGGCATCATCCGCTGGGCGCTGAGCATCGCCTCGGGGACGTCGACGAGGACCATGTTCTGGCGCACCAGCCAGTGCTGGGTGGCGAAGGACAGCAGCGCGGCGGTGGCGGCGAGTCCGACCACGACCGCCACGTGCTCGGCGCCGGCGCCGAGGTAGCCGGACGACGCGAGCGGCACCCCGCCGATCGTCGCCTCCCGCAGCGACGCGACCTGGTCGGCGCCCATCAGGCCCACCGCGCGGCCGGCGGAGACGTCGCGCAGCAGGTGGTAGAGCGCGATCCACACCGGCACCTGCACCAGCATCGGCAGGCAGCCCCACCGCGAGACCCCGTGCTCGGCGGCGATCGCGCGCCGCTCCTCCATGAAGGCCCGGGCCGCGTCGGGATCCTTGCGACCCTGGTACTTCTTCGACAGCTCGCGCAGCTGCGGGCGGGCCCGCGCGTTGGCGTGGGCGAGACGCACACCGTGCACGGCCAGCGGCAGGACCAGGGTGCGGACGGCGACGACGACGGCGGCGATGGACAGCACCCAGGTGGTCCCGGAGCCGGCGTCGGCCCCGAGCGCGGTCAGGCCGTCGTGGGCGGCCGCCACGACGGCGGCGAGGGCGTGGGAGAGCGGGTCGAGCACGGACACGGCGGGGCTCCTTCGCGTCGGCGGTCGCCGACGGGCGGTCGGCCCGGCTCACGCCGGGCACGGTGGACGGACCTGAGGTCGCTCAGGCGAGTCCGGGAGCCCGCGGTCGCAGCGGGTGGTGCACGGTGTCGGTGACACGGCCGCGCGCCCGCGACCGGTCGTCGTACGACGTGCGCGGGGCGAGGACGGCGAGGTGGCCGTGGGCGAGGCGCACCGAGGTGCCCTGCCAGCACAGCGCGGCGACGACCAGCGCGAGGACCACGGCCGGCAGCGTCGGCTCCGCCAGGGCCGTCAGGGACGGCACCAGCGTCAGCAGCACGCTCGTCAGGCCGGTCACGCGACGATCGTACGGGCGCGACGCCGCCCCGTCACCGGCCCCGTCACCGGCCCCGTCGCAGCAGCCGCTCGCGGAGGACGCCGGCCAGGCCCATCGCGATGAAGACCGCGCCGAAGACGAACGCCGGCAGCGGGTTGCGCACCGACTCGATGGCGACCCGCCAGAAGCCCAGGGCCACGAAGGTGACGCCGACCAGCGCGATCGCCCACGAGGTCGACAACCGACGTCTGGGGCTCACGAGCAAACGGTAGGGCTCGCCGGGGCGCCGCGACCCCCGAACGGCCGACACCGACCGGGAGCCGCGGTCCTACGACGGTCCGCCGGACGGCGTGGCCCCGTCGAGGGACTCCGCGCACGCCTCGAGCAGCCCGCGCAGCGTCCGTCGCTGCGTCCCGTCGAGGGAGCGCAGCACTGCCGCGTCGAGGCGGCGCACCTCGGCCTCGGCCTCACGCAGCCGCTGCCGCCCGAGGGGTGTGGGGCGCCAGGACAGCGCCCGCCCCACGGACCGTCCCCGCTCCACGAGGCCCTCCAGCTCCATCGAGCGCAGCAGCACGTGCACCGACTGCCGGGTCACGTGGGTGGCCCGTGCGACGTCGGCGCCCGAGGCCCCCGGCTCGCGGTGCAGCACCGCGAGGCACGAGTACTGGGCGAGGCTGAGGCCGAGCGGCCGGACGACGGACTCCGTCGCGGCCCGCAGCGCCCCCGCCGTCTCGCGCAGCGCCTGGCTGACCGGCGTCGGGTCGAGGGGCGGGTCGAGGGGCGGGTCCAGGGGCGGGTCCAGGGGCGGGTCCAGGGGCGGGGTGCTCACCGGGCGGTCACCGCCTGCACGAGGTAGGACACGGCGAGCAGGACCGCGAGCACGCCGAGCAGGTCGCGCAGGAACCGCTCGGGCAGCCGCGGCTGCAGGCGCGCCCCGACGTACCCGCCGAGGAGCCCGCCGACGCCCGCGGCGACGCCCAGGCCGACGTCGGGGGAGATCGTGGCGCCCGGGCTCCCCAGGGAGAGCAGCCAGAACGCGACGACGCCGACGACCGAGGTGAGGAAGGTGCTGGCCAGGGCCGCGGGAGCGACCAGCGCCATCGTCGCGCCGAGACCGGCGAGCAGCGGGGCGAGCAGGGAGCCGCCGCCGATGCCGTACATGCCACCGACCACCCCGGTGCCGAAGGCGAGCAGCGTGACGGTGCGCGCGGACGGGCCCGTGCCGGGGTCTGCACCCCGGCGCGGGCGGATCGGGTGCCGCCGCAGCACCAGCAGCCCGGTCGGCAGCAACACCGCGGCGGCGATCACGCGGAAGACGGTGGGGTCGCTGGCCACGTGCACCCGCAGCACCGCGCCGATCACGACCCCCGGCAGCGAACCCAGGCTCAACGTGCGCACGAGGGCCGCGTCGACCTGCTTCTGCCGCAGGTAGCGCAGCAGCGCACCGGGTCCGGACACGACGTTGTAGAGCAGGTTGGTCGGGGTCAGCCGGGGGTTGGGGACGTCGAGCACGGTCAGCTGCACGGGCAGCAGGAACACCGCGCCGCTCACCCCCACCGGGCTCGTGACGACGGCGATGACGAAGCCCGCGACGAGCCCGACCGCTCCACGCTCCCAGCCCTCCACGGCACCTCCACCTATGAATTCGCTCAACCCGGTGGGCCTAGTCAACTCTATTGACTCAGTGTGGTTAGGATCGGGTCGTTCTCGGGCCTGTCGAACCCTGCTGACCGGCGACGCCGGCCGACCCACACCACCGAAGGAACCCCATGCGATCCACCACCACGGTCCGTCTGACCGCCCTCTCCCTGCTGGCCGCCGCGGCGCTCACCGGGTGCGCCGAGGCCACCACCGGTGGCAGCGACGACGGTGGCGAGGGCGGCGACCGCCAGGAGGTCCTCATCGGCTACTTCCCCAACATCACCCACGCGACCGCGATCGTCGCGCAGGAGGAGGGCTACTTCGAGGACCGCCTGGCCGAGGTCGACGCCGAGCCCGGCTACCAGGACTTCAACTCCGGCACGGACGCCTACCAGGCCGTCCAGGACGGCTCGCTGGCCATGAGCTTCATCGGCCCCGGCCCCGCCCTGACCGCCTTCACCCAGGGTCCCGACTCCGTGCGGGTCGTCTCCGGCGCCGCGTCGGGCGGTGCGGCCCTCGTCGTCCAGGACGACATCACCTCGCTGGAGGACCTGCGCGGCGAGCGGGTCGCCACCCCCAGCCTCGGCAACACGCAGGACGTCGCCGCGCGCGCCTACCTCGCCGACGAGGGCTTCGAGACCGACCTCGAGGGCGGCGGCGACATCAACATCGTGCCGACCGACAACCCGGTCGCGGTCAACGAGTTCCGCGACGGCAACATCGCCGGCGCCTGGGTGCCCGAGCCCTGGGCCAGCATCCTCGTCGCCGAGGGCGGCCAGGTGCTCGTGGACGAGGCCGACATCTGGCCCGAGACCGACGGCCAGTTCGTCACCACCCACCTCCTCGTCAACGCCGAGTTCCTCGAGGAGAACCCCGACCAGGTGAAGGCCGTGCTCGAGGCCACCGTGGCCGCCAACGACTTCATCGCCTCCGACTCCGACACCGCCCGCGACGAGGTCGGCGCCGCCGTGACCCGCCTCACCGACGCGCCCCTGGAGCCCGAGGTCCTCGCCGAGGCGTGGGGCAACCTCGAGTTCACCAACGACCCCATCGCCGCCAGCCTCGAGGAGGACGCCACCGACGCCGCCGGGGTCGACCTGCTCGAGGGCCTCGACGACGCCCCGCCGGTCACCGACATCTACGACCTGACCCTCCTCAACGAGGTGCTCGCCGAGGCCGGCGAGCCGGAGATCGAGACCCCGTGAGCAGCCTCGGGTCCCACGTGCGCGAGCAGGGTGCCGCCCCGGCGGCGGCACCCGGTGCGACGCCCGGTGCGGCGCCCGCCCCGGCGGTCGACGTCCGCGGCGTGTCGAAGGTGTTCGGCAGCGGCTCCGAGCAGGTCGTCGCGCTCAAGGACGTCGACCTCTCCGTGGCGCAGGGCGAGTTCGTGTGCCTGCTGGGCGCCTCGGGCTGCGGCAAGTCGACGCTGCTCAACCTGGTCGCCGGCCTCGACAAGCCGACCTCCGGCACCGTCGACACCCACGGCAAGCGGATCGCGTTCATGTTCCAGGAGGCCACGCTGTTCCCGTGGCTGACGCTGGCCCAGAACGTCGACCTCGCGCTGCGCCTCAACGGCGTGGCCAAGGCGGAGCGCAAGCCGCGGGTCAGCGAGCTGCTCGCCAAGGTCCGCCTCGGGGGGCGCGGCGACCGTCGCCCCCACGAGCTCTCGGGCGGCATGCGCCAGCGCGGCGCGCTGGCGCGGGTGCTCGCCCAGGACGCGGACATCGTGCTCATGGACGAGCCGTTCGCCGCCCTCGACGCGATGACCCGCGACGCGATGCACGACGAGATCGAGTCGCTGTGGTCCGAGCTCGGCCTCACGGTCATGTTCGTGACCCACAACGTCCGCGAGGCCGCGCGCCTCTCGGACCGCACGGTGCTGATGGAGTCCGGGCCCGGCCGGGTCAAGCAGGTCTACCCGGTCACCCTGCCCCGTCCGCGCCACCTCGACGACCCGCTGCTGACCGAGCAGGCGGCCCACATGACCGACGAGCTGAAGAACGAGGTGGCCCGCCATGTCCGCTGACGTGACCGAGCGCCCCACGACCACCGCCGCCCCCGGCGCCGGCTCGGCCGCCACCCCCGCGTCGTCGGGCCGCGGGCGGGCCGTCCTGTCCGCCGTCTGGCCCAAGGTGGTCGCGGTCCTCATCGTGATCGTGCTCTGGCAGCTGATCTACGCCTCCGGGTGGAAGCCGGACTACCGGTTCGCCTCCCCCGCGCAGACGATCGAGCGGCTCTGGTTCGTGGTCACCGGCAACGGCCCGTTCAGCTTCTGGCTGGGCGTGCAGAACACCGTGATGCGCGGCATCCAGGGCTTCCTGCTGTCGCTGGTGATCGGCACGGCGCTGGGCATCGCGGTGTCGCAGTGGCGCCCGCTGCGCAACGCCATCGGGGCGATGATCACCGGTCTGCAGACCATGCCCTCGATCGTGTGGTTCCCGTTCGCGATCCTGCTGTTCGGGCTCGACAGCTCCGCGATCTACTTCGTGATCCTGATGGGCGCGATCCCCTCGATCGCCAACGGCATCATCTCGGGCATCGACGACGTGCCCCCGGCGTACCTGCGCGCGGGGCACATGCTCGGCGCCCGTGGCTGGCGCCGCTACCGCTACGTGGTGATCCCCGCCGCGCTCCCGTCGTACGTCGCGGGGCTGAGCCAGGGCTGGGCGTTCGCGTGGCGCGGCCTGCTGGCCGGCGAGATCATCGTGTCGATCCCCGAGGTGCCCGCCCTGGGCACCCAGCTCAACCAGGCGGCGACCAACGGCCAGTCCGCCAACCTGCTGGCGCTGATGCTCGTCATCCTCCTGCTGGGCATGCTCGCGTCGTTCGTCTTCTCGACGCTGGCCCAGCGGATCCGCTCCAAGCGCGGGCTCACCGGCTTCACCGCCGCCGGCTGACTCACCCGCACCACCTCACCGTGGGCGA
>NZ_BAAAMY010000005.1:434078-481391 GCF_039529515.1 Nocardioides lentus
TTTTTTGTGCCGCTGCCGCCGAAGAAGGGGTAGTCGGCGCGGCGTCCGGGGGGTCTCGACGGACGCTCCCTCGCTGGCGCTCGGTCGCTGCTCGACCACCGGGACGGCACCGCTCTGCGCGGTGTCCTGAGCCTGTCGAGAGGAGCCCGCGGCGTCGAGACCGCCGGGACGGCACCGCTGAGGTGGTCGAGCAGCAGGCGAGCTCTGCGAGCCCGCGGCGTCGAGACCACCGGGACGGCACCGCTCTGCGCGGTGTCCTGAGCTGTCGAAGGGAGCCCGCGGCGTCGAGACCGCCGGGACGGCTGCTGCGCGCGCGGCGTCGGGACCGCCGAGCCCTCAGCTGTCCTGGCCGATGGCGCGCATGAGCACCTCGTTGATGCCGTGGCGGCGGGGCCGGGTGAGCATGAAGACGATGGTGTCGGCGACGTCGCTGGCCTCGAGGGCCTCGAGCTCGCCGAAGTCGCGCCCGCTGGTCATGTCGGTGACCACGAAGCCGGGCTCGACCAGACCGACCCGCACGTGCTGCGGGCCGAGCTCCTGACGCAGCGCCTCGCAGAAGGCGCCGACGGCGTGCTTGGTGGCGGCGTACACGTTGCTCGTTGGCTTCGGCACCCGCCGACCGCTCGCGGAGGACACGGTGATCAGGTCCGCGACGCCGCGCGCACCCTTCGCCGCCTCGACGAGGTGGGGCAGCGCCGCGTGGCTGGAGTGCAGGACGCCGTGGAGGTTGACGTCGACCATCGTGTGCCACTCGTCGAGGTCCGCGTCGACGGCCAGCGACATCGACCCGACGCCGGCGTTGTTGACCAGGACGTCGATGGCACCGAGGTCGGCGGCGACGGAGTTGACCGTGTCACGCACGGCGGCGGCGTCGGTGACGTCGACCTGGTAGGCGCGCGCGTCGCCGCCGGTGGTCGCGATGTCGGCGGCGATCTCCTCCAGCATGTCCGTACGACGGGCCAGCAGCGCCACCGTCGCGCCCTCCGTCGCCAGCGCCCGGGCCGTCGCCTCGCCGATCCCGCTCGACGCGCCGGTCACCACGACGCGCACACCGTCCAGTCGTCCGCTCATCCGGCCACCCTAGAACGGGGCCGGCGCCCGCAGCAGGTAGGTGTCCAGCACCCACCCCGCCGTCTCCCGCGCCGCCGCGCGGGCGGCCCGCAGGTCGTCGGCGACCTCACGCACCCGTCCCGCGACCAGACGCTCGGAGGGGGTCCCGAGGTTGGCGCCCCAGCGGATCGTCCACTCCTGCAGGCCGAGACCGGGGTCGAGGCAGGCCAGGTCGCCGTCGAGCATCACCACGACGTTGGGCGTGCCGGCCGCCAGGTCCCGCGCGAGCCGACGGCCGGTGGTCAGCAGCACCGGCTCCCCCACCGCGTGGAGCACGACGCCGTGGCGCGCCGCGAGCAGCTGCGGGGCGGCGACACCGGCCACGACCTCGACCCGTGCGCCGAGCCGGGCGGCGACGGCGTCGACCACCCGGATCGTCGAGTCGTACAACGACGGGTCACCCCACACCAGGAGCGCCGGGTCGCCGTCGCGGGCGCTGATCGCCGCGCCCCACGCCTCCGCGCGGGCGGCGTGCCAGTCGGCGACCTCGCCGCGGTAGTCCGCCGGGGTCCGGCCGCGCGGCGGGTCGGGCACCTCGACCACGGCGAGCCCCGCGCCGGCCGCGACCGCTGCGCGCACCGCCAGCAGGGGGTCCCGCTCGTCGCTGCCGCGGTGCTTGCGCGCCGCCACGACGTACGACGAGGCTGCGAGCGCGCGGGTCGCCTCCGGCGTCAGGTGGTCGGGGCCCATGCCCATCCCGACCACCCGGATCGTGCGGCTCACCGGTCCTCGAGGTCGCCCTCGAGGTCGAGGTAGACCTGCTGCATCGCGGCCAGCAGCCCCGGGTCGGGCTCGGTCCACAGGCCGCGGTCGACCGCCTCGTGCAGCTTCTCGACGATGCCGCGCAGCGCCCACGGGTTGGAGGTCCGCATGAAGGCCTGGTTGGTCTCGTCGAGCACGTAGGACTGCGCGAGCTGGGCGTACATCCAGTCGTGCACCACCCCGGTCGTGGCGTCGAAGCCGAAGAGGTAGTCGACGGTCGCGGCCAGCTCGAAGGCGCCCTTGTAGCCGTGGCGCTGCATCGCGGTGATCCAGCGCGGGTTGACCACGCGGGAGCGGAAGACCCGGTTGGTCTCCTCCTGCAGGGTGCGGGTGCGGACCTGGTCCGGCAGGGTCGAGTCCCCGACGTACGCCGCGGGCTCGGCGCCGGTCAGCGCGCGCACGGTCGCGACCATGCCGCCGTGGTACTGGTAGTAGTCGTCGGAGTCGGCGATGTCGTGCTCGCGGGTGTCGATGTTCTTGGCGGCCACCTTCATGCGGCGGTAGTTGGCCCGCATGTCGTCGGCGGCGGGCCGGCCGTCGAGGTCGCGGCCGTAGGCGAAGCCGCCCCAGGCCGTGTAGACCTCCGCCAGGTCGGCGTCGTCACGCCAGGTGCCGGACTCCATCAGCTGGAGCATCCCCGCGCCGTACGCACCGGGGCGGGAGCCGAAGATCCGCGTCGTCGCGCGGCGCTCGTCGCCGTGCTCGGCGAGGTCCGTCTGGGCGTTGGCCCGCACGTGGTTGACGGCCGCGGGCTCGTCGAGGCCGGCGACGAGCCGCACCGCGTCGTCGAGCATGGCCACGACGTGGGGGAAGGCGTCGCGGAAGAAGCCCGAGATCCGCACCGTGACGTCGATCCGGGGGCGGCCGAGCTCCTCGAGCCCCATCACCTCCAGGCGGCCCACGCGGCGCGAGGCCTCGTCCCAGACCGGGCGGACGCCGAGCAGTGCGAGGACCTCGGCGACGTCGTCGCCCGACGTGCGCATGGCCGAGGTGCCCCACACCGAGAGGCCGACCGAGCTCGGCGGCTCGCCGTGGTCGGCGACGTAGCGCTCGACGAGCGAGGCGGCCATGGCCTGACCGGTCTCCCAGGCCAGGCGGCTCGGGACGGCGCGGGGGTCGACGGTGTAGAAGTTGCGGCCGGTCGGCAGCACGTTGACCAGCCCGCGCAGCGGTGAGCCGGACGGCCCGGCGGGCACGAACCCGCCCTCGAGCGCGTGGAGCACCGCGTCGAGCTCGTCGGTGGTGCGGGCGAGCCGCGGGACGACGTGCTGGGCGGCGAAGCGCAGCACCCGCTGCACCTCGGGGTCGTCGTGCAGACCCGCGGCCTCGGCCGGGTCCCAGTCGCGGGCCTCCATCGCGGAGACCAGCGCGCGGGCGCGGGTCTCGATCTCGTCGACGGCGCCGGTGGCCTCGGAGTCCTTGAGGCCCAGGGCGGTCCGCAGGCCCGGCACGGCGGCCTCGCCGCCGCCCCAGACCTGCTGGGCGCGCAGGATCGCGAGCACCAGGTCGACGCGGACGTCGCCGACGGGTGCCCCGCCGAGCACGTGGAGGCCGTCGCGGATCTGCGCGTCCTTGATCTCGCAGAGCCAGCCGTCGACGTGGAGCAGGAAGTCGTCGAACTCCTCGTCGTCGGGCCGCTCGTCGAGCCCGAGGTCGCGGTGCATCTCGGCGGCGTGCATCAGCTGCCAGATCTCGCCGCGGATCGCGGGCAGCTTGGCCGGGTCCATCGCCGCGATGTTGGCGTGCTCGTCGAGCAGCTGCTCGAGGCGCGCGATGTCGCCGTACGTCTCGGCGCGGGCCATCGGCGGGATCAGGTGGTCGACGACCACGGCGTGGGCGCGCCGCTTGGCCTGCGCCCCCTCGCCGGGGTCGTTGACGAGGAACGGGTAGACCAGCGGCAGGTCGGCGATCGCGGCGTCGGTGGCGCAGCTCGCCGACAGCGCGGCGTTCTTGCCGGGCAGCCACTCCATCGAGCCGTGCTTGCCGAGGTGGACGACCGCGTGGGCGCCGAAGCCACCGTCGTCGGGCTGGGCGCGCAGCCAGCGGTACGCGGCGAGGAAGTGGTGGGACGGCGCGAGCTCGGGGTCGTGGTAGATCGCGACCGGGTTCTCGCCGAAGCCGCGGGGCGGCTGGATCAGCAGGACGACGTTGCCGGCCTGGATGGTGGCCAGCACGATCTCGCCGGCGTCGTTGGTGAACAGCGTGCCCGGCGCCTCGCCCCAGGCGGCGACGACCTCGCCGCTCAGGTCGGCGGGGAGGTCGGCGGTCCAGCGGCGGTAGTCGTCGGGGGCGATCCGCACGTGGGCGTCGGTGAGCTGGGCGTTCGTCAGCCACTCCTCGTCCTGCCCGCCGGCGTCGATCAGGGCGTGGATCAGCGCGTCGCCCGCGCGGGTGTCGTCCTCGGGGGTCCCACCGGGCAGGTCCAGGCCCGGGATCTCGCCGGGCGCACCCAGGTCGTAGCCGGCCTCGCGCATCCGGCGCAGGAGCCGGATCGTGGAGACCGGGGTGTCCAGGCCGACGGCGTTGCCGACCCGGGCGTGCTTGGTGGGGTACGCCGAGAGCATCAGCGCGACGCGGCGCTCGGCGGGCGGCGTCCGGCGCAGGCGGGCGTGGTTGACCGCGATCCGCGCGGCGCGGTCGCAGCGCTCGGGGTCGGCGACGTAGCGCGGCAGGCCGTCGGCGTCGACCTCCTTGAACGAGAACGGGACGGTGATGATGCGGCCGTCGAACTCGGGGATCGCGATCTGGGTGGCGGAGTCGAGCGGGGAGACGCCGTCGTCGCTGGCCTCCCACTCGGCGCGGCTGGAGGTCAGCGACAGCGCCTGGAGGACGGGGATGTCGAGGGCCGCGATGCGGGCGACGTCCCAGGCCTCGTCGTCCTGGCCGCCGGCCTGCGCGTCGGCGGGCACCGAGCCGCCCGCGGCCAGCACCGTGACCACGAGGGCGTCGAGCCGGCCGAGCTCCGCGAACAGCTCGTCGGGCGCCGAGCGCAGCGACCCGGCGTACACCGGGAAGCCGAGGGCCTGGCCGGTGGCGTCGACGGCGTCGGCGAGGACGTGAGCGAAGGCCTGGTTGCCGCTCGCCTCGTGGGCCCGGTAGTACAGGACGCCGATCTTCGGCAGGTCGGTCGCCGTCGGGTCCTCGGGCGGGGCCTCGCGACCCCAGCCCCAGGCCGGGATCGAGACCGGCGCCTCGAAGCCCTCGCCGGTGAGCAGGACGGTGTCGGAGAGGAAGGCGTGGAGCTCGCGCAGGTTGGCCGGGCCACCCTCGGCGAGGTAGCGGTGGGCCTCGGCCGCGATCCCGACGGGCACGGTCGAGAGCTCCATCAGCTCGGCGCTCGGGGTCTGCTCGCCGCCGAGCACGACCATCGGCATGCCCGTGGCGCGGATCCGCGCGAACCCGCTGCACAGGTCGCTCGGGTCGCCCAGGATCCGGCCGACGACGAGGTCGCACCCCTCGAGGGTCTCGGCCATCGACTGGTGGCCGGGCCGGGCCGGGTTGGCGTGGACCCAGTCGGCGCCACTGGCGCGCGCCGAGAGCAGGTCGGTGTCGGACGTCGAGAGCAGGGCGATGCGCATCGCGGGTCCTCCCCGGGGTTCGCGCCCCGTGTGCGGTGGAGTGCCCTCGCGGCCGGTGTCTGACTACGGCCGGTCCTCGCGGACCGGCCTCACAGTGGCGGAACCGTCCCGGAGTCGCACCGGGTTCCCGCGTCCGCGAGGACGTGTGCGGCTCACCCTAGCCCCCGCCCGCCCCCGCCCCGCCGAGTCGGCAGCTGTGTGCGGCGTGCACCCGGGCGGCGCCGAGTCGGCAATTGTGTGCACCCGGGCGACGCCGAGTCGGCGCGAACTCCCGCCGGGCGACGACGAGTCGGCGCGAGCTCCCGCCGTACGACGGGGCGCGCGCTCGGCGGAGCGGCCCACCCGAGTGACTTCGCGACGACTCGACGCGTGCGCACCCCGCCGACGAGGCGCCGAGCCGGCACGACCTCCCGCCGTACGACGAGGCGCCGAGTCGGCACGACCTCCCGCCGACGAGGCGCCGAGTCGGCACGAACTCCCGCCGCACGACGGGCGCGCGCTCGGCGGAGCGGCCCACCCGAGTGACTTCGCGACGACTCGACGCGTGCGCACCCCGCCGACGAGGCGCCGAGTCGGCACGACCTCCCGCCGTACGACGTGGCGCGCGCCCGACAGCCGTGAGAGAAGGGGACTTCGCGCCGACTCGACAGCCCCACGCCGCACACAGCTGCCGACTCGGCGGTGTGGCGCCGACCCCGGTCGGGGTTGCTAGTGTGCCGAGCGCCAGTCGCCTCACGGCAAGGGAACCCGGTGCGACTCCGGGACTGACGCGCAGCGGTGAGGGTGACGGGCGGGGCACGTGGTCCCCTCACGGGGACGACAGCCACTGGGACACCGGTCCTGGGAAGGCGCTCCGTCCGGTCGAACCCGAGTCCGAAGACCTGCTGGCCCGCCCCGCGACCCGGGGCGCGTCCACGTGGGTCCCGCGTGCCGGACCCGGCGATGCGAGGAGCGCCCGTGCGCCCTGTGGTCCCCGTCCTGCTGCTGACCGGCAGCCTCGTCCTCGGCGCCTGCGGCGCGACCGGCCCCGGCGAGCCCGGCGCCGGAGCCGCGGCCGACCGGCCCGTCACCGTCGACGACTGCGACCGCGAGGTCACCGTCGACTCCCGCCCGGAGCGGATCGTCTCGCTCAACCAGGGCACCACCGAGATCCTGCTCAGCCTCGGCGTCGCCGACCGCATGGCCGGCACCGCGCAGTGGACCGACCCCGTCCTGCCCGCGCTGGCCGACGCCAACGACACCGTGCCCCGCCTCGCCGACGACGCACCGTCGCTGGAGAGCGTGCTGGCGGCCGAGCCCGACCTGGTGACGGCCTCGTTCACCTCGACCCTCGCCGAGGGCGGGGTCGCGCCGGTCGGGACCTTCGAGTCCTACGGCGTCCCGACCTACCTGTCCCCCGCCGAGTGCGGGAAGGTCGAGGTCGGCGACACCGACGGCGAGCGCGAGGGCGTGCTGGAGATCGGCACGATCCACGACGAGGTCCGCGACCTCGCCACGCTGGTCGGCGCCGAGGCCGAGGGCGACGAGCTGGTCGCCGACCTCGAACGGCGGATGGCCGCCGTCGAGCCGATCGAGCCCACCGCCGCGACCGGCGGGGAGCCGGTCTCGGTCATGTACTGGTTCGCCAACGCCGAGTCGCCCTACCTCGCCGGCTGCTGCGGGGGGCCCGGCATCGTCGACCGGGCGCTCGGCCTCGACAACGTCTTCGCCGACCAGACCAACGAGTGGCCGCAGGTCGGCTGGGAGGCCGTCGCCGAGCGGGACCCCGACGTGATCGTCCTGGGCGACCTCACCCGCCGCAGCCAGACCGCCGAGACCGCGGCCGCCAAGATCGACTACCTGGAGTCCCACCCCGTCGCCCGGGAGATGACGGCGGTGCGCAACGGCCGGTACGTCGCGCTCGCCGGCGCCGAGCTCAACCCCTCGATCCGCACCGTCGACGCCGTCGAGAAGGTCGCCGCCGGGATCCGCGAGCTCGGGCTGGGTCGCTGAGGTGAGCACCACGATCGAGCGCCCGGCCCCCGCCCGCGCCCCCGCCCGACCCCGCCTCGCCGTCGTACGGCGGCCGTGGCTGCTGGGACCGGCCTGCGCGGCGCTGCTCGTGGTGTCGGTGGCCGTCGCCACCACGGTGGGGCCCTCGACGCTCGGCCCCACCGACGCGCTCGCCGTGGCCTGGTCGCGGCTCACCGGCGCCGAGTCGGGCCTGACGCTGCTGCAGGAGGGCATCGTCTGGGACCTCCGCCTGCCCCGCGCCGTCCTCGCCGCCGTCTGCGGCGCGGGCCTGGCGCTGGTCGGGGTCGTGCTGCAGTCGCTGCTGCGCAACCCGCTGGCCGACCCCTACGTCCTCGGCGTCTCCTCCGGCGCCTCCTCCGGGGCGGTCGCGGTCGCGGTGCTCGGCCTGGGCGCGGGCACGCTGGGCCTCGCGTCGGGCGCCTTCGTCGGGGCGGTCGTGTCGTTCGGGCTCGTCCTCGCGCTCGGGCTGCTCGCCGGCGGCACCCCGGACCGGATGGTGCTCGCCGGCGTCGCCGCGACCCAGCTGTTCTCCGCGCTCACCTCGTTCATCGTCTACACCGCCGCCGACGCCGAGACCACCCGCGGCGTCATGTTCTGGCTGCTCGGCTCGCTGTCGAGCTCCACCTGGGACGACGTCGTGCTCTGCGGCGTCGTCGTCGCGCTCGGCGCCGCCGTCTGCTGGGCGGCCGCCGGCACGCTCGACGCCTTCATGTTCGGCCACGACGCCGCCGCGACGCTCGGGGTGCCGGTCACCGCCGTGCGGGTGGGACTGTTGGTCGTCACCGCGCTGATGACCGCGGTCGTGGTGTCGACCTGCGGCGCCATCGGCTTCGTCGGCCTGGTGCTGCCCCACGCGGCGCGCGCGGTCGTCGGCACCGGCCACCGCGCGCTCGTCCCGACCGCGACGGTCCTCGGGGCGATCTTCCTGGTCTGGGTCGACACCGCCGCCCGGGTCGTCATCGCCCCCCAGGAGCTGCCCGTCGGCGTCGCCACCGCGCTGGTCGGGGTGCCCGCGTTCGTCGTGATCCTGCTGCGCCGGCGGAGCCGGCCGTGAGCGCCCTGACCGCCCACGCGGTGTCGTGGGGCGTCCGCGACCGGCTCGTGCTCGACGGGGTCACGGTGCGCGTCGCCGAGGGCTCGACCGTCGGGCTGCTCGGGCCCAACGGGTCCGGCAAGTCCTCGCTGCTGCGCGTGATGGCGGGCCTGCGGCCGGCCTCCTCGGGCGTCGTCCGGCTCGGGCGCGACGACCTCGCCGACCTCGGCCGCCGCAGCGTCGCCCGCCGCGTCGCCGTCGTCGAGCAGGAGTCGACCACCGACGTGGACCCGCTGGTGCGCGAGGTCGTCGCGCTCGGACGGCTCCCCCACCGCCGCCCCTGGGCCCCGGAGTCCGAGGCGGATCGCCGCGCCGTCGCCCGCGCGGCCGCCGCGATGCGCACCGAGCACCTCCTCGAGCGCCGCTGGGCCAGCCTGTCCGGCGGCGAGCGGCAGCGCGTGCAGCTCGCTCGCGCCCTGGCCCAGGAGCCCACCGAGCTGCTCCTCGACGAGCCCACGAACCACCTCGACGTCCGCCACCAGCTCGAGCTGCTCGCGCTCGTCGTGGCCGCCGACACCACGACCGTCCTCGCCCTGCACGACCTCAACCTCGCCCTCGCCCACTGCGACGAGGTGGTCCTCCTCGCCGACGGCCGCGTCCGGGCCGCCGGCCCGCCCGCCGACGTGATCACCCCCGACCTCGTCGCCGAGGTGTACGGCGTGGAGGCGGTCGTCGAGCGCGCCGCCGGCGGGGCCACGTGGGTGCGGTTCGTCCGGCCCCTGCCCTCCGCGGCGGCCGGCGCGTGAGCGCGCCCGTGCGCTCGCGCGCCGACCGCTGCCCCGGTCTCGCCCGCCCGTGGCTGGCCGACGACGGCGCCCTGGTCCGGCTGCGCCTGCGCGGCGGGCTGCTGCCCGTGCCGACGCTCGCGCGGCTCCTCGACGTCGCCGCCACGCACGGCGACGGCGCGGTGCACCTGACCCGCCGTGCCAACGTGCAGCTGCGCGCCCTGCCCCACCACGACGGCGCCGTCCTCGACGAGGTCGCCGACGCCGTGCGGGCCACCGGGCTCGTCCCGTCCGCGTCCCACGAGCTGGTGCGCAACTACCTCCTCTCGCCGCCCGCGCCCGACCCCGCCGCCGCCCCCGCCGCCGCCCCCGCCGCGCGCGCCGACCTGCGGGGCCTCCTCGACGACCTCGACACCGCGGTCTGCGCCTCCCCGGTGCTGGCCGGGCTCTCGGCGCGGTTCCTCCTCGTCCTCGACGACGGCCGCGGCGACGTCGTCGCCCGCTCCGGCGACCTCGGCCTGGTCGCGCTCTCGCCCGACGAGGGCCAGCTGCGGGTCGGCGACTCCTGGGCGCCCGTCGTCCGTCTCGCCGACGCGGTCGGAGCGCTCGTCGCCCTCGCCGAGGCCTTCGTCGTGGCCCGCGGCGCCGGCCCCGAGGCGCCGTGGCACGTGGTCGAGCTGCCCGCCGCCGCCCGCGCGGACGGGGGCGCTCCGCTCGACCACCCCCTGGCCGCGCCCACCCCGCCGGACCCGCGCCTGCCCGCCCCCACCGCGCCCCCGCCGTACGACGCGCGCCACGTGGCCGTGCCCGCGGGCCGGCTCACGGCGGCGACCCCGCTGCCCGTCGGCGACGGCGACCTCGTCGTCACCCCCTGGCGCTCGCTCGTCCGCCTGCCCGCCGCCGACCCCGCCCGACCCGAGGGAGACCCCGCATGACGCCCCCCGCCGCACCGAGGCGCCGCTACGCCTACGAGGCCGACGGCGCGGCGATCTACGCCGACTCCTTCGCGACCATCCGTCGCGAGACCGACACCTCGCACCTGCCGGCCGACGCCGAGAAGGTCGCGGTCCGCATGGTCCACGGCACCGGCCAGACCGACCTGGCCCGCGACCTCGTCGTGCACCCGGGATTCGCGTCCGCGGCCCGCGCCGCGCTCCGCGCCGGCGCCCCGATCCTCGTCGACGCCCACATGGTCGCCTCCGGCGTCACCCGCGCCCGGCTGCCCGCCGACAACGAGGTCGTGTGCACGCTGCGCGAGCCCGGTGTCGCGGACCTCGCCCGGGCCTGGGGCACCACCCGCTCGGCGGCCGCGCTCGGCCTGTGGGGCGACCGGCTCGACGGTGCCGTCGTGGCCATCGGCAACGCCCCGACCGCGCTGTTCCACCTCCTCGAGATGCTCCTGGACGGCGCGCCCCGGCCGGCGGCGATCGTCGGCTGCCCCGTCGGATTCATCGGTGCCGCGGAGTCCAAGCAGGCCCTCGCCGACCTCGCCGCCGACCACGGCGTCGACGTCCCCCACCTGACCGTGCGCGGTCGTCGCGGCGGGTCCGCGATGACCGCCTCCGCCCTCAACGCACTGGCCCAGGAGCAGGAATGACCGGTCACCTGTACGGCGTCGGGCTCGGCCCCGGCGACCCCGAGCTGATCACCCTCAAGGCCGCCCGCCTCATCGGCGCCGCCGACGTGGTGGCCTACCACGCGGGCGTCGGCAAGCAGTCGCACGCGCGCGCCATCGCCGCCGACCTGCTCGTCGACGGGGTCCTCGAGGAGGAGCTGCGCTACCCGGTCACGACCGGCACCACCGACCACCCCGGCGGCTACGCCGGGGCCCTCGCGGACTTCTACGCCGAGTGCGCCGACCGGCTCGCCGCCCACCTCGACGCGGGCCGCGACGTCGTCGTGCTCGCCGAGGGCGACCCCATGTTCTACGGCTCGTTCATGTACCTCCACGACCGCCTCGCCGACCGCTACCCCTGCGAGGTCGTGCCCGGGGTGCCCGCGTTCGCGGCGGCCGCAGCGGGTGTCGCGAGCCCGCTGGTCCGCCAGACCGACGTGCTCACCGTGCTCCCCGCGACGCTCCCCGAGCCCGAGCTCGCGCGCCGTCTCGCCGACACCGACGGCGCGGTGATCATGAAGCTCGGCCGCACCTTCCCCGCCGTACGACGGGCGCTCGCGGCCGCCGGCCGGCTCGAGGACGCCGTCTACGTCGAGCGCGCCTCGACCGGCGAGGAGCGCGTGCTGCCGGCCGCGGACGTCGACCCCGCGCAGGTGCCCTACCTGTCGCTTCTGCTCGTCGACGGCGACTCCCGCAACGGCCGACGCTCCCGCGACGCCGTCGCCCCGGAGCCCGCGGCCCCGGTCCCCGGGGCGGCCGGCCCCGCGCCCGCCCGGCTCGTCGTCGCGGGCCTCGGTCCCGGCCCCGACGGCTGGCTCACCCCCGAGGTGACCGACGCGCTCGCGGAGGTCGACCACGTCGTCGGCTACGCGCCCTACGTCGACCGGGTGCCGCAGCGCGCCGGCCTGACCCGTCACGCCTCCGGCAACACCGTCGAGCTCGACCGCGCCCGCCTCGCGCTCGACCTCGCGCTGCGCGGCGAGCGGGTCGCGGTCGTCTCCGGCGGTGACGCGGGCGTCTTCGGGATGGCGACCGCGGTCTTCGAGGCCGCGAGCGCGGACCCGGCGTACGACGCGGTGGACGTGCGGGTGCTGCCCGGCGTCAGCGCGGTCCAGGCCGTCGCCGCGCGGGCCGGGGCGCCGGTCGGCGCGGACTTCGCCGTCCTGTCCCTCTCGGACCGCCTCAAGGGGTGGGACGTCATCGAGCGCCGCCTGCGGGCGGTCGCCGAGGCCGACCTCGTGCTCGCCGTCTACAACCCGGCGTCGCGCTCGCGGACCGACCAGGTCGCCAAGGCCGCCGCGGTGCTCATGAGCGTCCGCGAGTCCGACACCGTCGTCGTCGTGGGCCGCGACGTCGGCCGCGCGGAGGAGTCCCTGACCGTCACCACGCTGGGCGACCTCGACCCGGCGAGCATCGACATGAAGTGCCTGCTCATCGTCGGCTGCTCCACCACCCGCGTCACCGCCACCGGCCGCGTCTGGTCGCCCCGCTCCGTGACCTCGTGACCCGACCCCGGCGCCGGAGCGGTCGGGCGTCTCAGGTCCGGGGTCGCGCGGCGTCGTAGAGGTGGGACTCGCCGCCGCGGGCCGGGTCGAGCACGCGCCCGACGAGGATCACGGCGGCCTGGCGCAGGCCGGCGTCGGCGACCTGCCCCCCGATGTCGGCGAGCGTGCCCCGCAGCACGAGCTCCCCCGGTTGGCTCGCGCGGTGCACGACCACCGCCGGGCAGTCCGCGCCGTAGGACGGCACCAACCGCTCGGCGAGCTCCGCGGTCCGGGTCACGGCCAGGTGCAGCACGAGCGTCGCCCCCGTCGCCGCGAACGTCTCCAGCCCCTCGCCCTCCCCCATCGCCGTCGAGCGCGCCTGCGCGCGGGTCAGCACGACCGACTGCGCCATCAGGGGCACGGTCAGCTCGCGACCCACGAGCGCGGCCGCGGCGGCGTACGACGGGACACCGGGGGTGACGTCCCAGCCCACGCCCGCGGCGTCGAGGCGGCGCGTCTGCTCGGCGAGCGCGGAGTAGACCGACGGGTCCCCCGAGGTCAGCCGGACGACGTCCCGCCCGGCGGCGTCGGCCTCGACGAGGGCAGCGGTGATCCGGTCCAGGTCGAGGGCCTGGGAGTCGACGAGCCGCGCGTCGGCGCGGCAGTGGGAGAGCACCTCGGCGTCGAGGTAGGTGCCGGGGTAGACGACGACGTCGGCGCGCCCGAGCATCGTGGCGGCGCGCAGGGTGAGCAGGTCGGCGGCGCCCGGGCCGGCGCCGACGAAGTGGACGGTCACGGGGTCTCCTGGGCGGGATCGGTCGGAGCGGGATCGGGCCGGGCGGGATCGGGCCGGGCGTGGGCCCACTGGGTGACGGTGCGGGCCGGGGTCCAGCCGGTCATGCCGCCGAGCGGGGCGGCGGTCTCGACGGCGTGGCGGGTGAGCTCGCCGCCGTGGGCGGCGTGGGCGCGGGCGAGCACCAGCTCGGACTCGACGGTGACGGCGTGCGCGACGAGCCGGCCGCCGGGACGCAGGGCCGCGAGGCACGCCTCCAGCACGCCGGGCACCGTGACGCCGCCGCCGACGAACACCGCGTCGGGGGCGCCGTGCGTCGCGGCGAGGCCGTCGAGCGCCCCGGGGGCGTCGCCGCGGACCACGACCAGGCCGGGCACCCCGAGGGCGGCGGCGTTGCGCGCGACGCGGGCGGCGCGGTCGGGGTGGCGCTCGACCGCGACGGTGCGGCAGGTCGGGTGCGCGCGGGCCCACTCGACGCCGACCGACCCGGCGCCGGCCCCGACGTCCCACAGCAGCTGGCCGGGCTGCGGCGCGAGCCGGGCGAGCGCCGAGGCGCGCAGGTCGCGCTTGGTGAGCTGGCCGTCGTGCTCGTAGGCGTCGTCGGGCAGGCCCGCGGCCCAGCCGCCGAGCACGGGGCCGACGCAGTCCAGCGCGAGGACGTGCAGGCGCGGGCCCTCACCGGTCCACGCGGCGGCGGTGGCCTCCACGCGGGTCTCGGCCGACGACCCGAGGTCGCCGAGCACCGTCATCCGGGACCCGCCGTACCCGCGGGCGACGAGCAGCCGCGCCACCGCGGCGGGGGTCCGCTCGTCGGAGGACAGCACCACCAGCCGGGCGCCCGGCGACAGCGCCCGGCCGAGCAGGTCGACGTCGCGGCCGACGAGGGTCACGGTCGTCGTCGACTCCGCGGGCCAGCCCATCCGGGCGCGGGCCAGCGCGACCGACGACACGGCGGGGTGCGCCACGACGGCGTCGGCGCCGAGGAGGTCGACGAGCGTCGTCCCGACCCCGGAGACGAACGGGTCGCCCGACGCGAGGGCGACCACCGCGAGGCCGGGGTCCAGCGCGTCGAGCAGCGCGGGCAGCCTCTCGCGCAGCGGCGAGGGCCACGCCTCGCGCCGCTGCCCGACCACCTCCGGCACCAGCGCCAGGTGCCGGGCCCCGCCGAGCAGCACGTCGGCGGCGAGCACCCGGGCGCGCAGCGGCTCCGGCACGCCGGGCCACCCGTCGGCGCCGACACCGACGACGTGGATCCGCGGGCCAGGCACGACGGCGACCCTAGGACACCGCCGCGACCCCGGCCGCACGCCCCGGACCGGCGCCGGGCGTCGCGACGAACGAGGAGAAGGCCCCGATCCGCTCCCCGGTCCGGCCCCGGAGGTCGCTTCTGCTCGTTCTTCCCGACACGCCCACCCGGTCACCGGGCCGCGGCCACCGGTAGCGTCACCCGCGACAGGCACGAGGTGCCCACGGGTCCGGGGAGACAACCGGCGCCACGGGGAGAATCTGGGAAGCCGGTGAAAGTCCGGCACAGGGCCCGCTGCGGTGACCCACGGCGTCCCGTCCGCTCGATCCGAGCGCGGCGCGGCACACGTGGGAAGTCCGAAGACCGGCCTCGCGCCCCTATCCGATGGCGATGCGAGCGGGAGCCCCACGTGCCAGCGCACTACCCCTTTTCTGCCGTCGTCACCTCCGGTGACGACGACCCGATGGCCACCGCCCTGGTGCTGACCACGATCTCCCCCGCCATCGGCGGGGTCCTGGTCCGCGGCGAGAAGGGCACGGCGAAATCGACGATCGTCCGCGCCCTCGCGGCGGTCCTGCCCCCGATCGACGTGGTCGCGGGCGACCGGTTCTCCTCCGACCCGGCCGACCCGGCCCCGCGCTCGCCCGACGGCCCGTTCGGCCCCGAGGTCGGTGTCGAGACCCGGCCGGTGCGCCTCGTCGAGCTGCCCGTGGGCGCCACCGAGGACCGCGTCCTCGGCTCCCTGCACCTCGAGCGCGCGCTGAGCGAGGGCTCCGCCGAGTACGAGCCGGGCCTGCTGGCCCGCGCGCACCGCGGGATCCTCTACGTCGACGAGGTCAACCTCCTGCACGACCACCTCGTCGACCTGCTCCTCGACGCCGCGGCCATGGGCTCCTCGACCGTCGAGCGCGACGGGGTCTCCGTGGTCCACGACGCCCGCTTCGTGCTCGTCGGCACCATGAACCCCGAGGAGGGCGAGCTCCGCCCCCAGCTGCTCGACCGGTTCGGGCTGACGGTCGAGGTCGCCGCCCCGCGCGACCCGGCACGGCGCGTCGAGGTCGTCCGACGGCGCCTGGCCCACGACGCCGACCCCGACGGCTTCGCCGCGTCGTACGCCGAGGCGGAGGCCGCGCTGACCGCCCGGATCCTCGCGGCCCGCGGGGCCGTCGACCACGTCGTGCTCTCCGACACCGCCCTGCTGCGGATCGCCGAGATCTGCGCGGCCTTCGAGGTCGACGGGATGCGCGCCGACATCGTGCTCGCCCGCGCCGCCGTCGCCCACGCCGCCTGGCACGGCCGCGACCGGGTGGCGCGCCCGGACATCCGGGCCGCCGCGATCCTCGCGCTGCCCCACCGCCGCCGCCGCAACCCCTTCGACGCCCCCGGCCTCGACACCGAGCTGCTCGACCGCCTGCTCGACGGGTTCGAGCCCGACCCGCCCGAGCCCGACCCCGAGCCCCCCACGGGCGGCGACGACGGCGACGGCGGCGGTGACACCCCGACCGGGGGCTCCGACGGTCCCGAGGGCCCCGACGGGTCCGGCGACCCGGCGGCCGACGTCCCGTCCCCCGGCGGCAGCGCCGCGGACCGGCCGGGCGGGGCCGACGGCTCCGACGGCTCCGACGGCGGTGGGACCGGCCACGAGGGCGAGCCCGCCCCGGCCCCCGGGGCTCCCCGGGACGCCGAGGCGCCCGCCGGTCCGGGGGCGGCCTCCGCCACGACCGTCGGTGCCGGCACGCCGTACACGCCACGGCTCTTCACCGTCGCCGGCACCGGCACCGGCGAGGCCGGGCGGCGCAGCCGGGCCGTCACCGCGGCGGGACGCCGCACCGGCGCGCGCCGCCACGAGCCCGGCGCGGGCGGCGGTGTCGACCTGGGCGAGACGATCCGGGCGGCGGTGCCGCACCAGTGGGCGCGGGGCCGGCGCCCCGGTGGCCGGCTGCGCCTGGGCACCGACGACCTGCGGGTCGCGACGCGGGTGGGCCAGGAGGCCAACCTCGTCCTGTTCTGCGTGGACGCGTCGGGCTCCATGGCCGCGCGCCGGCGGATGGAGCAGGTCAAGACCGCGATCCTCTCGCTGCTGCTCGACGCCTACCAGCGCCGCGACAAGGTCGGCCTGGTCACCTTCGGCGGGGACTCCGCCGACCTGGTGCTGCCGCCGACCGGCTCGGTCGACGTCGCCGCGACCCGCCTGGCCGAGCTGCCCGCGGGCGGCCGTACGCCGCTCGCCGAGGGCCTGCTGCTGGCCGACCGGGTCCTGGCGCGCGAGCGGGTCCGCGACCCGCGGCGCCGGCCGCTGCTGGTCGTCGTCACCGACGGCCGCGCGACCGCCGGCGCCGACCCGGTCGCGCGCTCGCGCCGGGTCGCCGCCCACCTCGCGGAGCAGGGCACGGCCGGCGTGGTGGTCGACTGCGAGGCCGGCCCGTTCCGCCTCGGCCTGGCCGGGGTGCTCGCCCAGCACCTGCGCGCCGAGCACGTGCCGATCGCCGAGGTCAGCGCGACCGCGCTGACCAGCGCGGTCAAGGAGCGGGTCGCGTGAGCGGACCGTCGGGCACCGCGACCGTCCCCCCGCGCCCGCCGATGGACGTCTACGAGGCGATCGCGCGGCGCCGCGACGTCCGCACCGAGTTCTCCGGTGCGGTGGTCGACGACGCGACGCTGCACCGCGTGCTCGCCGCCGCGCACCGTGCCCCCAGCGTCGGCCTGAGCCAGCCCTGGGACTTCGTCGTCGTGCGGGACCCGGCGACCCTCGACGCCGTCGCCGCCCACGTCGCCGAGGAGCGCGCGGCGTACGCCGCCGAGCTGCCGCCCGAGCGCGCCGAGCGCTTCGCGCCCGTCGCCGTCGAGGGCGTGCGGGCGGCGCGCACCGGCGTGGTCGTGACCCACGACCAGTCCCGCGGCGGGCCGCAGGTCCTCGGTCGCCGGACCGTCCCCGACACCGGCCTGTACTCCACGTGCCTGGCGATCCAGAACCTCTGGCTCGCCGCCACCGCCGAGGGCCTCGGCGTCGGCTGGGTGTCGTTCTTCCGCGAGGACGTCCTGCGCGGGCTGCTCGCCGTGCCCGACCACGTCCGTCCGGTCGCCTGGCTCTGCGTCGGGCCGGTCACGGGCCTGGCCGAGGTGCCCGACCTCGAGCGGCACGGGTGGCGGCGCCGCCGACCGCTCGCCGCCGCCGTCCACCACGAACGCTTCACCCCCACCCACGAGGAGGCCTGAGATGCCGCAGGGCAAGGTCGAGCAGGTCCCGGACGACGGGCTGACCACCGCGCAGCGCCGCCGGCTGCCGCTGCTGATGGTCCACACCGGCGACGGGAAGGGGAAGTCGACGGCGGCGTTCGGGCTCGCGATGCGCGCCTGGAACCAGGGCTGGGACGTCGGGGTCTTCCAGTTCGTGAAGTCGGCGAAGTGGCGCATCGGCGAGCAGACCGTCCTCGAGCGGCTCGGCGAGCTGCACGAGACCACCGGCGAGGGCGGGCCGGTGACGTGGCACAAGATGGGCTCGGGATGGTCGTGGTCGCGCAAGCAGGGCGGGACCGAGGACCACGCCGCCGACGCGGCCGAGGGCTGGGCCGAGGTCAAGCGGGCCCTCGCGGAGGAGCGCCACGACCTCTACGTGCTCGACGAGTTCACCTACCCGATCCAGTGGGGCTGGGTCGACGTCGACGACGTCGTATCCACGCTGCGCGACCGCCCGGGCCGCCAGTACGTCGTGGTGACGGGCCGCCGCGCGCACCCCGCCCTGGTCGAGGTCGCCGACCTCGTCACCGAGATGACCAAGGTCAAGCACCAGATGGACCGTGGCCAGAAGGGCCAGAAGGGCATCGAGTGGTGACGGCATGGTGACGGCGTGGTGACGCTCCCCCGCGTCGTCGTCTCGGCGCCCGCCACCGGGCAGGGCAAGACGACGGTCGCGACGGGCCTCATGGCCGCGCTCGTACGACGGGGGCTCGCAGTCTCCGGCCACAAGGTCGGGCCGGACTACATCGACCCCGGCTACCACGCACTGGCCTGCGGCCGGCCGGGCCGCAACCTCGACCCCCACCTGGTGGGCGAGGACCGCGTCCTCCCGCTGCTGCGCCACGGCGCCGCGACCCCGACACCCGCGGACGTGGCCGTCGTGGAGGGCGTGATGGGCCTCTTCGACGGCAAGGTCGGCGCCGGCGGCTTCTCCTCCACCGCCCACGTCGCGGCCCTCACGCGGTCGCCGGTCGTCCTCGTCGTCGACGTCTCCCGGTCCTCGCGCACCCTCGGAGCCGTCGTCCACGGCCTCGCGACGTACGACCCCGCCGTCGAGGTCGCGGGCGTGATCCTCAACCAGGTCGGCTCCCCGCGGCTGGTCGAGGAGGTGTCGGCGGCCATCCGGCTCCCCGTGCTGGGCGCGGTGCCGCGCGACGAGGCGATGAGCGTGCCGTCGCGCCACCTCGGCCTCGTGCCCGCCGCCGAGCGCGCCGAGGCCGCCGCCACCCTCGACGCCCTCGCCGTGCGGATCGAGGACGCCGTCGACCTCGACGCCCTGCTCGCCGTGGCCCGCTCGGCGCCGCCGCTCGACGGCCCCGCCTGGGCCCCGTCCGCCGAGGTCGCCCCGCCGCCCGGGGCGGACCCGGCGCGCCGGCCCGTCGTCGCCGTCGCCGGCGGCCGGGCGTTCACGTTCCGCTACGCCGAGACCACCGAGCTGCTCGCCGCCGCGGGCTGCGAGCCGGTGGTCTTCGACCCGACGACCGACCCGCTGCCCGCCGGCACGGCCGGGGTCTACCTGGGCGGCGGCTTCCCCGAGGTCCACGCCGCCGAGCTCGCCGACAACACCACGCTGCGCAGCGAGCTCGGCGCCGCCGTGGCCGCGGGGGTGCCGACGGTCGCCGAGTGCGCGGGACTGCTCTACCTCTGCGAGAGCCTCGACGACACCGCGATGGTCGGCGCGGTGGCGGCCACCGCAGCGATGGCCCCCCGCCTGACCCTCCGCTACCCCGTCGCCGTCGCCGCCGGCGACAGCCTGCTGACCCGGGCCGGCGAGCAGGTCACCGGCCACGAGTTCCACCGGACCCGGACCACCCCCGAGCACGGCGACGGCAGCGTCGCCGGGGCCCCCCGGGCGGCGTGGCGGATCGGCGACGACGTCGTCGAGGGCTTCGCGACCGACACCCTGCACGCGTCGTACCTGCACACCCACTGGGCGGGCCACCCCCACCTCGCCCAGCGCTTCGCCGACGCCGTGCACGCGCGGGCCCGGCGGCGCGACGGGGTCGTCGAGGTCGCCGGGTCCCGAGGCCCGGCCGCGGGCGGCCCCGCGCCTCGACCGTCGGACCCGGGGGCCGACGACCTCCTCGCACCTCGACCGCCGACGCCTCGGGAGGTGGCCGACCCCCTGCGTCACCACGGCGACGCCGAGACCGGCGCGGGGCTGGTCGACTTCGCCGTCAACGTGTACGACGGGCCGCGGCCGCCCTGGCTGACCGCGGCGCTGCGCGACTCGCTCGAGGCCGTCGGCGCCTATCCCGACCCCCGCGACGCGGAGGCGGGGGTCGCCACGCACCACGGGCGCGACCCCGGCGAGGTGCTGGCGACGGCCGGGGCCGCCGAGGCGTTCACGCTCGTGGCGCGGCTGCGGACGTGGCGGCGACCGGTCGTGGTGCACCCGCAGTTCACCGAGCCCCACGCCGCCCTCGAGCAGGCGGGCCACGCGGTCACAGTCGTGACGACCCGGCCCGAGGACGGCTTCGCCCTGGACCCCGCGTCCGTGCCCGCGGACGCCGACCTCGTCGTGGTCGGCAACCCCACCAACCCGACCGGGACCGTCCACCCCGCCGCGACCCTGCGCGCGCTGGTCCGCCCCGGGCGGCTGGTGCTGGTCGACGAGGCCTTCATGGACACCGTCCCCGGGGAGACCGAGACCCTCGCCGCCGGGCCGCTCGGCGGGCTGGTCGTCACCCGCAGCCTCACCAAGCACTGGTCGATCCCGGGCGTGCGTGCCGGCTACCTGCTGGCCGACCCCGGGGTCGTCGCGGACCTGCGCCGTGCCCAGACGCCGTGGTCGGTCTCGACCCCGGCCCTCGCCGCGATCGCCGTCTGCTGCACGCCGGCGGCCCGCGCCGAGGCCGGGGCCCGCGCCCGCACGATCGCCGGCTGGCGCGAGCACCTCGTCGCCGGGCTCACCGCCCGCGGGCTCACGGTGGCGCCGAGCGGCACGTCGTACGTGCTCGTGCGGGTCGGCGCCGGGGTGCACGCGGCGCTGCGCGGGCGGGGGGTCGCCGTACGACGGGCCGACACCTTCCCCGGTCTGGACGACACGTGGGTGCGGGTCGCCGTCCGCGAGCCCGGCACGACGGCGCGCCTGCTCGCGGCGTACGACGACCTCGGCTGAGCCCCCGACACCAGGACGCCCCGCCCCGGCGCGGGCCGTCCCGGCTCCGGCTCAGCGCGTGGTGGCCGCCTCCCGGGCGCGACGGCGCGCGTGACGGCGGGCGTCGAGCCGCAGGACGACCGCGGCGAGCACGGCGGCGACGACGGAGGCGGTGAGGACGGCCACCTTCGCGGTGTCGGTCAGCGCGGGGTCGTCGAAGGACAGCTCGGCGATCAGCAGGGAGACGGTGAACCCGATGGCCGCCAGCAGCGCCACCGGGACCAGGTCACGCAGGACCAGGCCGCCGTCGAGGCGCAGCCCGGGCAGCCGCACGGCGAGGGCGGCGCCGCCGATGATCCCGACCAGCTTGCCGCCCAGCAGTCCGGCGGCGATCGCCAGCGACAGCGGCTCGGTGACCACCGAGCCGAGGCCGCTCACCTCGACCCCGGCGGCGAAGAACGCGAAGACCGGCAGCGCGACCGCGGCGGAGAGGGGCCGGTTGATGCCCTCGAGCCAGTGGACCCGCGAGTCCGGCTCCTCGCCACGGGCCACGGCCGGCACGGCGAGACCGAGCAGCACGCCCGCGATGGTGGCGTGGACACCGGACTCGTGCATCAGCACCCAGGCCACGACCGAGACGGGCAGCAGCACCGCCACCCGCGCCGCGCGGGCGCGCGCCGCGGCGGCGAAGACACCCACGGCGAGCAGTGCCAGGCCGAGCCAGAGCAGGGAGAGGTCGTCGGTGTAGAAGACGGCGATGATCGTGACGGCGAGCAGGTCGTCGACGACGGCGAGGGTCAGCAGGAACAACCGCAGGGCCGACGGCAGGCCGCGCCCGAGGACGGCCAGCACGGCGAGCGCGAAGGCGATGTCGGTGGCGGTGGGGATGGCCCACCCCGACAGCAGGCCGTCCTCGCCGGAGGCGAGCACCACGGCGACGTAGACCAGGGCGGGGACCACCATGCCCCCGACCGCGGCGATCACCGGGACCGCGGCCGCGCGGAGGTCGCGCAGCGCGCCGACCCGCAGCTCGTGCTTGAGCTCGAGGCCCACGACGAAGAAGAAGATCGCCAGGGCGCCGTCGGCGGCCCAGGTCGCGAGGCTGAGGTCGAGGTTCAGGGCCGCGGGACCGACGACGGTGTCGCCGAGCGCCGCGTAGGCGCCGGACCAGGGCGAGTTCGCCCAGACCAGGGCGGCGGTGGCGGCGACGATGAGCAGGATCCCGCCGACCGCCTCGTCGGACAGGACGGACAGCGGGGAACGGCGGGCGGGAGCGGCCGGCCCGCCCGGCGGCGCGGGCTGGGCGGACGGGGCAGGAGCGTGCTCGGACACGGAGGACCTCGAGAGGATCGGCGACGGGGACGCGGCGCGTTCGACCGCATCGCCGACCAGACTTCCCGGCACACCAGGTGCCCACTCTACCGTCGACGGGGCCCGGGAGCCCACTCCTCGCGCCCCCTCGCGGGGGCTCGGGCGGTCCGTCAGCGCGGCAGCTGCAGCAGGGCGGTGGTCCCGGCGTCGGTGCTGGTGAGGCTGACGCTGCCGTGGTGGGCGTCGACGATGGCCTTGACGATCGACAGGCCCAGCCCGGCGCCGGGCTTGTGACTCGCCACCGACGACTGGCCGCGGTAGAGCCGGTCGAAGACCCGCTCCTGCTCGGCGACCGGGATGCCGGGGCCGGTGTCGGTCACGGTGACGACGACGCTCTCGGACAGCAGCTGGCAGCCGACGGACACGGTGCCGCCCTCGGGGGTGAATTTCACGGCGTTGCCGATCAGGTTGTCGAGCACCTGGAGCAGCCGGTCGTGGTCGCCGTGGATCGCGGTGGTCGCGGTGAGGACGTCGTTGTCGGGGACGTGGGCGAGCGTGATGCGCTTGGCGCGGGCGCCCGCGGCGTGCTCGGCGACGGCCTCGTCGAGCAGCGCGGAGAGCTCGACCGGCCCCGTGGTCAGCGTGATCTGGCTGAGGTTGCCGACGGCGACGGTGAGCAGGTCGGAGACGAGGCGGTACTCGCGGCGGGCGTTGCGGCCGATCGCCTCGAGCATCCGGCGCGCCTCCGGGCTCAGGTCCTCGGGGGCGAGGTCCTCCATCATCTCGTGGTAGCCGAGGATCGAGGTCAGCGGCGTGCGCAGCTCGTGGGTCACGGTCGCGAGCAGCTCCTCCCGCATCCGGTCCGACTCCTGCTCCAGCTCGATGCGCTCGGTGATGTCGCGGACGGTGGCGACCGTGCGCGGGGTGGGGCTGGTCGAGTCCGGGATCGGCGCCAGCGAGATCTCCGCGGCGAACTCCTGGCCGCCCTTGCGCACCGCGGCGAGCTGCAGCAGTCCCATCGGGCGCCGGGTGTAGGAGGAGCGGATCCGGGGGTGCCGCGCCCGGGAGCGCTGCGGCACCAGCACCTCCATCGGGCGGCCCTCCAGCTCGGCGGGCTCGTAGCCGAACACCGACAGCACCTGGCGGTTGGCCAGGTCGATGCGCCCGTCGGCGCCGACCACGATGACGGCGTCCGGCACGGCGTCCAGAGTGGCCCGCAGCAGGGCCCGGGAGGCGATGCCGGCCGCGTCGTCGGGCGCCGACAGCGGCACCGTCACCGGGTCGTCCAGGCTCGACGCGGTCGTCTCCGCGGCGACGGTCGATGAGGAGCGCACGTCGGGGACGCTAGCCCCGCCTCGAGGTTTTGTGTGCAACTTCGCCACAAGATTGAACAGCGTGTGCAGGTGTGTGGATCGACCACCGGTCCGGTCCGGGCGCGCCACGTCCTAGGTTCGGGGCCGTGGACCGGACCGAGAAGACCGACGAGGCCCTGCTGATCGACCGCAGCCCGCTGCCCGAGGACCTCGACGAGCGGCTGCGTCGCCAGCTGACCTTCGTGACCGAGGTCGACCGGCTCAAGACCGTGCTCCGGGCCTCGCCGCTGGCCGCGGCCGACCGGCGCGAAAACGACGCCGAGCACTCCTGGCACCTCGCGCTGATGGTGTCCCTGCTCGCCGAGTACGCCGTGGAGCCCATCGATGTGGGTCACACCGTCACCCTCGTCGTGATCCACGACCTGGTGGAGATCCACGCCGGCGACAGCCCGGTCTTCGACCCGGCCGCCGTGGTGGGCCAGCAGGAGCGGGAGGAGGCGGCGGCCGACCGTCTGTTCGCGCTGCTGCCCGACGACCAGGCCCGCGGGCTGCGGGCGCTCTGGGACGAGTTCGAGGCCGGCGCCACCCCCGAGGCCCGGTTCGCCAAGGCGATGGACCGCCTCCAGCCGCTGCTGCTGAACTGGGTCGGCCGGGGCGGCACGTGGGGCATGCCGGGCGCCACCGAGTCCGCCGTACGGCGGCGCGAGGCCGGGGTCGTCGCCGGGTCCACGACGCTCGGCGACGCCGCGGGCCGCCTGGTGGACGAGGCCGTGCGGCGGGGCTGGATCCGTCCCGACGGCCCCCGGGACTAGGAGGCACGACGGCCCGGACCCCGCTCGGGGTCCGGGCCGTTGCGGCCTCCGGCGAGGTCCGCCTCAGGCGGCGTGCTTGCAGGTCGAGCAGGAGCAGTCGGCGCAGACGCAGTTGGCGCACTGGTCGCCGCCGCAGTTGCCGCACTGGCAGGTCGCGTGGTTGCACGTGGGGCACGAGCAGTCGCTGCACGAGCAGGTGGCGCACGAGTCGTCGCAGTCGGAGCACTGGCACTTCGTGCACTCGTCGTAGTGGCCGTCGTGCTCGTGGTGCAGGTGGCCGTCGTGCTCGTAGTCGACGTGGTCCTCGTGGACGACGGCGAGGTGGCCGCAGCCCGGGCCGTGGGTGTGGGCGTGCTTCTCGGCCTCGGAGTGGGGGGCGGTCTCAGTCATGCGGGTGCTCCTGGGTGTGGGTGAAGGCGTCGAGGAAGACGTGCGCCACGTGCTCGTCGAGGAGGGCGTACGTCGTGGTGCGTCCGGTGCGGGTCGCGGTGACGATCCGGGCCCCCCGCAGCACCCGCAGGTGCTGCGACATCAGGGGTTGGGAGACCTCGAGCTCGTCGGTGAGCTCGGAGACCGTCCGCGGCCGCTCCGAGAGCCGGTGCACCACCGCGGCACGCACGGGGTTGGCGAGCGCCGAGAACAGCTCGCTGACCCCGCCGTACGTGACGGCGACCGGTTCCATGCAGAGATCCTTATATGCGCACGATCGCATGTCAAGCGGAGTCGTGACGCGCCGCAGTCCTGTAACGCGGTGTTACGGTCACTGCAGCAGGCCCCTCCGGGCCCCTTTCGAGCAGCGATCCCGCGGCAGTCGGTCGTACGCCGCGGCCCCGACAGGAGACCTGATGACGGACCACTTCGAGGACCGCGCCCGCCGCGCCGAGGACGCACGCCGGCGCGTCACCCACGCCTCGGCCGACGAGGCGCTCGCCGCCGGGGCACGGACGGTCGTCGACGTGCGCGACCCCGCCGAGTACGACGCGGACCACCTCGACGGCGCCGTGAACCTCCCGGTCGACGAGATCGAGGCCCGCGCGGCCGAGCTGCTGCCCGACCGCGACGCCCCGGTCGTCACCTACTGCAACGGCGGGGGCCGGGGTTCGCTCGGCGCGGACACCCTCACCCGCCTGGGCTACACCGACGTGGTCAACCTCGACGGTGGCCTCCGCGGCGTCCGTGGTCAGGACGGGTAGCCCCGACGGCGACCGAGGATCGCCCCCGAGACGGAGCGGCCCGGCACCTGAGGTGGACGACGCCGCGCGCCCGACGGACGAGCCTGGTCCCATGACGCCGCTCACCCGTGACCCGTCGGCGACGACGACCCTCCCCCCGCGCACCGCCGCCGGCCGCGAGGACGGCCGCGGGCGTGCGCTGCGGGTGGCCCGGGCATGGGCGCCCGACGCCGCGGTCGGCCTGGTCGTGCTCGTGCTGGGGCTGCTCGAGCTGCTCGACAACCCGGAGATCGTCGAGGTGACCCTCGGTGACGCCTACTACGTGGTCGTCGGGTTCGCGATCGCCGCCGGACTCGCCCGCCGCGCGCCGGCGGTCGCGCTCGCGGTGGTGTGGATGACCGCCGGCATGCAGGTGCTGGTCGACGTGCCGCTGCTCCTGGTGCAGCTGAGCGTCGGGATCGTGGCGTTCGGGTGCGCCCGGTGGGGTCAGCCCGCGACGGTGACCACCAGCGGCCTGGCGATCCCGGTCGGGATCAGCCTGGCCGTGGTCGCGATCGCGTCGCGGCTCTACGAGCCGTTCGGAGTCCGGTCCTCGCAGCCGTTCTTCGACCTCTTCACCGTCCTGCCCGACCTCGGGGTGCTCGGGATCCTGCTGACCGTGGCGCTGCTCCCGCTCGGGGCACCCTGGCTCGCGGGGCTCGCCCTGCGGTTCTCCGAGCGGGCCCGCACCTCGCAGGAGTCGCAGGCCGTCGCGGAGGCCACGACGGTGCAGGCGGAGGCGGCCCGCGCCCAGGCCGAGGAGCTCGCCGCCCTCCGGGCCTCGCAGGCGCGGCTCGCCGCCGACGTGCACGACGTCGTGGGGCACTCCCTGGCGGTGATCCTGGCGCAGGCGGAGTCGGCGCAGTACCTGCCCGACGACCCGGCCCGCCTCAAGACCACCCTCGCGACCATCGCCGAGGCGTCCCGCGACTCGCTGCGCGACGTGCGGGCCGTGCTCGACACCACCCGCGACGGCACCGCCACTCCCCCGGGCGCGCTCGACGAGCTGGTCACCGGCGTCCGCCGCAGCGGCCACCGCGTCGAGTCGCACGAGGTCGGACAGCCGCGGCCACTGCCCCCGGAGCTGGCCGAGGTCGCCTACCGGGTGCTGCAGGAGATGCTGACCAACGCCGTGCGCCACGGCTCCCGCGACGCCGTCGTCCACGTCGAGCGCCACTGGGACGACGACCTGCGTCTCGAGGTGGTCAACGAGGTGGCCCACGAGGTGGTCGCCGGGCCGGGCGACACCCACGACACGGCCGCCTGGGACGCCGCCGCACCCCACGCGGGGCCCCCGACCGCCTCGCCCGCCGACGGGTCGTCGGCGCGCCGTGGCATCACGGGGATGCGACGGCGGCTGGAGTCCGTCGGCGACCGCCTCGACGTGCGCCGGCGCGCAGGGACGTTCACCGCCACGGCGTGGGTCCCGGTGCGCCGATGACCGCGTCCGGGCCGGTCGAGCCGACCGCCGACATCCGGGTCCTGCTCGTCGACGACCAGGACCTCTTCCGCGAGGGCGTGCGGGTGATCGTCGACGCCCAGGAGGGGATGGGCGTCGTCGGCACCGCCGGGGACGGCGAGGAGGCCGTGCGGATGGTCGCCGAGCTCGAGCCCGACGTGGTGCTGATGGACATCCGGATGCCCGTCATGGACGGCGTCGAGGCCACCCGCCGGATCTTCGCCGGCGACGCCCCGGCCCGCCGGACGCCGGTGCGGGTGGTCGTGCTGACGACCTTCAACCTCGACGACCGGGCGGCGACGGCGATCCGGCACGGCGCGTCCGGCTTCCTGCTGAAGGACACCACGCCGGCGCAGCTGCGCGACGCGATCCGCACCGTGCACGCCGGCAACGCGGTGCTCGCACCCACCGACCTCGTCACCCTGCTCGACTCGGCAGTGGTCACCCCCGACCCGCCGCCGGCCGCGTTCACCGGCCTCACCGACCGCGAGCGCGAGGTCTTCGACGCGGTGGCCCGAGGGCTGTCGAACGCGGAGATCGCGGCCCGCGTCTTCACCTCGGAGTCGACCGTGAAGACCCACGTCGGCGCGATCCTGCGCAAGCTCGCGCTGCGCGACCGGGTGCAGATCGTCGTGTTCGCGCACGAGCACGGTCTCGTCTGACGACCGGCCCCGGGGCCCGGTCGTCCGGACGGGGTCAGCCGGCGAACGGCTCCGCGACCCAGGCGCTGAACACCGGCACGCCCCGCCAGGCGCGCGGCCCGTCGCGCACGGAGCATCGCGCGAGCACCGCGAAGGGGCGGTCGACGAGGACCTCGACGCGCCGCACCAGGACCTCCTGGGCGGGCGCGAGCCCGGCGGCACGCATCGCGATGCCGGTCACGGCGGCGGCACGGAAGCCGGTCCGCGTGTACGACGCCACCGCCGCCTGCCGCGCCCGCAGCTCGACGGGCCGGTCCTCGGGACGCGCGAAGCCGGCCAGCGTCGCGAACGCCTCCGCCATCCCCGGGGCGCCCCCGAGGTCGTGCTCGCCGGAGGCCGACCACGCGGGCAGGGAGGTCCGCCACTCCTCCTGCTCGGGCGGCCCGGAGCCGAGCTCCCGCCGCTCGCGGACGGTCCAGGCGTGCCCGTCGACCAGGTCGGCGACCGGCACGCGACGCGCCGGGGAGTCGTCGCCGACCAGCAGGGCGGCCACCTCGTGGGCGGACGCGAGCACGCGCTCAGGCTCCACGTCGGCCGCGGCGACCACGCTGAGCACTTCGAGGGCGGAGGAGGACGACGGCGCCGCCACGGCCACCGGACCGGCGGCCTCGGTCTCGGCCACCAGCTGGACGCCGTTGCGGACGCGGAGCAACCCGTCGGTCTCGTCGAGCGCGACGCTCCAGCTGATGTCGGTCGCGAGCGCGGAGGCGAGGACCAGGGCGGTCAGGTCGTCGACCTCGGCCGGGAAGGTCTCGACCATCCCCCGGGTCCGCTCCCGCGCCCAGGCGTCGGCCCCGGCCTGCGTCGGCACCGGCCCCCGCTCGACCGCGCCCGGCAGCGTCCGCGCCCACCCGTCGTACGACGGACCGAGGTGGCGGTCCCAGACGGCCACCGCGGCCGCGACCGCGGGGTGCGGGTCGGCGAGCAGCTCGGCGGCGCGCCGCGCCGCGTCGTCCGTGCCGAGGGCGGCCTCGAGACGCTGTCGCTCCTCGCCGTCGGCCACCGGGGCGACCAGGGCCAGGAGCAGCCAGACCCCCAGGGGTGAGACCACCGCGTGGTCGGTCAGCAGCGGGCCCTCCAGGCGGGCGGCGTACCGGCTGATCAGCTCACGTGTCGTGGGTGCGGGCACGGCGCCGACGCTAGCGGTCGATCAGGCGCGGTCGTGGAGCGTGACGTGGTAGCCGTCGGGGTCGGCGAAGGTGAACGTCCGGCCGAACGGGCCGTCGATCGGCGCGGCCACGATGCGGTGGCCGTCGGCGTCGAGAGCGTCGTGGATGGCCTGGACGTCGGTGGCGTGGAGCCAGATCGCGGCGCCGAGGCCGGGCCGGTCCCCCGAGGCGAGATCCGTGCCGGGCACGACGTCGCGCAGCGCGAACGCGATCGGGGTCGTGGTGAAGACGACCGCGTGCGGCGGGCCGGCCGGCGAGCGGACGAGGCCGAGGTAGCGCTCGTAGAACGCCTGCGAGGCGTCCAGGTCGCTGACCTGGAGCGAGATGAAGTCGGGGCCGGTCACGGGCATGCGGAGCTCCTTCGTCATGGATGTCAGATATCTGACATCCATGACCGTATGTCAGACTCCTGACATGAGTCAAGACGGTGGTGGCATCGAGCTCGAGACCTCCCTGGGGTACCTGCTCAAGGAGGCCTCCAGCGCGCTGCGCGCGGCGATGGAGGAGGTGCTGCGTCCCCTCGGGATGACCGTGACCCGCTACTCCTGCCTCGAGCTCCTGGCCCAGCGACCGGGCCTGTCGAGCTCGGAGCTCGCGCGCGGCGCGTTCGTGACGCGGCAGTCGATGAGCACCCTGCTGCAGACCCTCGAGCAGGAGGGACTCGTCACCCGGCCGGACGCGGCCCCCATCGGGCGGGTGCTGCCGACCCGGCTCACACCTCGGGGGCGGCGTCGCCTCGAGTCGGCGTCCGCCGCCGTCCGCTCGGTCGAGCTCCGGATGCTGGCCGGCATGGACGAGACCGAGCAGGAGGCAGCGCTGCGGGCGTTGCGGGGCATGGTCCGTGCGCTGCGCGAGGGCGCGGGGGGACCTGCCGAGGAGGGGTGATGCGGGACGCCGCTCAGCGGCGCGTGGCGCGCACCAGGACCCAGCCGAGGAAGACGGCGATCGCCGCGAGGATCAGGTAGAGGATGACGATCTCGATCGTCCCGAGTCCGAACATGACCCGGAGCATGCCCCGCCGCGCCCGCGGACGGAAGCCCTTGCGGTGACGTGGGGCGCGGGCGCGCGGCGCCCGCGGACCGCCTCAGACGTCGAGGACACCGGCCACGGCGTACGACGCGGGCGGGACGTCACCGGTGTCGAGGTCCTCCATGAGATCGATGTCGGGGCTGTCGGGGACCGCGACACGGCCGAGGACGTCGTAGAGCGGGATGCGCCGTCGCAGCCGCACTCCTGGACGGAAGGACCAGTCGAAGGTGACCTCGACACAGGTGTCCGGCCAGGAGCCGACCAGCTCGGCGCGGCTGTCGGACATGCCGGTCGCGAGCGGCGTGACACGTCCGTCGGTCCCGGTCCAGAACCGATCGAGCTCAGCGAGACCCGCCCTCGTCGCGGACTCGTAGTCGCCGGCGTCGACGGGCGTCGCTCCGCGGGGCCAGCCGCGGCCGGCGACGTCGAGGGCGTCGGGTCCGATCGCCTGCTCGACCTCACCCGTCGCCGGGTCGATCCGCAGGAGCTCCCCCGGGGCGTCGTGCCCCCGACCTCGACGACGGTCAGGTCGGTGCACGGCGATCCAGAGGGCCGAGCCCGCCAGGGTCACGTCCTGCAGCGACGCCGGGCCGAGGTCGATCCGGTGGACGGTCGCTCCCTGGTCGTCGACCGCGAGCGCGATCAGCGGGTGCGGCCACCGGCCTCCGCGCTCGTGGCCCAGGTGCCAGTCGTGGCCCGAGGCGCGGACGTGGGGCACGGGGGCGCCGCCGCGCTCCGGCTCGACCGTGGGCGGCAACCAGGTCGGGAGCACCTCGCGGGACGCGCGCGCCGGCACCACCCCTGGGTCGGCGCAGCCGTGGTCGGCGAGCGTCAACCGGGTCGGCGCCACGTCGCCCGCGGCGAGTCGCATCCACGACGTGGCGCCCTCGTGGGGGGCCGGCAGGCGGACCTCGACGACGACGTCGCCGCTCGAGGAGCGGACCGACCGTACGTCGCCCTCGACCTCGACCGCACGGCTGTGATCCACGGGCGACAGCAGACGCAGCTCGGAGACGTCGGCGGGACCTTCCTCGTCCTCGTCGTCGTCGTGGTCCTCGTCGTCCTGATCGACCTGGCGGGTGACGCACCAGGCACCGTGGGCGGAGACGACCGACAACGTCCCGTCGCCTGCGTGATGGCCGTCGCGCGACCCGTCGGCGCGCACGTGGACGACGGGCCCGCCGTCGTGCTGCACCCAGAGTCCGTCGACGGCAGGGAGGACGCGGCGATCGTGGAGCTCACGACCCGGCGGGAGCTCCGGCCATGCGATGACGGACCTGACCGCTGCGGTCCGCGGGTCGACCAGCGCCGCGACCGGCTGGACCTCGTCGACGACCCAGAGCCGGTCACCGATCTCGTGGAGCTCGCCGGGGCGGAAGGGCCGGCGTCCCGCCGTGCGCGTCGTCATCGGGAACGGGGCACCGCCCGACCGTGAGGCTCCATGAGCGACACCGTAGCGGCGTCGTTCAGGCGCAGGTGCCGTCATGCGGATCGGCCTCCTGCCCGTCGGCGCAGGTCCGGGAGCCGTTGCCGTAGCGGCGCAGGTCGGCGCGCACCCGCTCCGGCACGCGGTCGACGGTCTCGAGCAGGGTGATCCGCGCGCGGGACCTGCCGCCGGGGTCGGAGCTCTCGCTGCCGAGGAGCTGACCGGTCTCGCGGTCGACGACGATCGTCTTGCGTCCCAGCGCCCCGACGACGAAGCGGTCGTGGCTGATGGCGACGGCGTCGCGTCCGTCGACCTCGACGTCGCGGGTCTCCACGCCGCCCACGTCGGCGAGCACCTCGAGGGCGACCGCGAACGTCGCGGGGTCGAGGAGGCGGGAGTTCACCAGGTCGCTGACCGCGACGAAGAGCGCCTCGTCGTGGGAGTTCGACCCCGACACGGTGTCGTCGAGGTAGGCCCGCAGGCCGGCGGCGTCGTCAGGCAGGTCGGCCACGAACCTGGGCGTCGGCGTGCCGAAGTCGGCCCTCCGGGGTGGCGGGTAGAAGGCGCGCTCCGTCCACCCCGCGGACGGGCGGTGGAGGACGACCCAGGTCGCACCGTCCCAGCGCACCCAGTTCTCGTACTCGTCGTCCAGCGTCAGGCCATCGCCGAACAGGCTGCTGTTCTCCTGCAGGCTCCAGCCCTCGACGTGGAGGAGCTCGCCCGGCCCGACGACCGGTCCGTCGCCCTCAGCGGCCACGCCGGCGAGACGCAGCAGCTCGGCGCGGGCCTCGGCGTCACCGCCGCTCACGACCACCGGGACGACGAGCGCTGCCGCCACCGTCGCGGCCGCGGCCAGCAGCGCGACCCGTCCACGCGTACTCCGGGGGGCGGTCGACGCCTCGTCACGCCCGGCCCCGCCGCGGATCCGGCGCAGCAGATCGTCACGCTCCTGCGCGGGCCAGCCCTCCCGGAGGTCGGTGTCCGTCGGCCGGGCGCGGAGCAGCGCGTCGTGCAGGTCGCGGTCCTGGTGGTAGCTCATGTCGTCACTCCTGCGCCGCGGCGGGCCGCAGCAGGGTCGGGGGCTGGTCCGTCGGACCGTCGGTCAGAGCGGCGAGGCGTCGGCGGGCGCGGTGGAGGCGGACGGCGAGGGTGCCCCGTCGTACGTCGAGGACGCGGGCGGCCTGGTCGGCTGTCAGGCCCTCCCAGGCCACGAGCAGCAGCAGCTCGCGGTCGGCCGCGGGCAGCGCGGCGAGCGCCGCGAGGCAGGCGTCGCGCTCGGCGACGGCGACCTCGGGCGAACCGGCCCCGTTGCGCCAGTGCTCACGCACCACCTCCTGCCAGTGGCGGTCGCGGGTCGCGAGCCGCCGCCGGTGGTTGGCCGCGAGGCGTCGCGCGGTGCCGACGAGCCAGGGCCAGACCTCGGCGTCCCCGTCGGGCAGCGCCTCGGGCCGGCGCAGCGCGACCACGAAGGCCTCCGCGACCAGATCGTCGGCCTCGGCCGCGCCGACCTGGCGCCGGGCGTAGAGGCGCAGCCGGACGGCGTACTGCTCGAACAGTCGCGTCAGGCGGTCCTCGTCGGGACTGGTGTCACTCACACTCGGTACGTGTCCGGCGCACGCGGCGTATTACACCGTCAACCGTCGCGCGACGGCCATCGCAGCGGAGCGGCCCCGTGCCCACTCGAGCGCTGCCGTTCCCCTGGGGCGACCTCCGGGTCTACGCTGCGCGGGCGAGCACGAGGAAGCCGGTGGGAGTCCGGCGCAGTCGCGCTACTGTGACCGGCCCTCCTGGGCACCACCCAGGGGAGTCGGAAGTCAGACCCGAGTGCTCGCTCACCTCCACCACTACCCAGGGGCGCCTCACCCCTGAAGGAGCACTCATGTCCCAGGTCTCCCCTGTCCCCGCCTCCGCCGCGGGGGTCGCGGTCCCCTCGATCCCGGTCCTGCGGCTGCTGCCGTGGCTGCTGTTCGCCGGGCTCCTGTCGCTGCTGGTCATCTTCTTCGTCAGCGCCGACCAGGGTGCGGTGTCCATCCCCGCCGGCACGGCGATCCACGAGTGGGTCCACGACGGGCGCCACCTGCTGGCGTTCCCCTGCCACTGAGGTAGCGCGCCAATCGGCCGACCGGGGTCTCGTGGCTCGGCCGTGGACGGCCTCGCACCTCGACCTCCGGCCACCGCCGACGGCCCCGCACCTCGACCACCGGCCACCGCCGACGGCCCCGCACCTCGACCTGCGCACCTCGACCTCCCACGACCCGGTCGGGCCCGCGCGTCGTCCCCGCAGACAGGATCCCCATGACCGCTCGCACGTACCTGATCTCCGGCCTCGTGGCCGGGCTGCTCGCCGGCATCGCGGCGTTCGTCGTCGCCTTCACGATCGGCGAGCCTCCGATCGACGACGCCATCGCGCTCGAGGGGGCGGCCGCGGCCGCGGAGCCGCACGCCCACGACGGCACCGAGGAGGCGGGCCACTCCCACGGCGAGGAGGCCGCGGTCAGCCGCGGGCAGCAGGCCGGACCCGGTCTCGCCACCGCCACCGTCGCGATCGGCGTCGCCCTGGGCGGGCTGGTCGCCCTGGCCGCCGCCGCGGCCATGGGACGGGTGGGCCGCCTCAGCCCACCCGCGACGACGGCGCTGGTCGCCGGGGTCGGGTTCGTGGCCGTCGCGCTGGTGCCCTTCCTGAAGTACCCGGCCGTCCCGCCCGCCGTCGGCTCCGGCGACACCATCGGCGCGAGGACCGCGCTGTACTTCGGCTTCCTGCTGGTCTCGGTCGTCGCCGCCGGGGTCGCGGTCGCGATGGCGTCGCGCTTCGCCCGCAGCTCGACCCCGTACGCCGCGACCGCCCTCGGCGTCGTGCTGTACGTCGCCGTGGTGGCCGTCGCCGCCGCGCTGATGCCGGGCGTCGACGAGCTCGGGACCTTCCCCGCAGGGCTGCTGTGGCAGTTCCGCCTGTCGTCGCTGCTGACGCTGACCACCCTGTGGGGCGTGCTGGGCTTCGCGCTCACCGGGTTCGTGGGCCGCGCCTGGGCGACCCACCGCGCCGACGTCGCGCGGCGCGAGCTGGCGGCGTCGCTGTGAGCCGCCGCGGACCCGACGTCACCGTCACGCTGTGCCGTGACTGCTGCTGCGGCAGCCCCTCGAAGCACCCACGCACCGACCACGACGAGCAGCGCGACAAGCTGCTCGCGTGCGCCAGCGACAGCGTGCGGGTGCGCGTCGCGGACTGCCTCGACGAGTGCGACCGCAGCAACGTCGTGCTGGTGCGCGACCACCGCCGGCCGCGCGGGCACGGCGACACCTGGCTCGCGCGCGTGCTCGGGGAGAGGGAGACCGACGTGCTGGTGGACTGGGTCGAGGACGGGGCGTGGCTGCCGCTGCCGCCCGCGCTCGCCGCGCGGCAGTTCGGGATGCGCGGGCGACGCTGAGCCGCACCGGCCGGCGGGGCGGCCCCCTCAGCGGGGTAGGTGGACCGACACCGTCGTGCCGGCCGAGGAGCCCTCGAGGCTGACGCTGCCGTGGTGGGCCTCGACGATCGCCCTGACGATCGAGAGCCCCAGCCCCGCGCCGGGCGTCTCCGCGGCGATCGAGCCCTGACCGCGGTAGAGCCGCTCGAAGACGAGCTCCTGCTCGGCCACCGGCACCCCCGGGCCCTCGTCGTGGACGGTGACGACGACGGCCTCGTCGAGCGGTCGGCACCGCACGACCACCTCGCTGCCGGGGCGGGAGAACTTCACGGCGTTGCCGATCAGGTTGTCCAGCACCTGCAGCAGGCGGTCGCGGTCGGCGGTCACCGTGGTGGAGCCCGGCGCCTCGGGCGTGAGGTGGACGAGCCGCAGGGACTTGGTCAGCGCCAGCGGCGACAGCTCGGAGACCGCCTCCCCGAGCAGGTCGTCCACGTCGACCGGCCCCGTGACCAGCGCGACCCGGTCGAGCTCGGACACGGCGACGGTGAGCAGGTTGGAGACCAAACGGAACTCCCGGCGGGCGTTGCGCTGGACCGCCCCGAGCATGCGCCGCGCGTCGGGGCCGAGCTGGTCCTCGCCCAGCTCGGTCATCAGCTCGACGTAGCCGAGGATCGCGGTCAGCGGCGTCTTCAGCTCGTGGGTCACCGTCGCCAGCACCTGGTCCCGGACCCGGTCCGCCTCACGCTCGAGCCCGATCCTCTCGGTGATGTCACGCACCGTCGCCACCGTGCGGACCGTCCCGCTGACCGCGTCCCGGATCGGGGCGAGCGAGAGCTCGGCCGCGAACTCCTCGCCGCCCTTGCGGACCGCCGCCACCTGCATGAGGCCCAGCGGGCGCCGACCGTACGACGCGCGGATCCGCGGGTGCGCGGCCCGCACGCCCTCCGGCACCAGGACCTCCACCGCGCGCCCCTCGAGCTCGGCGGGCCCGTAGCCGAAGACGGTGCGGACCCGGCGGTTCGCCAGGTCGATGCGGCCGTCCGCGGCGACGACGAGGACGGCGTCCGGGACGGCGTCGAGCGTGGCGCGCAGCAGTGCCATGGAGCTCTGGTCGATCCGCCTCTCGGCGGACCCGTCGTCCGGCGGCACGCTCGGAGGCTAGGGGTGATGGCGGCCCCGCGTGGGGCAATGGCTGAACTGCTTGGATCGCCCAGATTCCGGGGCGCTCCGCGAGGCCGGCGCCAGGGTCTACGCTGCTCGCGCGGGCACGAGGAAGCCGGTGGGACTCCGGCGCAGTCGCGCTACTGTGACCGGCCCTCCCCGCCGCAGCGGGAGGACCGGGAGCCAGACCCGAGGGCCCGTCGACCTCCCCCTCGACCCAGGGACGCAGAATCCCTGAAGGAGCCCCGGTGACCCCACCCTCCGCCGCCCCCCGCCCGTACGACGAGGCCGCCGCGCAGGCGGCCCGGGAGCGGGTGGCCGGGCTCGCGACGCCGGCCGGGGCGCTGGGCCGCCTCGGGGACCTGGCCGCGTGGGTCGCGGGATGTCAGGGCTGCTGCCCGCCGCGGCCGCTGGACGACGTCGCGTGCGTGGTGTTCGCCGGCGACCACGGGGTCGCGGCCCACGGCACCTCGGCGTACCCCTCGGAGATCACCGCCCTCATGGTCGCCACGCTGCGGTCCGGTCGCGCGGGGGTCTCGGCCCTGGCCGGCGCGCACGGCGTCGACGTGCGCGTCGAGGACGTCAGCGTCGGGCGCCCCAGCGAGCCGCTCCACCTCACCGACGCCACCACCCGCGAGCGCGCCGGCGCCGCCCTCGCCCGCGGGCGCGCGGTCGCAGCGGAGGAGGGGCACCGCGACCTCCTCGTGCCCGGCGAGGTCGGCATCGGCAACACCACGCCGGCCGCCGCCCTCGTCGGCGCCCTGCTCGGGCTCCCCGCCCACGAGGTCACCGGCGCCGGCACCGGTCTCGACACCGAGGGCGTCGTCCGCAAGACCGCCGTCGTGCAGACCGGGCTCGACCGGTGCCGCGAGGTCACCGACCCCGTCGACCTCCTGGCCGCCCTCGGCGGGGAGGACCTGGCGGCGATGACGGGGTTCCTCCTGGGCGCCGCCGAGGTCCGCGTCCCGGTGCTGCTCGACGGCGTCGTGTCCCTCGCCTGCGCGCTCGTCGCCGACGCGATCGCCCCCGGCACGGGCCGCTGGTGGGCCGCCGGCCACCGCTCCACCGAGCCCGCCCAGCAGGTCGCGCTCGACGAGCTCGGGCTCGTGCCCGTGCTGGACGCCGGCATGCGGCTCGGCGAGGGGTCCGGGGCCGTCGCCGCCGTCCCGCTCCTGCGCGGGGCGGTCGCGCTGCTCCGCGACACCGCCACCCTCGCGGAGGTCCTGGGCGGCACGGGTGGGTGACGGCTGGCGGCTGGCCCTCGGCACGCTCACCGCGCTGCCGACGCCGCCGCCCACCCGCGTCGACGCGGCCGTGGCGCGGCGCTCGCTGCTGCTGGCGCCCCTCGCCGCCGCACCCCTCGGGCTCCTCGCCGGTGGCCTCGCCTGGGCCGGCCGCGGGCTCGGCCTCGCGCCGCTCGCGGTCGCCGTGGTCGTCGTCGCGGCGCTGGTCGGCGGCAGCCGCGCCTTCCACGTCGACGGCCTCGCCGACACCGCGGACGCGCTGACCGCGTCGTACGACGCCGAGCGCTCGCTGGCGGTGATGCGATCCGGCGACACCGGCCCCGCCGGGGTGGCCGCGGTCGTGCTCGCGCTCGGCGTGCAGGCCGCGGCCGTCGCCGCGCTGCTCGCCCTCGCCTGGGGCCCCCTGGTGGTCGGCGTGGCCGTCGCGCTGGCGCGGGTGGCCCACTCGGCCGCGTGCCTCCGCGGCGTGCCGGCGGCGTCGGGCTCGCGCCTCGCCGCGCCGTACGCCGGGTCGCTGGGCCGTCCGTCGGCCGCCGCGGCCTGGCTCCTCGCCGCCGCCGCGCTCGGGGCGGTCGGCGCGGTGGCCGGCCTGGACTGGTGGCGCGGGCCGGTCGCGGTCGGGGTCGCGGTGCTGCTCGTGACGCTGCTCGTGCGGCGCGCCGTACGACGGCTCGGCGGGGTGACCGGCGACGTGTTCGGCGCCTCGATCGAGCTGACGCTCGTGGTGCTGCTGGTGGGGATGACGTGAGGCCCCTAGAGCCGCAGCGTGCGCCCCGCGACCACGAGGACGACGTCGTCGCAGGCGGTGGCGACGCGCTGGTTGACGGTGCCGAGCAGGTCGCGGAACACCCGACCGGACCGGTGCTCCGGCACCACCCCGGCGCCCACCTCGTTGGTGACCAGCACGACGTCGACGCGCGCGCGGGCGACGGCGTCGACGAGCGCCGCCAGCGGTGCGGCGACGGCCTGCTCGAGCTCGCCGCGCGGCGCGTCCCAGCCGGCCCCGTCGAGCACGGCGGTCAGCCACGTGCCGAGGCAGTCGACGATCACCGGGCGGCCCTCGCCGTCGGCGCCGTCGACCGCGGCCGCGAGGTCGCGGGTCTCGGCGGTCGTCCACGCTCCGGGCCGACGCTCGCGGTGCCGCGCGAGCCGGTCGGCCCAGTCGGGGTCGGGGTCCTCGTCGGTGGTCGGGCCGGGCGCGACGTACACCGCGGGCTCCTGCGCCAGCAGCCCCTCGGCGTACGCGGACTTGCCGGAGCGCACGCCGCCGGTGACCAGGACCTTCACGGTCCGGGACGCTACCGGTGAGCGGCGTCGCGCGGGCGGTGGGCCTGCTGGCCGGGTACGCCGCCGACCGCGCGCTCGGCGACCCGCGCCGCGGCCACCCGGTGGCGGCCTTCGGCACGGTCGCCGGCGGGCTGGAGCAGCGGATCTGGGCGGACTCCCGCGCGAGCGGCGCCCTGCACTGCGTGGCGCTCGTCGGGGCCGCGACGGCGCTCGGCGCAGCCGGTGGACGGGCGGTCCGCGGCCGACCCGCGGGCGAGGCCGCCGTGGTCGCGCTCGCCACCTGGACCGTCCTCGGCGGCACCTCCCTGGAGCGCGAGGCCCGCACGATCGGTGCCTGGCTCGTCGCCGGCGACCTCGACGCCGCCCGCGCCCGGCTCCCCCACCTGGTCGGTCGCGACCCGAGCGCCCTGGACGCGGACGGGGTCGCCCGCGCGGTGGTCGAGTCCGTCGCGGAGAACACCTCCGACGCCGTCGTCGCCCCCCTGGTCTGGGGCGCGCTCGCGGGTGCGCCGGGGCTCCTGGCCTACCGCGCCGCGAACACCCTCGACGCGATGGTCGGCCACCGGACCCCGCGCCACGAGCGGTTCGGCTGGGCCTCCGCGCGTCTCGACGACCTGCTCAACCTGCCCGGCGCCCGCCTCGCGGGACTGCTGGCGGTCGCGGCCGGTCCCGACCACGCCGGCGCCCGACGCGCGTGGCGGCGTGACGCCGCCTCCCACCCGAGCCCCAACGCCGGCGTCGTGGAGGCGGCGTACGCCGGTGCGCTGGGCCTGCGCCTGGGCGGGGAGACGGCGTACCCCCACCGCGTCGAGCAGCGCCCCGTGCTCGGCGACGGCCGTGCCCCCGTCCCCGCCGACGTCGAGCGCGCCGTCCGCCTCGCCCGGCGCGTGCAGCTCGGGTCGGTGCTGGTGGCGGCCGCCGTCGCGCTCGTCCTGCCGCGCCGCGCGGGCACCGCAGCCGGCACCTGAGCCGCGGTCGATCGCTGTCGCCCAGCGACAGCAACCGACCACGTTCCGCCCCGAGCCGGCGGCCGGTGCAGGATGGCGCCGTGCTCCCGCGGACCCCTGCCGCCCTCGCGATCGCGGTCCTCGCGCTGCTCGCGGGCTGCAGCGGCACCGCCGGACCCTCCTTCACCGTCCCGTACGTCGGGCCCGCCGACGTGGACGTCGACACCCCCGCGCTGCGGGAGGCGAAGGCCGCGGCAGGGATCGAGGACTGCCCGCGTCCGGCGGGCGGGACCGGCTCCGGCGACCTGCCCGCGGTGACGCTGCCGTGCCTCGGCGGCGGCCGGTCGGTCGACCTGTCGACGCTGCGGGGGCCGATGGTGGTCAGTGTCTGGGCGCAGTCCTGCGTCCCCTGTGCGACGGAGATGCCGGTCCTGCAGGCGTTCCACGAGGAGCACGGGGACGAGGTCCCGCTGCTGGGGATCGACTTCCAGGACGTGCAGGTGGACGCGGCCCTCGAGTTCGTCGCCGACCGCGGGGCCACCTACCCGCAGCTGGCCGACGTCGGCGGGGAGACCCGCGACGCGCGCCTCGCCCCCGGCCGGTTCGGCCTGCCGCTGCTCGTGCTCGTCGACGAGGACGGCCGCTACGCGTACCGCGGCCTGGAGATCATCGACTCCACCGGCGAGCTCGAGGAGCTCGTCGCCGAGCACCTCGGCCTCCTCCTGTGAGGCCGGCGACACCGCGCAGGGGCCGACCCTGACCCATCACGGCGCTCCGGGGTCTGCTCGTGGTCGTCCTCGTCCTCGCTGCCACCGTGTCCCGGGGTGCTCCTGATGCTGCTCGGCGTGCTGGCCCTGCTGGTGCTCCGCGACATCAGCCTCCGAGGGACGAGCGGCCCGCCACCCACGCCCGCGCGGAGGCGACGTCGGTGACGACCTCGACGCCGGCGGCGGGCCGGGGTCGGGCGACGACGACGACCGGCACCCCGAGCGCGGCGGCGGCGTCGAGCTTGGGACGGGTGAGGTCGCCACCGGAGTCCTTGGTGACGAGCACGTCCGCGCCGTGCTCACCCATCACCGCCCGCTCCCCCGCGAGCGTGTAGGGCCCGCGGTCCTGGAGCAACGACCACGTCCCGGGCAGCGTCGTCTCGGGCGGGTCGACGACGCGGGCCAGCACGGCGGCCTCGCGCAGCGGCCCGACGAACGCGTCCAGCGACTGACGGCCGATCGTCACGAACGGCCGCCGGCCCAGCTCCGCCGTACGACGGGCCGCGTCGTCGTGGGTGTCGACCCAGTGCCACTCCGACGCCCCCGGGAGGCCGGACCAGCCCGGGCGTTCGAGCCGCAGCAGCGGGGTGCCGGTCACCGGGCACGCCCGGGCGGCGTGGTCGGAGATGCCCGCGGCGAAGGGGTGCGTCGCGTCGACGACCACGTCGTAGGCCTCCTCGCGCAGGTGGGAGACCAGCCCGTCGACGCCGCCGAAGCCACCCGTGCGGACCTCGCCCGCGGGCAGTCGGGGCCGCGCGACCCTCCCGGCCAGCGACGACACCACGTCGACGCCGTCGTCGAGCAGCGCCGCGGCGAGCGCGCGGGCCTCACCGGTGCCACCGAGCAGCAGCAGGCGCACGGGGCCCGTCACCGGCGGCTCACCGTCCCGCCCCCGGCTCGAGCACCCGCAGGCCCGCGGGGGCGCCCGCGCGGGCCAGCGCGAGCAGCGCGTCGACGTCGAGGTGCTCCTCCGCCAGATCTGCGAGCAGCTCGAAGCGCCGCTCCCGGGCCGCCGCGAACGAGGCTCCCGAGGGTTCCCACGTCGCCCCCACGGCCTGCGCGACGTCCGCGAGGTAGGCCGACCGGAACCCGTCGGACTCCAGCGAGCCGTGCCACAGCGTCCCCGCGACGTGGCCCGACCGGGCACCCCCCAGCCACTCCTGCCCGGAGCCGCGGGTCACCCGGCCGTGGTGGATCTCGTAGCCGGTGACGTCCGCGCCCAGCGCCGAGCCGGACGGCAGCCGCAGCACCTTGTCGGCCGTGAACGTCGTGGTCACGTCGAGCAGCCCCAGCCCCTCGACCGCCGGTACCGCGCCCTCGACGCCGTCGGGGTCGGCCACCCGGCGCCCGAGCATCTGGAACCCGCCGCAGATCCCCAGCACCGGGCGCCCTGCCGCGGCGTGCGCGCGCACCGCGACGTCGAGCCCGCGCTCGCGCAGCCACGCCAGGTCCGCCACGGTCGCGCGGGTGCCGGGCAGGACGACGAGGTCGGCGTCGGCGAGGTCGCGGGGCCGTGACACCCAGGTGACCTCCACCCCCGGTTCGAGGGCGAGGGCGTCGACGTCGGTGAAGTTGCTGACCCGCGGCAGCCGCACGACGGCCACCTTCACCCCGGCTCCCGCCGCCACCGGCGCGGCGCCGAGGTCGAGCGCGTCCTCCGAGTCGAGCCACACCTCGCCGCTCCACGGCAGCACGCCGTACGTCGGGCGGCCGGTGAGGCGGGCCAGCTCGTCGAGCCCGGGTCCGAGCAGCACGGGGTCGCCGCGGAACTTGTTGACCACGAACCCCGCGACCAGCGCCTGGTCGGCGGGCTCGAGCAGGCCCACGGTGCCGTAGAGCGCCGCGAAGACCCCGCCCCGGTCGATGTCGCCGACGACCACCACCGGCACCGACCCGTGCCGCGCGAGACCCAGGTTGGTGTAGTCGCCCGCCCGCAGGTTGATCTCCGTCGGGCTGCCGGCGCCCTCGGCCAGCACGACGTCGTGGCGCGAGGTCAGCTCGTCCCACGCCTCGTACGCCGCGGTGGCGAGGTGGCGCCGCCCCTCCAGCCAGTCCCGCGAGTCGACGGCACCGGCCGGCCGCCCCCTCACCACGACGTGGCTGCGGCGGTCGCCGCCGGGCTTGAGCAGCACCGGGTTCATGGCCGGGGTCGGTCCGACCCGCGCGGCGCGGGCCTGGGTCCACTGCGCCCGCCCGATCTCGGCGGTCGCCCCGGTGACCGGGTCGCGGCAGACCATCGAGTTGTTGGACATGTTCTGCGCCTTGAACGGGGCCACGTCCACGCCGCGCCGGGCGAACGCCCGCGCCAGCGCGGTGGTCACGACGGACTTGCCGGCGTCGGAGGTGGTGCCGGCGATCATCAGCGCGCCCGTCACCCCGCAGACGCTAGTGCGTCGGGCCGGACGAGCAGCAGGCGGACGGGAACGTGCCGGTCGGCCGCCGCGGCGGCTCCTCCTCGTCCGGCCCGACACGGAGCGGGCCGCGCTCACCGGGTCACGGGGCCTGCCCGGCTCGTCCCCCGCCGACCGGCACCGCCGCACGCCGGACCGCGTCAGGCGCCGAACGAGCGCGGCTCGTCGCGGCCGCGGAGCTCGGCGTCGACCTCACGGAGGATGCCGGCCTCGGCCCGCAGCTCGCGGAGCAGGTCGCCGACGCGCTCGCGGCGGGCGTCGGCGGCGACCTCGGCGGCCACCCCCGTGGCCGGGTCGGGGCCGACGGCGCGCAGCTCGGGCGGTGCGGCCCGGCCGACGGTGGTCTCGAGCGCCTCGCGCGCGGCCCGGGCGTCGCGGCAGGCGTCGCGCAGGTCCCGCAGCTGGGCGAGGGCCTCGCGGCGGTGGGCCTCGTCGGGGCCGGCGCAGGCGGCGACCAGCTCCGGCGCCAGCGCCGCGGCCCGCGCGACCACCGTCGACGGGCCGAGCCCGTCGGTGCTGGCGGCGCCGGTCATGGACCGGTCGTACATCGCCACCCCGGTCGCCAGCTGGTCGGCGCGGTCGACGTCGCCCAGCCACCGGTTCAGCCGACCCGACGAGCGGGAGTCCGGCGCCCGGCAGGTCCAGAGGGCGGTGCGGACGGCGCGTCGCACGTGGCCCGCGTGCGGCATGCCGTGCGCCAGGGCCCGCTGGCAGAGCGCGTCGGCGAGCTGCACCCGCCCGGACAGCGGCACGGACGCCGCCACGTGCCCCGTACGACGGGCGCGCCGCGCACCGCGGTCGCCCGCGAGGAGGTCGCCGACGACGACGCCGAGCACGGCGAGCACCGCCGCCACCCCGGTCACGACGGCACCGAGCGGCAGCAGCACGACCAGCAGCACGACGAGGGCCGCGACCACCGCGTGGCGGGGGGTCCGGGGGCTGAGCTCGCCGGGCAGGGCCCGCACGAGGCGCCGGTCCCACCCGGGCGCGGGCAGCCGCTCACGCGCCACCTCGGCGGCCAGCTCGACGGGGGCGTCGGGGTCCGTCACGACGACGTCGACCACGTGGAACGGGATCCAGGGCGCACCCCGCACGGGGCCCTCCCACACCGTGACGCCCCACGGGTGCCGCTGCACGGTGAAGCGGTGCCGCCCGTCGGTCGCGGGCGCGGCGAGGTGGTGGTGGTGCCACCACAGCAGCGGCTCGGCCACGCGCTCCCCCTCCCGACGACCGTCGACTCGCACGACAGCCTTCCCCCGGTCGAACGAGGCTAACCCTGCGCGCGCACGGGCGGGAGGGGCGAGGGAGGCGACGGTGGGGGCGCCGACCTCAGCGGCCGCGTCGCCAGACGACGAGCGAGCCGGGGGCGTCGGTCTGCAGCAGGGCCGGCAGCCGGGAGGCCGGCATGGTCGCCGGCCGGTGGGCCAGCGCGTCGCGCAGGGCCTCGCGGGTGGCGTCCAGCTCGGCCTGCAGCTCGGCGTTGCGCTGCTGGAGGGCCAGGCTGCGGTGCTCGAGGTCCATGATCCGCCGGACCCCCTCGATGCCGATCCCGGCGGCGGTGAGCTCCGCGATCTCGCGCAGCTGGTCGATGTCGCGCGCGGAGTAGCGGCGGCCGCCGCCGGCCGTGCGGCCGGGGGTGATCAGGCCGACGCGCTCGTAGGTCCGCAGCGTCTGGGGGTGCAGCCCGGTCAGCTCGGCCGCGACGCTGATGACGTAGACGGCCGCGTCGGGCGAGGGACCGCGGGTGTCGAACGGACCGGCCATGTCACGCCTCCTCGAACAGGTTGGCCCTCAGCGTGCTCTCCCCGCGTGCCTCGCGGTAGGCCTGGAGCGCCTCGCGGGCCTTCTCGTCGAGCCGGCCGGGCACATGCACCTCGACCGTGGCGAGCAGGTCGCCGTTGGTCCCGTCGGCGCGCTTCGCCCCGCGGCCGCGGACCCGGAAGGTCCGCCCGTTGGGCGTGCCGGCCGGCAGCTTGAGCGTGACCGGGGCGCCACCGATCGTGGGGATCTTGACCTCGGCGCCGAGGGCGGCCTCGTCGAAGGCGACGGGCACGTCGAGGGTCAGGTTGTCGCCCTTGCGGCCGAAGAGGCGGTGCGGCGAGACCTTCACCGTGACGAACAGGTCGCCCGCCGGGCCGCCGTTCTCGCCCGCGCCGCCCTTGCCCCGCAGGCGGATGCGCTGACCGTCCTTGACCCCCGCGGGGATGCGGGCCTGGATGGTGCGGTTGGACCGCCCGCGCCCCGAGCCGTCACACGTCGGGCACGGCTCGTCGTAGACGAGCTGGCGTCCGCCGCAGGCCGGGCAGGTCTCGGTCATCGAGAACGCACCGCCCTGGCGCCCGCTGACGTAGCCGGCGCCCTCGCACTCCGCGCAGATGTGGGGCCGGGTGCCGGGCTTGCCGCCCGTGCCCTGACAGGAGGGGCAGGCCTGGTCGCTGGCCAGGCGCAGGGAGATGGTGACGCCGTCGAGGGCGTCGACGAAGGCGATGGTCGCCGTGGTCTCGACGTCGGCGCCCTTCGCGGCGCGCGGGCGCGACGTCGTACGACGACCGCCCCCGGCGCCGCCGGCGCCCCCGAAGAGATCGCCGAACATGTCGCCGATCCCGCCCTGGCCGGCGCGCTCGCGCAGCAGGTCGGACAGGTCGAACCCGCCCTGGCCGCCGCCGAAGCCGCCGCCACCGCCGCCGAACCCGCCACCGAACGCCGGGCCGGCGGCCTTCATCTGGTCGTACTCGGTGCGCTTCTCGGCGTCGCCGACGACGTCGTAGGCCTCGGCGATCTTCTTGAAGCGGTCGTGCTTCGCGGTGTCACCGGGGTTGGAGTCGGGGTGGTTCTCGCGCGCGAGCCGGCGGTAGGCCTTCTTGATGTCGGCCGCCGACGCGTCCTTCGCGACGCCGAGGTCCTTGTAGTAGTCCTTGTTCAGCCACTCGGCGTTAGCCACGCTGCACCTCCCTCATCGCTCTCCTCCCCCGGTGACCCGGGGTGTGTACGGCGGCCCCGTGGGGCCCGGCGCTCAGGCCGGGTCCACCACGAGGACCTGGGCGGCGCGCACGACACGCTCGCCGATGCGGTAGCCCGCCTTCACCACGGTCTTGACCGAGGTGACCTCCACCTCGGGGTCCCCGCCCAGGTGGGAGAGAGCCTCGTGGAGGTTGGGGTCGAACGGGTCGCCGGGCGCGCCGAAGCGCACCAGGCCCTGCTGGGTCACGGCCCGCTCCAGCTGGTCGGCGACGCTCTTCAGCCCGCCGTCCAGCTCCCCGTGCTCCCGCGCCCGGTCGATGGTGTCGAGCACCTCGACGACCGGCGAGAGCACCTTGTACGTCGCGTTCTGCGCCAGCATCTCGCGGTCCCGCTCGACGCGCCGCTTGTAGTTGACGAACTCCGCCTGGAGCCGCTGCAGGTCGGCGGTGCGCTCGGCCAGGTCCATCCGCGTCACGGCCAGCTCGTCGGACGCGGGGTCGGACGCGGGGTCCGCACCCTCGTCCGCGGGCTCGCCCACGGCCTCGGCCACGTCGACCGGGTCGGTGACCTCGGCCGGGTCGTCGAGGCTGCCGACGTCCGACGGGTCCGCCGTCAACTCGACGGCCTCCTCGGCCGGGTCGCCGGGGACCCCCTGCGGGGTCCCCGGCTCACGGTCGTCGCCGGGTCCAGCGGTCACTTGGACTCACCCTCGGGCTTGTCGCCCTCGGTGGTGCCGGTGCTCGGCTCCTCGTCCACGATCTCGGCGTCGACGACGTCCTCGTCGGCCTCGCCGGTCGCCCCGGTGGTGCCCCCGGCCGCGGCCTGGTCGGCCTCGGCGGCGGCGTACATCGCGGCGCCCATCTTCTGGCTGGACTCGTTGAGCTTGGTGACGCCGGCCTGGAGCTCCTCGGAGGAGGCCTCCTCGTTCTCCAGCGTCGACTTCAGCGCGTCGAGGTCGGTCTGCACCTCGGACTTCACCTCGTCGGGCAGCTTGTCGGCGTTGTCGGTGAGGAACTTCTCGGTCGTGTAGACCAGCCCGTCCGCCTGGTTGCGGGCCTCGACGGCCTCGCGACGCTTCGCGTCCTCCTCGGCGTACTGCTCGGCCTCCTTGACCATGCGGTCGATGTCGTCCTTGCTGAGCGCCGACCCGCCGGAGATGGTCATCGACTGCTCGCGACCCGAGGCGGTGTCCTTCGCGGACACGTGCACGATGCCGTTGGCGTCGATGTCGAAGGCGACCTCGATCTTGGGCACACCGCGCGGCGCGGGGGGCAGGCCGGTCAGCTCGAAGTTGCCGAGCGGCTGGTTCTGCGACCACATCTGGCGCTCGCCCTGCGCGACCTTGATCTCGACCGAGGGCTGGTTGTCGTCGGCGGTGGTGAAGACCTCGGAGCGCTTCGTCGGGATGGTCGTGTTGCGCTCGATCAGGGTGGTCATGACGCCGCCCTTGGTCTCGATGCCGAGGCTCAGCGGGGTGACGTCGAGGAGGAGCACGTCCTTGACCTCGCCCTTGAGGACGCCGGCCTGCAGCGCCGCGCCGACCGCGACGACCTCGTCGGGGTTGACGCCCTTGTTGGGCTCCTTGCCGCCGAGCAGCTCCTTGACCAGGTCGGTGACGGCGGGCATGCGGGTGGAGCCGCCGACCATGACCACGTGGTCGATGTTGGCAACGGCGACGCCGCCGTCCTTCAGCACCTGCTGGAAGGGCTTCTTGGTGCGCTCGAGCAGGTCGGCGGTCAGCTTCTGGAACTCCGAGCGCGTCAGGCGCTCCTCGAAGTGCAGCGGGCCGGACTCGCCGTGCGTGATGTAGGGCAGGTGGATCGTGGTCTCGGAGGACGACGACAGCTCGATCTTCGCCTTCTCCGCGGCCTCCTGGAGGCGCTGCTTGGCGATCTTGTCGGCCGCGAGGTCGACGCCGTTGTTGTCCTTGAACTTCTTGACCAT
>NZ_BAAAMY010000005.1:481449-508703 GCF_039529515.1 Nocardioides lentus
TTGACCTCGACGACGCCCTCACCGATCTCGAGCAGGGACACGTCGAAGGTGCCGCCACCGAGGTCGAAGACGAGGATCGTCTGGTCGTCGCCCTTGTCGAGGCCGTAGGCCAGCGCCGCCGCGGTGGGCTCATTGACGATGCGGCTCACGTTCAGGCCCGCGATCTCGCCGGCCTCCTTGGTGGCCTGGCGCTGCGCGTCGGAGAAGTACGCCGGGACGGTGATCACCGCGTCGGTGACCGACTCGCCGAGGTAGGCCTCCGCGTCGCGCTTCAGCTTCTGCAGCACGAACGCGCTGATCTGCTGGGGGTTGAAGGACTTGTCGTCGATCTTCTCCGACCAGTCGGTGCCCATGTGGCGCTTCACCGAGCGGATCGTGCGGTCGACGTTGGTGACCGCCTGACGCTTGGCGACCTCGCCGACGAGCACCTCGCCGGACTTGCTGAACGCCACGACGGACGGCGTGGTGCGCGCGCCCTCCGCGTTGGCGATGACGGTGGGCTCGCCGCCCTCGAGGACGGCGACGACGGAGTTCGTCGTGCCCAGGTCGATACCGACCGCACGTGCCATGGGGTGACCTCCTGCTGATGGGGACCGGCTGGTGCCGGAAGACGTGATGCCACGAGTCTGACAGCAAACTTGAGTGCGTTCAACTCAGGTTTCGTGCCAGGCGTTGTGGCGGTCCCCACAGCGGGCCGACGGGGCGGGGCGCGCCGGCGCGCGAGAGCCCACCAGGGTGCACCTGGTGGGCTCTCGCGTCGGGGCGTGCCTAGGTCGTGCGGCGCGACCGCCGGACGACGACGCCACCGGCGCCGACCAGCGCGAGGCCCGCCACCAGCGCGAGCAGCGTCGGGCCACCGGTGTCCGGCAGCGTGCCCGCGGGCGTCGTCGTGGTGGTCGTCGAGGTGTACGGCGTGGTCGTGCCGGGCGGGGAGGTCACGGGCGTCGTCGTGTTGACCGCGGGCCTCGTGACCTCGACGGCCAGGCGCGAGGTGTAGAAGGTCTTCGGCGAGCCGGCGGCACGCACCCGGAAGTCGATCGCGGCGCGGCCGACGAAACCGCCGCGGGGCGTGAACGTGACCTGCCCGTCCTCGCCGACCTGCCAGCGACCGACGTCCTCGCGCTGGACGTCCTTCGACCCTGCCGCGGCGTCGCCGGCGTTCTTGAGCGGCGTGCCGTCGACCCGGACGGTCGTCGGGAACAGCGTCACCGTGCCCGGTCGCAGCGCGTCCTCGACACCGTCGGCGACGTCGAACGCCTCGAGGACGTCGGTCGTGATCGGGGTGTCGCTCGGCGTCGTCACCTCGGTGGGCTGCGGCACGACGGCGTCCTCGACCGTCAGCCGAACCCGGCTCTGGGCGAAGACGCCGTCCGAAAGGGGACCCACGTAGACCCGGTAGACGACGGTCGCCGGGCCACTGAACCCCTGTACCGGCTCGAAACGCAGCTCCCGGTTGACGACGCTCCAGGTCCCCTCGCCAGCGACTCGGGGCAGCGTCTTGACGTCGGCCTCGGCCGCGCCGCTGTCGCGCAGGAAGAGCTTGCCCGTCGTGAGGAGCGTCCTCGGACGGTCGTTCTCCAGCACCGGGATCCGCACCTCGTCCTCACCGAACGGGGCGGTGACCATGTCCCGCTCGGCGAAGGGGTCGACGGCCTCGGGCTCCGGCCCCTCGGCCCCTGCCACGGCGACCTGGGCCGTGGAGGTGGCACGGGTGCCGTTGGTGTCGGCGACGGAGTAGCGGACGCGCTCGGTGGTGCCGGCGAAGTCGGCGGCGGGGGCGTACTCGAGCTCGCCGTCGACGACCGACCAGGCGCCCTCGCCGGCCACCGCGAGCTCGCCCACGCGCTCCGCGTCGTCGAGGAGCCGCAGGGAGTCGGGGTCGAGGGGGGCGGCGTCGACGCCGGGCTCGTCGTTGGTGAGCACGTCGAGGAGGACCGGGGTGTCCGCGGCGGTGCGGGCCGTGTCGGGCTTCGCGCTCGGGGCCACGACGCCGACCTCGACGCGCAGGGTCGAGGAGAGCCGGTGACCGGCGGAGTCCCGGGCGCGGTAGCGGACCGCCCCGGTGCGTCCGGTGAAGCCGTCGGCCGGAGCGAAGGTGACCGTGCGGCCCGCCGCACCGACCGTCCAGGTGCCCTCGCCGGGCACCGTCAGGCCGTCGTCGGTCGCGCGGACGCCCTCGGGTCCGGCGCCCGCGTCGAGGCGCACGGTCGAGCCCACGAACGTCGCCCGCTCGCCGTCGTCGGCGGCCCCCGGCACGTCGTTGTCGAGGGGGCGCAGGGTGACGCCCACCCCCTGGTCGGTCCGGGCCGCGTCGGGCAGGCCGAGCGCTCCGCACGACGCGCGCAGAGCGGGGGCGGGCACCTCCGGCGAGGAGCCCGAGCCCGGGGGGTCCGTGTCGGAGCGGGCGTCGTAGCCCTTCTCGGGGGTGAAGACGACCGTCTCCTCGGAGCCCTCCCCGGGGCTCAGGACCACGTCGCCGCTGTCGGCGTCGACGGTCCAGGTGCCCTGGCCGGGCACCTCCACCCAGGTCGGGCTCACGCGCACCGTGCCCCGCGGCTGGCCCGTGCGGGCGAAGACGACGGCGTCGGTGTCGAGGTCGTCGGCCGTGGCGCCGTCCCGCGACCCGCGGACGTCGACGACCACCGACTCCCCGTCGGAGCCGGGGCGCGTGGCGGGAGCCGCGGGGGCGTCGTCGGTCGGGGCCGCGCACCGCGCCGGCACGTCCGGGGTGGCGCCCGCGGGCGCCACCACGCCGAGCCCGGCCGGGGCGGCCAGCAGCACCATCGCCAGCGCGCCGCTCCAGGGTCGGACCAGCCTGAGGTGACCGGACACGTTCTCCCCCTTGCGAGCGTGGCCGCGCGGGCGCGCGGCGTACCTGGCCAGAACTTAAGGCCGCCCGGTGTCGACGGCTCCGATCTTGCAGAAACCTTGAGGTGGAGCGTCGCGCTGGAATAGGCCGCGCCCGGTCCTCCGTTGGGCCCACCATGACCGTTCCGAGCATCCTGTTGAACTCGCAGACCCGCATCCCGCAGCTGGGGTTCGGCGTCTTCCAGATCGATCCCTCCGACACCGTCGAGGCCGTCCTGCACGCGTTCGAGGTGGGCTACCGCCACATCGACACCGCGCAGATGTACGGCAACGAGCGCGAGGTCGGGCAGGCGATCGCGAAGTCCGGGCTGCCCCGCGACGAGATCTTCGTGACCAGCAAGCTCAACAACTCCAACCACGAGCCCGACGACGTCCGCTCGACGTTCGCCGGCACCCTCGACGCGCTCGGCCTCGACCGCATCGACCTCTTCCTCATCCACTGGCCGCTCCCCACGCGGTACGGCGGCGACTACGTCTCGACCTGGAGCACGATGGCCGAGCTCGCCCAGGACGGTCGCGCCTCCGCGGTCGGCGTCTCCAACTTCCAGCCGGACCACCTGCGCCGCATCGTCGAGGAGACCGGTGTCGTGCCGGCCGTCAACCAGGTCGAGGTGCACCCCTACTTCACCAACGAGGACGTGCGCCGCGCCGACGCGCAGCACGGCATCGCGACCGAGGCGTGGTCGCCCATCGCCCAGGGCGGCGTGCTCGACGACCCGACCATCACCGAGATCGCCGAGAAGCACGGCAAGTCGACCGCCCAGGTGACCCTGCGCTGGCACGTCGAGCGCGGCGACATCATCTTCCCCAAGTCGGTGACCCCGGAGCGGATCAAGGCCAACTTCGAGATCTTCGACTTCTCGCTCACCCCCGACGAGGTCAACGCCATCAGCGCCCTCGACAAGGGCGAGGACGGCCGCACCGGCCCCAACCCCGACGTCTTCGACTACATCCCCTGAGGGTGGACCCGATCACGACCGTCTGATCCCGCACGAGACCGGGGCCCCGTCACCGAGGTGGCGGGGCCTCGTCGCGTCCGGGGAGCACGCCCGGGCGAGGATGGGGCGATGAGGAGGCTCGGGTGACCTCGCGGTTCCGGCTGCGCGACATCGGGTGGACGGCGTACGCCCCGAGCGTGGTCGCCTCCGTCGGCCACGGCGCCGTGCTGCCGGTGCTGGTGCTGCGGGCCCGCGAGCTCGACGCCGGGCTCGGTCTGGCGGCGTTCATGGTGGCGCTGCTGGGGCTGGGCTCGCTGGTCGGCTCGCTGCCCGCCGGCGCGGTGGTGGCGCGGGTCGGCGAGCGGGTGGCGCTGGTGGGGGCGGGACTCGTCGAGGCCGTGGTGATGACGGTGCTCGCCACCACGGACTCCCTGCTGGTGATGGGCGCCGCGGTGGTGGTCTCCGGCCTGGCGTGGACGGTCTTCCTCATCGCGCGCCAGGGCTACGTCATCGACGCCTCCCCGCCGCAGCACCGCGCCCGGGCGCTGGCCGCCCTCGGCGGCAGCCACCGGATCGGCCTGTTCGTCGGCCCGCTCGCCGGCGCGGGGCTGATCGCCTGGCAGGGCCTGCCGGCCGTGTTCGCGATGGCCGCGGCGACCTCCGTCGCCGCGGCGGGGATCGTGCTCGCCTCCCCCGACCCCACCGCGGACCGGCGTACGGCGAGCCGCGGTGCGCCGCGCGCCTCCGTCGCCTCCGTCGTCGTCGCGCACCGCCGGACGCTGCTCACCGTCGGCAGCGCGGTGGTCGTGATCGGCGCCTCCCGCTCGGTGCGCACCAGCCTGCTGCCGCTGTGGGGTGACGCGGTCGGGCTCTCGGCCAGCCAGGTCTCGCTGGTCCTCGCCCTGGCCGCCGCGGTCGACATCGCCTTCTTCTATCCCGGCGGCTGGCTGATGGACACCCGCGGGCGCACGGTCGTCGCGGTCCCGGTCGTCGCCTCGGTGGCGCTGGCCTGCCTGCTGCTGCCCCTGACCGACGGCGTGGTCGGCCTGGCCGCGGTCGCGCTGCTGATCGCGGTCGGCAACGGCCTCGGCTCCGGGATCGTGATGACGCTGGGCGCCGACACGGCTCCGGAGCCCGAGCGGGCGCAGTACCTCGGCGCGTGGCGGCTGTGCGGCGAGGTCGGCAGCTCGGGCGGCCCGCTGCTCGTCGGAGCCGTCGCGAGCCTCGCGCCCCTGGCCGTGGCCAGCCTCGTCGTCGGCGGACTGCTCGCCGTCGGCACGGTCTGGACCGGGTGGTGGACCCGGACGGTCGACCGGCGACGCCGCTGACGCGCAGGTCGCCGCGGGGCCCTGCGGGTCCCGGCGGGCCCTGCGGGGCCGGTCAGCCGATGGTGACCGTGACCTCGTTGGACTCCTCGCCCTCGTCGTCCACCACACGGAAGTTGGTCTCGCCGGTCTGCGAGGTCACGACGTACGTCGAGAACGTCTCGCCCGAGACCGTCATGGTCACCGGCGGGTCGCCGAAGGGCAGCCACTCGCCGTCGACCTGGCGCTGCACCGTCAGCGTGCGGCCCTCGCCGCCGGGGTAGACCCCGGTGAGGTCGATCTGCTGGCCGGCGGCGACGTCGGACTGGCCGGACTGCAGCGCGATCTCCGACTCCGGCTCCTCCGACTCCGACTCGCTCTCGGACGGCGACGGCTCCTCGGACCCGGTGGTCGCGTCACCGCCGGGCAGCGTCACCAGGGGGCCGCTCGGGGACTCCGAGCGCGTCGGGTTCGGCATCTCCAGCGAGGCGCCGGGGCCCTCGCTCCCGCCCGCGGTGGTCGTCTCGTCGAGGCCCAGGAAGCGCGCTCCGAAGAACGCGGCGCCGCCGGCGATGACCCCCACGACCAGGCCCACGGCGAGCAGCGCGACCAGGCCGGTCCACACCGACCGCTTCTCGTCGTCCTGCACGTGCGTGACACCCCCGCGGATCTGCGCCGGGCCGGTGCCCGGCGGCGCAGGTGCCATTGTCGGGGAGTCCGCCAAGAAAGACCATCCGAGCCACCCGGCGTCCACAGGGGTCGCCCTCCACAGGGCGCACGGACGACGGTTCCGCGGGTCGGCCGGCCTCCCTAGCGTCGTCGCCCATGACGACCACCGAGACCACGACCACCGAGACCACGACCACCCCGGCCCCGCACCCGCCCACGCCCCTCCACCTGCCCCTGCGCCTGCCGCCCGGGTGGCGGCGGTGCCCGCCCGACGGCGACGGCGTCGTCGCCGTGGGCCGCGCGCCCCGTCGTACGAGGACGACGGCGTGGGTGCGGCTGCTCGTCGGCGTGCCCGACGCCGGGGTCGGCGCGGGTGAGCTGGAGGACGACGACGAGTTCGACGACGACCTGGGCCGCGCCGTGCGCTACCGGCGCTGGTCGCCGGCCCACCAGCCCTGGGCGCTGCGGGAGAGCTGGTCGTGGGGACTCGCCGGCACCCGCGTCACCCTCGAGGCCGCCTGCGACCGCGAGGACTACCCCGACCTGTGCGACCTCCTCGAGGACGTCGCGCGCTCCGTCGACGTCGGCGCCTGCCTCGACGGCCGCGTCGGCTGACGCCGCCGCGCGACCCCGGACGCACCCCGACCGTGGTCGACCGGCGCTCGTCGGAGGCACCGGTCGACCACGGTCGGGGGTGAGGGACCTCAGCGCGTCCAGCGGCGGTACTGCTGGCGGACCTGCGCCGGGGTGGCGGCGACGTCGAGGAGCGCGACGTCGTCGATGCGGCAGTCGCAGGGGTTGCGCTCACGCGTGTCCTGCGGGAACGAGCCGCCGATCTTCACGCCGCGCGGCAGCGTGGGGCTCGTGCCGGTGCCGTCGACCTGCCACGGGTCGCCCGGGGTGGTGTAGCGCCCCCGGAGCCGCTCCCCGTCCTGGTAGAGCGCCATCCGTCCCGTGGTGAAGTCGAACGTCGCCGCGAGGTGCACCCACCGGCCGCGCGGCAGGATCTCCTGCCAGGGCCGGTCGGCCGCGAACGTCTGCGACGCCCCGCCGTCGAGCCGGCGGCCGAGCGCGACGAGCGACAGCTCGCCGTCCACGTCGATCAGCTCGAGCAGCGCCCGGACGCCGTGCCCGTCGGAGTCCCCGGACAGGATCCCCGCGAGACCGACGGCGTTGTAGCGGTCCCCCGGGTCCGGGGTCGTGGTGTCGGCGGCCGGCAGGTCGCCGGTGACCTTGAACCAGCCCATCACCGTCGTCCCGCGGTTGCTCGCGAAGGGGCGCAGCGACTCGACGCCGGCCTCGTCCCAGACCCCGGCCTTCCAGTCGTCGTCGCCGTCGCGGACCGGGTCGACCTGGCGGGTGCGGATCGAGTTCCGGCTGCCCGGGTGGGCGCCGTCGGCGACCCGCGAGGCCCAGCCGCCGTTGACGAGGTCGAGCAGGGTCAGGGAGCTGCCCTGGTCCTCCTCCTTGCCGCCGTCGACGCCGAGCGGGTGCTCGAAGTCCCAGTGCGCGACGACGTCGCGCTCCAGGGCGGGGGTGAAGTCCTCCGCCCAGGGCGTGCGGACCGCGTCGACGACCTTCCACACCACGCCGTTCGCCTTGGACAGCAGGTACAGCTCGCCCTCGGCGTCGGTGCCGACGCGGAGGTCGACCCGGAAGTCCTTCACCAGGTCGGTCATGCGGACGCGCTCGCCGTCGGTGGTCAGCAGCGGCATCTCGCTGATCGGCGCCTCGCCGCGACGCTCCTGACGCAGCCCGGAGGCCTTCGCGGCCATCACACGACCGTCGACGATGTCGCCGAAGACGTAGGTCCCGCGCAGCGCCGCGATCTCGCCGCGGTACACCTGGCCGCCGGAGATGCCCTGCCCGATGTCGGCGGAGCAGTCGTAGCCCGCCGGCCGCTCGTGGTCGTACGACGTGACCGGCAGGACGTAGCCGGCCGCCTCGTCCTCGGCCGAGAGCTCGGTCAGGTAGCACTCGTTGTCGGGGTCGTAGGCCCAGCGGCCCTCGAGGTCGCTCCAGCCGAAGTTGTCGCCGGCGCGCACCTCGTAGACGGACTCGACGACCTTCTGGCCGATGTGGCCCAGCAGCATCCGGTGCTGGCCGCCGGTGTCCCACGAGAAGCGGTGCGGGTCGCGCATCCCGGAGGCGTAGACCTCGCCGAGCGCGCCCTCCTCGCCGACGTGGGGGTTCTCCCCGGGGATGCCGTAGGTGCCCGTGGGCCCGTCGTCGCCCGCCGGGTCGATGCGCCAGATCTTCCCGTACGGCGAGTCCAGCTCCCGCGGGAACGGGTCGCGCAGGGCGGCCCCGCCGTCGCCGACGGCGAGGTAGAGCAGCCCGAAGTCCTCGTCGCCCGGCCGCGCGGTGGGATTGAAGTCGATCTGCTGGATCGCGTGGATCTGGCTGGAGAAGCCCAGCCGCACGACCTCGCGGCGCGTCCCCGAGAAGCGGTTCGCCGCAGGGTTCCGCGCCGTCCACTCCGTGACCACGCTCTGGAGGAACTGGCCGGGTTGGGCCGGGTAGGTGGTCTCCTTGCGGGTCCAGTCGGCGTACTGCTCGGTGTGGACGGTGTAGAACCGCCCGTTGGTCGCGAACCGGGGGTGGAACGCCACGAACCCGAAGCCGGACCCCATGCCCCGGCCCGAGAAGAAGTCGCCGAACTCCTCCTTCAGGTCGAGGTAGGTCGTGCGCCCCCCGTCCTCCCCCAGCAGGTACAGCGGGCCGTTGAGGTCGGGGACGTACTGGCGGCCGTCGGGCAGCTCGCCCAGGTAGTTGATCCGCGCGTGCCGCATCAACCGGTAGTCGGTGGGGGCGGGCGTGGGCTGCGTGCGGGGGAAGCGGTGGTGCCGCTCCAGCACGAGCCCGAGGTCACCGCGCCCGACGTCGGCGGGCACGGGGTCGGTCACCGAGCCGGGCGGTGGGGCCGCGGGCTCGGCCGCGGAGGTCAGGGCGGGTGACATCAGTCCCGCCGCCAGGAGGGGGGCCGCGAGGAGCGCGACCGTCGCGTGCGTCTTCATCTGTGCCTTCCGAGAGGGTGGTGCGGGGTGGGGAAGCTCAGCGGCGGCGGGTGCCGCGGACCACGACGTCGCGGACGCGGCCGTAGTTGTCGAAGGAGCCGAACCCGACGCGCCCGGAGTCGAAGGTCGCGTCGGTGCCGGTCATCAGCGGACGACGCAGGTCGTCGACGTAGACCGCGACCCGGTCGGTGCGGGGGTCGAAGGTGAGGCGCACGTCGTGCCACGCGGTGTCGTCGATGGCCGGTGGAGCGCCGACGGTGCCGTCCCACTGGTCGTCGACGCGGACCCGGTCGGCGTCGTCGACGACGAAGATCCCGTTGTGGGGGTAGATCGTGTTGTCCTGGGACAGGTGCGCGTAGGAGAACCGCGTCGGTGAGGTGTGGTTGAAGACCAGGACGACGTCGCGGTCGTCGCGGCTGACCGGCTCGTCGATCCGCACCCGCGCGCGGTAGTCGATCCGGCCCAGCTCGGGGCCCCGCGTGACCACGGCGTACTCGAACGGGCGCCGCGGACCCGTCGGGGCCTCGCCGCGCTCGGTCATCACGGCCTGACCGCCCCGGAAGGCCCACTTCCCGGGGGTGATCGGGTCCCAGTGGCTCGGGGCCCGGGGCACGACGACCGCGTCGCGGTGGCGTCCGTCGGGCGGGCCGACGGAGTGGTCGGCGACCGCGGGCGCCGCGGTCGACGTGAGGGTGGCGAGCAGCGCGAGGGCTGCGGCGCGACGTCCGAGTGGCGGCACGTGCCGGTCCTTTCCCGAGTGGTGGCGCACCGTGGGTGGTGCGGGTCCTACAGGTGGGGCTCGACGAGCTCCACGTAGCGCCGCGCGAGGGTGGCGACGGTGTCGCCGCCGGGGGCGGCCCAGACGTCGGCGTTGAAGATCTCGACCTCGACGTCGCCGGCGTAGCCGCTGCGGCGCACCGCGTCGGTGAAGGCCGCGAAGTCGACGTGCCCGTCGCCGACCATCCCGCGGGAGAGCAGGGCGTCGGGCGGCAGCGGGGTGATCCAGTCGCCGACCTGGTACGACGTGATCCGCTCGCCGCAGCCGGCGACGAGGTCGAGCACGCCGGGCTCCCACCACAGGTGGAAGGTGTCGACGACGACCCCGACCGCGTCGGCGGGGTGGTCGGCGGCGACGGCGAGGGCCTGGCCGAGGCTGGAGACCACCCCGCGGTCGGCGGCGTACAGGGGGTGCATCGGCTCGATCCCCAGGCGTACGCCGCGGGCGCGGGCCTCGTCGACGAGCGCGGCGACGGCGTCGGCCGCGCGGCCGCGGGCCGCCTCGATGTCGCGGTCGCCGGCGGGGAGGCCGCCGGGCACCAGCACCAGCACGGGGGCGGAGAGGGCGGCGGTCTCGTCGAGGGCGCGGAGGTTCTCGTCGTGGGCGGCGCGACGACCGGCCGGGTCGGCGCCGGTGAAGAAGCCGCCGCGGCAGACCGAGGAGACCCGCAGGCCCGCGTCACGGACCATCGTGACCGCCGCGTCGAGGCCGACCTCGGCGACGGGCTCGCGCCAGACCCCGATCGCGGGCAGCCCGGCGGCGACGCAGCCGTCGACGGCCTCGCGCAGCCCCCAGCCGGCGGTGGTCCGCTGGTTGAGCGAGAGCCGGGCGAGGCGTGGATCCCCCGGCCCGGGCGTGGCGACCCGGGCCGGGGAGCCGGCGGGCACGTCGAGCGCGAGCTCCTGCGCGGGCGCCGTCACGGTGTCATCCCGACGGTCGCGAGGTAGGACCCCAGCCGCTGCGCGGCGAGGTCGGGGTCGCGCAGCACCCCCGCGTCGTCGGCGAGCTCGACGAGCCGTGCGAGGTGCAGCGCGCCGCGCGCGGACTGCAGGCCGCCGACCATCGTGAACCCGCGCTGGTGGCCGTTGAGCCAGGCCAGGAAGGCGACGCCCACCTTGTAGTGGAACGTCGGCGCCTCGAAGACGTGCCGGGACAACGGCAGGGTGGGACCCATCGCCGCGTCGTAACCGTCGGTGTCCCCGGCCTCCAGGGACCGCAGCGCACTCGAGGCGGCGGGGGCGACGAGCGCTAGCGCGCCGAGGAGCGCGTCGGAGTGGTGCTCGCCGTCGCCGCGGATCAGCTCGGGGTAGTGGAAGTCGTCGCCGGTGTAGAGGCGGACGCCGGGCGGCAGCGCCGCGCGCAGCCCGCGCTCGTGCTCCGCGGAGAGCAGGGACACCTTCACCCCGTCGACCGCGTCGGCGTGGTCGCGGACCAGCTGCAGGAACGTCGCGGTGGCCACCTCGACGTCACCGGAGCCCCAGTAGCCGGCGAGCTGCGGGTCGAAGGCCTCCCCCAGCCAGTGCAGCACGACGGGCTGCTCGGCCTGCTTCACCAGCCGCGCGTAGACCTCGAGGTAGTCCTCCGGGCCGCGGGCCACGGCCGCCAGGTGCCGGGAGGCCATGAGGATCACCTGCGAGCCGGCACCCTGCACGAACTCGACCTGCTCGGTCCACGCGTCGACGACGTCGTCGAGGGTCGTCAGCGAGCCGGGCGGGCGGTGGTCGGTGCCGGCGCCCGAGGCGATCCGGGCGCCGTGCTCGCGCGCCTGCGCCGCGCTGCGTCGTACGAGCTCCTGGACGGCCGGCCAGTCGAGGCCCATGTTGCGCTGCGCGGTGTCCATGGCCTCCGCCACCCCGAAGCCGTGGCGGAACAGCTCGCGGCGGAACCCGAGGGTGGCGTCCCAGTCGATCGCGGCCGGGGCCCCGGGCACGTTGTCGCCGCGGGGGTCGGCCGCGACGTGGGCGGCGGCGAACGCGACCCGCACCGTGTGGGGTGCCGGGTGCTCGGGCCACGCGACCGGCGCGGCCAGCCGACGGGTCCGGAAGCCGCCGGACGCGTCGGGGACCGTGATCTCGGGCATCGACCCGGGCGTCGGGACCGCGCTCATGCCGTCCGGGTCTCGATCGCCACCCGGCGGCCCTCGGCCGAGGAGGCCAGCCCGGCCTCGACCAGCTCGAGCCCGCGGACGGCGGAGGCGAAGTCGTAGGGGTGCGGGGTCCCGGCGACGACATCGCGCAGGTAGTGCTCCCACTGGGCGCGGAAGCCGTTGGAGAACTCGGCGTTGTCGGGCACCTCGTCCCACTGCGCGCGGAAGTCCTGCTCGGTGGGCAGGTCGGGGTTCCACACCGGCTTGGGGGTGGTGACCCGCGGCTGCACGCGGCACCCGAACAGGCCGGCGACCGCGGAGCCGTGGGTGCCGTCGACCTGGAACTCGACGAGCTCCTTGCGGTCGACGCGCACGGCCCAGGACGAGTTCATCTGCACCACGACGTCGCCGATCTCGAAGATCGCGTACGCCGCGTCGTCGGCGGTCGCCCGGTAGGGGCGGCCCTGCTCGTCCCAGCGCTCGTCGATGTGGGTGACCGCCTTCGCGATGACCGAGTCGACGCGCCCGAAGAGGTGCTCGAAGACGTAGTTCCAGTGGCAGAACATGTCGAGGACCATCCCGCCGCCGTCGGCGGCACGGTAGTTCCAGCTCGGCCGCTGGGCGGGGATCAGGTCGCCCTCGAAGACCCAGTAGCCGAACTCGCCCCGCACCGAGAGCACCCGGCCGAAGAAGCCGGAGTCGACCAGGCGCTTCAGCTTCAGCAGCCCGGGGAGGTAGATCTTGTCGTGGACGACGCCGTTGACCGTCCCGGCGGCGTGGCCGGCCTCGACGATCTCCAGGCCCTCCTCGACGGTCTCGGCGAGCGGCTTCTCGGTGTAGACGTGACGTCCGGCGGCCAGGGCCTTGAGGATCGCCTTCTTGCGCTCGGAGGTGACCTGGGCGTCGAAGTAGACGTCGATCGTGTCGTCGGCGAGGACGGCGTCGAGGTCGGTGCTCCACTCGGCGATGTCGTGGCGGGCGGCGAGCTCCGCGAGCTTCTCGGCGTTGCGGCCGAGGAGGACCGGCTCGACCTGCAGCCGGTCGCCGTCGGGCAGCTCGAGGCCGCCGGCGTCGCGGATCGCGAGCACCGAGCGGACGAGGTGCTGGCGGTAGCCCATGCGCCCGGTGACGCCGTTCATGGCGATGCGGAGGGTGCGGGTGCTCATGAGGCGGTGGCCTCCTTCGTGTGGGGTCGTCCGCCGAGGTAGAGCTCGGCGAGCTGGGGGTCGGCGAGCAGCTCGGAGGCCGGGCCGGAGATGTGGACGCGCCCGAGGTCGAGGACGCAGCCGGTGTCAGCGGTCTCGAGGGCGCGGCGTGCGTTCTGCTCGACGAGCAGGCAGGCGATGCCGGCGTCGCGCATGCGGACGACCTGCTCGAAGACCTTGCCGGTCGTCTTGGGGTCCAGGCCCATGGAGGGCTCGTCGAGGAGCACCACCTGGGGGCTGACCATCAGGGAGCGGGCGAACTCGACCTGCTTCTGCTGCCCGCCCGACAGCGCCCCGGCGAGGTCGCCCCACCGGTCGGCGACGACGGGGAACAGCGTCTTGACGAAGTCGGTGCGCTCGGCGACGAGTGCCTTGTCCTTCACGGTGTAGGCGCCCAGGCCGACGTTCTCGGCCACCGTCATCTCCTTGAACACGGAGTGGCCCTGCAGCACGTGGGACAGGCCGGCGCGGATCATGTCCTGCGGGCCGTGGCGCGTGACGTCGACGCCACCGACCCGGATCGAGCCGGAGCGAGGCGTGAGCATGCCGGAGGCGACCTTGAGCACGGTGGACTTGCCGGCGCCGTTGGGGCCGACCAGGCACACGATCTCGGAGGGGCGGACCGTGACGGTCAGCCCGCGCAGGACGAGCGCGGCGCGACCGTAGCCGGCCTCGATGTCGGTGAGCTCCAGCAGCGGGGCGGCGGGGTCGGGGGTGCGGTCAGACGCCAAGGTAGGCCTCCAGGACTCGGGGGTCGCCCTGGACCTCGTCCGGGGTGCCGGCCGCGATGGGCCGGCCCCGGTCGAAGACGACCACGTGGTCGGAGAGGCTCATGACCATCTCCATGTTGTGCTCGACGATCACGAACGTGCGGCCCTCGGCGTTGAGCTCGCGCACGAGGGTGCCGATGCGGCCGATGAGGGCGGGGTTCACGCCTCCTGCGGGCTCGTCGAGCATGATCGTCTCGGGCTCGACCATCAGCACGCCGGCGAGCTCGAGGAGCTTCTGCTGGCCGTAGGAGATGTCGCGCGCCTCGGCGTGCTCCAGGTGGTCGATGCCGACCCGGCGCAGCAGCTCGCGGGCGCGGTCGATGTCGGCGCCGTGACGGGCGCCGCGCAGCCGGTGGGCCAGGCCCTGCGGCCTCACGCCGACGAGCACGTTCTCCAGCACCGTCAGCCGCGGGAAGATCCGGCACAGCTGGAAGCTGCGGCCGATCCCGGCGGCGGCGATGCGGTTCGGCGAGCGCCGGGTGATCGTGCGGCCGCGGTAGGTGACCTCGCCCGCGTCGGGACGGATCATCCCGGTGACGCAGTTGAAGAACGTCGTCTTGCCCGAGCCGTTCGGCCCGATCAGGGCGTTGATCTTGCCGTGGTGGAAGGTGACCGTGGCGTCGTCGACGGCCCTGACGCCGCCGAACGCCTTGGTCAGCCCGACGGTGGCCAGGCTCGGTTCCACGCCGGCCGGCGTGCCGGCGCCGGGAGTGGTCTCGGTGAGGCTCATCGGACGGTCCCTCCCACTTCCTCGCGCTCGTCGCGCGGGCTCGTCGTGTCGTCGGCGGGCGGCGTGGCGGCCCGCTCGGCGGACTCGCGGTCGCGGCGGCGGTTGTCCTCGAGCAGGTCCGCCGCGGACATCTCGCGGATGGAGCCGGCCTGCGGGCCGAGGCGCTTCACCCCGGCGGCCACGGCGGGCAGGATCCCGTCGGGCATGAACAGGACGACCAGGGCGAGCATCAGGCCGAGCGCGACGAGGTGGAACTGGGTGTCGCCGAAGTTGACCTTGAAGAACTCCAGGGCGTAGCCGACGATCACCGCGCCGAGCACCGGGCCGAACAGGCTCCGGATGCCGCCCAGCAGGCTCATCAGCACCATGTAGGAGCCGATGAGGATGGAGAACTGGAAGACGGGGTCGAGGTTGCCGAACCACAGGGCGTACAGGCCGCCGGCCATCGCGGTGAAGAACGCGGAGACCACGAAGACGACCAGCTTGTAGGCGAAGGTGGGCACGCCGAGCGACTGCGCCTTGTCCTCGTCCTCGCGGATGGCCTTGAGGCCCATCCCGAACCGGGAGCGGTCGATCAGCCACCACACGAGCAGGGCGAGAGCGACCAGGCCCACGAAGAGGTAGAAGAAGCGCTGGTGCTGCTCGGGCCGCAGCACGTCGTCGGCGAAGGGCCGCGGCACCCGCAGGCCGTTGGAGCCGCCGGTGAAGCCGGCCCAGCTCTGGGAGACCAGGAGCAGGATCAGCACGACGGCGATCGAGACGATGACGAACGACGCGCCGCGGACCCGCAGCGAGGCGACGCCGATCGGCACCGCGATCACGGCGACCAGCACCGCGCCGAGGATTAGCGAGACCCAGGGGTTCCACTCCAGGCGGGTGATCAGCAGGGCCGTGGCGTAGCCGCCCATGCCCGAGTACGCCGCGTGGCCGAGCGAGATGTAGCCGGTGAAGCCGCCGACGAAGTTCCAGCCGACGGCGAACGCCGCGTAGCTGGCGATGATGACGCCGACGGACAGGAGGAAGGGGTTGCCCGCGGTGAGCGGGAACGCCAGGACGAGGACCGCCACCACGACCAGGACAGCGGCCTTGAGACCCAGCAGGAGCCGGTCGAAGCGGGTGCGGGCGACGGTGTCAGAAGCGCTGGGCAAGACGACCTCCGAAGAATCCCTGGGGGCGGATCATCAGGGTGACGAAGAGCGCGACGTAGAAGACCGTCTGCGCCCAGGTGGTCCCGAGCGGGATCTGCAGCAGCGCCTGGGAGACGCCGAGCAGCATCGCCGCGATCGCGGCGCCCGGGATGGAGCCGAGGCCGCCGATGACGATGATCGCCATCAGCGGGCCGATCCAGTGCCAGTGCAGCGACGGGTAGATGGTCGAGTCGAGCGAGAGAGCCGTACCGCCGATCGCGGCGGTGGCCAGCCCCAGGCCGAAGCCGAAGCCCGCGATGCGGTCGGTGTTGATGCCGAGCAGCCGGGCGGCCTCGGGGTGCTGGATCGTGGCGCGCAGCGCCTGGCCGAACGACGTCAGCTTGAGCACCGCCCACAGCGCGACCAGGGCCACGGCCGCGAGCCCGAAGGCGACGAGCTTGACGACCGCGACCTGCGCGCCGAGCACCTCGATGCTCGAGGACGAGTAGGGCAGCTGGATGCGCCGCTGCGTGCCGGTGAAGAAGAACCCGAGCGCCCCCTCGATCGTCAGCGCGATGGCGAAGGTGAGCAGCACCGACATCATCGTCAGCGTCGCCGGGCGCAGCCGGCTCAGCAGCGCCCGCTGCATGCCGTAGCCGACGAGGAAGAACGTCGGGACGGTCACCACGAGCGACAGCAGGGGGTCCAGGCCGAGGGAGGAGTTCATCCACCAGGCGATGTAGGCGGCCAGGATCAGGAACGCCGAGTGGGCGATCATGACCACCCGCATGACCCCGAAGTAGAGGGTCAGGCCGGCGGCGAGGAGGGCGTACAGGCCCCCGAGCAGGACGCCGAGGATGACGCCCTGCAGCAGCAGGGAGGCGCTCATCGTCGGCTCACCACTCCGGCTTCGGGAAGACGAAGTCGGCCTCGGCGGTGTCGTCCGGCATCACGATGCGGATCTCGCCGTCGACGTACTGCTGGATGAGGTGGGCGCTCTCGGGACGGCCCTCGGCGTCCCACGACAGCGGGCCCACCACGGTGTCGACGGTGTTGTCGCGCAGCCAGTCGATGAGCTGGGACTGGCACTCCGGGTCGGGGTCGGCACAGCCGACGGCCTCGACGGCCGCCGCGGTGACCTCGCCGGTCGTCCAGGCGTTGGCCTGGTCCTCGCCGGGGGCCTCGCCGGTGGCCTCGGTGTAGTAGTCCACGAACTCCTGGTTCTCCGCGAACGGCGCCTCGGGGGTGTAGCCGGTCGGCGAGAGGATGCCCTCGGTGCCGCCGCCGATCGCCGCGGAGAACTCCGGGTTGGTCGGCGCGGTCGAGAAGGCCGCCAGGTCGGGCTGGTAGTCGAGCTGCTGGAGCGCGACGATCATGTTGACCGCGTCCTGGTACTGCGTGCCGCCGACGACCATGTCGGCGTCGCTGTCGGCGATCTGCGCGGCGATGGAGGAGAAGTCGGTCGTGTTGGGCGGGTAGACCTCGTCGACGACGATCTCGACGCCCGCCTCCTCGAGCTTGTCGCGCAGCCCGTACGCCGTGCCCTGCGCGAACGGGTCGTCCATCGCGGCGAACGCGGCGGTCTCCGGTCGCTCGCCCTCCGGCATCGCGAGGATCCGCTCGGCGAGCAGGTTGTAGTGGTCGTCGGCGACGGCCGGGGCGGCGTAGAAGAGGTTCTCGAAGCCCTGGGTGAAGACCTCCTCCGCGGCGCCCGCGGGCTCGACGAAGAGGAAGCCGTAGTCCTCCGCGACCTGGGCGGCCGGGACGACGAGACGCGTCGAGAAGGGGCCGAAGACCAGGTCGGCACCCTCGGAGTTGATGAGCTGCTCGTAGTCCTGCGCGACGCGCTCGGCGTTCGACTGGTCGTCGAGGATCTCCAGGCGCACCTGCTTGCCGAGCAGGCCCCCGTTGTCGTTGGTCCAGTCGGCCCAGGCCTCGTAACCGGCCTGCACGCCCTTGCCGGGCTCGCTGTAGTCGCCGGTCAGGGGCAGGGAGATGCCGATGACGATCTCGTCGGCGTCGCCCCCGTCGCTGCCGCTCGCGCCACCGCCGAGGCCGCAGGCGCTCGTGACCGCGGTCAGGGCCAGGCAGGTGCCGACGACGCCGGCGGTGCGGCGGGCGCCTCGGCGCCCGCTCGTCGATGCAGTGCTCACCACGTGCTCCGTTCTGTGGAAACGCTTTACGTAAGCGATTACGTAAGCGGTTTCATGTAACGTAGGACACACGTCGGCGTGTGGCAAGCACCACAGCGTGACGAATGCGGTTGATCGTGCGACTACCCCAGCGGACCCGAGGAGGTGCCGATGCGCAGCAGCAGGACGACGCCCCGCCTGGCCGACGTGGCCAACGCCGCCGGCGTCTCGATCGCGACCGCCTCACGGGCGATGGCGGGCGCCACCGGCGTGAGCGAGGGCGTGGCGGACCGCGTGCGTCGCACGGCGGAGCAGCTCGGCTACGTCGCCAACGTGCACGCCCGCTCGCTGGCCGGCGGGTCCTCCACCACGGTCGGCCTGGTCGTCCACGAGATCGGCGACCCCTACTTCTCCGAGATCGCCAGCGGCGTGCTGGACCTCGCCTCCGGCCGTGGCCTCACGGTCCAGATCTGCCACACCGGCCGCGACCCCGAGAGCGAGCTGCGCCAGATCCGCTCTCTCGTCGCCCACCGCGTGGGCGCGCTCGTGATCGCGGGCTCCGGCTTCGTCGACGCCTCGCTGGAGGCCACCGCACGCGCCGAGCTCGAGCAGTACGCCGCGGCGGGCGGCCGGGTCGCGGTCATCGGCCGCCACCACCTGCGCGCCGACGCCGTCCTCCCCGACAACCTCGAGGGCGCCCGCTCCGTGACCTCCCACCTGCTCGGCCTGGGCCACACCGCCATCGCGGTGGCCGCGGGCTCGCGCACGCTGACCACCGTCGCCGACCGGCTCGCCGGCGTGCAGGCCGCGCTGGGCGACGCCGGGCTCGACCCGGGCGCCGTGCCCGTCGTGGAGGCACCCTTCACCCGCGACGGCGGGCGCGAGTGTGCGTCGCGGATCCTCGCCGAGCACCCGGCGACCACGGCGATCCTGGCGCTCAACGACGACATGGCGATCGGCTGCCTCACCCAGCTGCGCCGCGACGGCGTGTCCGTGCCCGGGCGGGTGTCGGTGACCGGCTTCGACGACGTGGCCGTGGCCGGCGACCTCGCCCCGGGCCTGACGACCGTGCGCCTGCCCATGGCCGAGATGGGACGTCGCGCCCTCGAGCTCGCGCTGCGCGAGCCCGGCAAGCGGCCACGCCGCTCCCCCGTCGGCGCGGAGCTCGTCGTGCGGGACTCGACCGGGCCCGTGGGGTCCTTCGTGGTCGATGCCACCACGGGCGCCGTGGCGGCGGCGGGGAGGCGCACGTGAGGATGGCCGGCATGCGGATCCTGGTGGCGTGCGACAAGTTCAAGGGCTCGCTGACCGCCGCGGAGGTGGGGGCGGCGCTCGAGCGGGGACTCACGGCGGCGCGACCCGACGTGGTGGTCGAGCGCCTGCCGGTCGCCGACGGCGGCGACGGCACGCTGCTGGCGGCGCTGGAGGCGGGCTTCACCCGCGTGCCGGTCACCGTCACCGGTCCGACCGGCGAGCCCGTCGACACGGCGTACGCCCGGCGCGGCGACCTGGCCGTCGTCGAGATGGCCGACGCGTCCGGGCTCGCGCGCCTGCCGGACGGCCCCGAGCCGCTCAACGCCTCGTGCACCGGCACCGGGGAGCTGATGGCCGCCGCGGTCGACGCCGGCTGCACGAGCGTGGTCCTCGGCGTCGGCGGGTCCAGCTCGACCGACGGCGGCGTCGGCCTGGCGATCGGCCTCGGGGCGCGGGTCCTCGACGCCGGTGGTCGACCGATCCCACTGGGCGGCATCGGCCTGGAGTTGGCCGTCGAGCTCGACCTCGCGCCGCTGCGCGAGCGGCTCGAGGGCGTGACCGTGAGGGTCGCCAGCGACGTCGACAACCCGCTGTGCGGGCCCCGCGGGGCCGCCGCGGTCTACGGCCCGCAGAAGGGCGCGACCCCCGGTGACGTGGTCCGGCTCGACGCGGCGCTGTCGCGCTGGGCCGACCTCGTCGCCGACGCCGTGGGCCGGGACCTGCGCGACGCGCCCGGCGCCGGCGCGGCCGGCGGCACGGGCTTCGCGGCGATGGCGCTGCTCGACGCCGACCTGCGGCCCGGCATCGAGACCATGCTGGAGCTCGCGGACTTCGAGACCCGCGTCGCCGGGGCCGACCTGGTCGTCACCGGCGAGGGGTCCCTCGACGCGCAGTCCCTGCACGGCAAGGCCCCGGTGGGTGTGGCCTCGGCGGCCGCCCGCCACGCCGTCCCGGTCGTCGCGGTCTGCGGGGTGTCGTCGCTGAGCGAGCAGGAGCTGGCGCTGGCCGGGATCTCGGGGGTGTGGGCCCTCTTCGACCTGGAGCCCGACCCCGCCCGGTCGATGGCCGAGGCCGCGCGCCTGCTGGAGATCGTCGGAGCGGAGCTGGCCCGCTCGCTGTGAGGTGGCCCCACGCCGCAAGTCGGTCGGGCCGGACGAGCAGAAGGCCGGTGGAGGGGCCGTCCGGGGCCCTCGACCCGGGCTTCTGCTCGTTCTTCCCGACACCTCGGGGGCAGCACGGGGGCAGCACGGGGGTGGGCCCGAGGTGGCGGCCGGGGCGAGGCACGGGTGAGGATCGGCCCGTGGTCGAGCGCGGAACGGTGCGGGGCGGCGCGGTGGAGATCGCCTACGAGCGGCACGGCGACCCCGCGGGGTGGCCCGTGGTGCTCGTGCACGGCTTCCCCTACGACCCCCGCTGCTACGACGAGGTCGCCGCGCGCCTCGCGGCCGCCGGGGCCGACGTGGTCGTGCCCTGGATGCGGGGCTACGGGCCGACGCGCTACCGGGACGCGCAGGTGGTGCGCTCGGGCCAGCAGGTCGCGTTCGCCCACGACCTACGCGACCTCGTCACCGGCCTGGGGCTCCGACGACCGGTCGTGGCCGGGTTCGACTGGGGCGGGCGCGCGGCGTGCGTGGCGGCGCTGCTGTGGCCGGACCTGGTCGGCGGGCTGGTCAGCGTCGACGGCTACAACGTCCACGACGTGGCGGCGATGGCCGCGACCCCCGAGGAGCCGCAGGTCGAGAGCCGGCTCTGGTACCAGTGGTACCTGCACTCCGAGCGCGGTCGCGCCGGGCTGGCCGCCCACCGGCGGGCGTTCACCCGTCAGCTGTGGCGGGAGTGGTCGCCGACCTGGGAGGTCCCCGCCGGGGTCTTCGAGGCCACCGCGGCGTCGTTCGACAACCCGGACTTCGTCGACACCGTGGTGCACTCCTACCGCGTGCGCTACGCGCTCGAGCCCGGCGACCCGGCGTACGACGCGGACGAGGCGGTGGTGGCCGCGCAGCCGCCGATCACCGTCCCGACCATCGTCGTCGACACCACCGCCGACCCCCTCTCCCCGCCGATGACGCTGGAGCAGCACCGCGCCGACCTCACCGACCTCGTCGACCACCGCCTCGTCGCGACCGGCCACAACCCCCCGCAGGAGGACCCGGTCGCCTTCGCGGACGCGGTGCTCGCGCTGCACCGGCACCTGGGCTGACCGGTCGCCCGCCCCTCACCAGCCGCGGACGGTCTCCCGGACGACCTGCACCAGCGCGGGCGTCGGAGCGGTCACGGTGACGACGCGGTCGCGACACAGCCCGGCGCTCCAGCCGCGGCCGGGCTCGCGGCGCACCGCGGTGCGCTCGACGGCGCAGTCCGGGCGGCCGGGGTGCACCTCGACGGCGGCTCGCGGGTCGTGCGGGAGGACGGCCGTGACGCCGGACGCTCCGTCCACGGTGTCGCGTCCGCGCCAGCGGGCGACCTCGGGGTCCGGGTCGGCGGCGCGACGGGCGGAGGCGAGGACGCGGCGGGTCGTGGCGCGGTCCGTGCCGCCGACCGCCACGACCGTCCCGCCGGCGACCACGTGGCCGCTCCACCGACCGTCGGCGGACGTGATCAGGCCCGCCTGCCTCGCGCTGTCGAACACGTCCGCCTCGTGGAGCGTGACCGGGTACCCGGCCACGTCACAGGCGTCGGTCCCCGGAGGCCCGTAGGCCGTCACCTGCCACTCGCATGCGCTGGTGTCGACCCGGCGCCACTCCACCGGGAGCTCGAGCCGCACCCGGGCGGCGCGGTCGGGCTCGGGCGCGACGGTCACCGTGCGCCAGCCGGGTCCGGCCTCGCACGCGATGCCGCCCGACGCCGTGCACGCCGCCAGGGGCACGACGAGTGCGAGCCCGGCCGTTGTCCGCATCCTCACGGCCCTCGGACGGCGGCAGGAGCGGTCGGGTTCCGCGGTCCGGTGGACGTCGGAGGTGGGCCGAGCGGACCTCAGGTCAGGGGCCTGCCCCCGAGCCAGGTCGCGGCGACGAGGGGGACGCCGGGGCGGTAGGCCAGGTGCAGGTACGACGGGGCGTCGAGCAGCACGAGGTCGGCGCGCATCCCGGGCACCAGGGCCCCGACGTCGTCGCGCCGCAGCGCCTCGGCCCCGCGGCGGGTCGCCGCGTGCAGGGCCTCGGCGGGGCTCATGCCCATGTCGCGCACGGCCATCGCGAGGCAGAACGGGACGGACGAGGTGTACGACGAGCCCGGGTTGCAGTCGCTCGCCAGCGCGACGCGGACGCCGGCGTCGAGCAGGCGCCGGGCGTCGGGCCAGGGCTGGCGGGTCGAGAACTCGACGCCGGGCAGCAGCGTCGCCACCGTGCCGGACGCCGCCAGCGCGTCGACGTCCGCGTCGTCGAGGTAGGTGCAGTGGTCGACGGCGGCGAGGCCCAGCTCGCAGGCCAGCCGCACCCCGGGACCGGGGCCGAGCTGGTTGGCGTGGAGGCGTCCGCGCAGCCCGACGGCCGCGCCGGCGGCGAGGATCGTGCGCGCCTGGTCGTCGTCGAAGGCGCCGCTCTCGCAGAACACGTCGATCCACCGGGCGTACGGCGCACAGGCCGCCAGCATCGGCCCCGTCACCATGTCGACATATCGACCGGCATCGCCCGGGGAGCCGTCCGGGGCGGCCGGGACGACGTGCGCGCCGAGGAAGGTGGTCTCGGACGTCACCTGCTGGGCGATCGCGAGCGAGCGCGCCTCGTCGGCGACGGTGAGCCCGTAGCCGCTCTTGACCTCGACGGTCGTCGTGCCCTGGCGGCGCATCTCGCCGACGAGGCGGGCGAGGTTGGCGGCGAGCTGCTCGTCGGTGGCGGCGCGTGTCGCGGCGACGGTGGTGCGGATGCCGCCGGCGGCGTAGGGCTGCCCGGTCATCCGCGCGGCGAACTCCTCGGAGCGGTCCCCGGCGAAGACCAGGTGGCTGTGGGAGTCCACGAAGCCGGGGACCACCGCACGGCCGCCGCAGTCGTGGGCGAGGTCGGCGGCGGGGGCGTCGGCGGCGCGGCCGACCCAGGCGACGCGGTCGCCGTCGAGCACCACCGCCGCGTCGCGGACGAGGCCCAGCAGACCCCCCTCCTCGGCGCGCTCCGGGTCGTTGGTGACGAGCTCGCCGATGCCGGTGAGCAGGGTGGTGGTCATCGACGGGCTCCTGGGGGTCGGACGGCGGCGATCGCGGCCGCGAGCTCGCGGCCGACGGCGGGTCGGTCGGCGCGGCGGGCGACCACGCGGCCGTCGACGACGGTGCGCACCACGTCCTCCGCGCTCGCGGCCCACACGGCGGTGGCGACGTCGGCGCCGGTGCCGGCGGTGCGCACCGAGGCGTCGTCGAGGGTGACCAGGTCGGCGCGGGCCCCGACCTCGATGCGTCCGGCGTCGGCCCACCCCAGGCTCGCCTGCCCGTCGTACGCCGCGGCGCGCAGCAGGTCCGCGGCCGCCCAGTGCCCGCGGCGCACGGTGACGAGGCGCTCGTCCAGCTCGACGGCGCGCATCTCCTCGAAGGGGTCGATCACGGCGTGGCTGTCGGAGCCGAGCGTGAGCACCGCCCCGGCGTCGCGCAGCGCGACCGACGGACCCACGCCGTCGCCGAGGTCGCGCTCGGTGGTGGGGCAGAAGCAGGCGCGGGTGCGGGTCGCGCCGAGGGTCGCGACGTCGGCGTCGGTGAGGTGGGTGGCGTGCACGACGGTGCTGCGCTCCCCCAGCAGGCCCTCCCGCTCGGCCAGGCCGGTGGGGGTGAGGCCGGTCGCGGCGAGGCAGGCCTCGTTCTCGGCCGGCTGCTCGGACAGGTGCAGGTGCAGCGGCCGCGCGTGCTCCCGCGCCCAGTCGGCGACCGTCGCCATCTGCGGCGCGGGGACGGCGCGCACCGAGTGCACCGCGGCGCCGAGCAGCACGCCGTCGCGACCGGCCAGCTCGGCGTCGAGCGCCTCGACGCGGCGACGCCAGGCGGCGGCCGACCCGTCGTCGTACCTCACCTGGACGCCGGCGGGCGGCTCGTCGAACCCGCCGGCGAGGTAGCAGGCGTCGAGCAGCGTCAGCCGGACGCCGGCCTCCGCGGCGGCCCGGACCAGCGCTCGGCCCATCGCGTTGGGCCCGCCCTCGGCCCCGTCGTACGGCGTGCCGTCGCCGCGGTGGTGCAGGTAGTGGAACTCCCCCACCGCGGTGACGCCGGCGGCGGCCATCTCGCGGTACGTCGCCCGCGCGAGCGCGAGGTAGGTCGACGGGGTGAGGCGCTCGGCGACGTCGTACATCTGCTCGCGCCAGGTCCAGAACGAGCCCGGCTCCGCCGACGACCGGGCCTGGGTGTGGCCGCGCAGGGCGCGGTGGAAGGCGTGGGAGTGGGCGTTGGCGAGGCCCGGGACCGTCAGGCCCGGCACCTCGAGGGCGCGTCGCGGGCGGGCCGCACCCGGGACGACCTCGACGAACCGGCCGTCCTCGACGACCACGAGCACGTCGTCGCGGGGGCCGTCGGGCAGCACGGCTCGCTGCAGGAAGTGCCTCACGCGGCGCCCTCCCCCGCCAGGCGGGCCAGCGCGTGCGCCAGCGCGTCGACGCCCGCGAGGCAGTCCGCGGTCGCGGCGTGCTCGCCCGGGGCGTGGGAGACGCCGGTCGGGTTGCGGACGTGGAGCATCGCCGTGGCCACGCCGGCCTGCGCGAGCACCCCGGCGTCGTGGCCGGCGCCCGTGGGGATGACCGGCAGTCCCGGGCCACCCGGCACCGCGGCGTCGATGAGCCCGGTGAGGTCGGCGTCGAAGTGGACGGGGGCGGTCAGCGACTCCGCGGTCACGGTGACGGCGGTGCCGTCGCGGTCGGCCCGGTCGGCGGCCTGGCGCTCGATCGTGGCCACCAGGGCCCGGACGGCCCCGTCGTCGGCGCCGCGCGCGTCGAGCCACGCGCTGACCCGGCTGGGCACGGCGTTGACGCCGTTGGGCACGGCCTCGACGCGGCCGAAGGTGGCCCGCAGGTCGGCGAGCCGGGCCTGCTTGTCCGCGGCGAGCACGGTCATGGCGTAGGTCAGCATCGGGTTGCGGCGGTCCTCCATGCGGGTGGTGCCCGCGTGGTTGGCCTCGCCGGTGAAGTCGAAGCGCCAGCGTCCGTGCGGCCAGATCATCGACCCCAGGCCGACCGGCACGTCCCGGTGCACCAGGTCGCGGCCCTGCTCGACGTGCAGCTCGACGTAGGCGCCGACGCCCGCGAGGACGTCGGGGCCGTCACCGCGCTCGAGCGCCGCCGGGTCGAGGCCGGCGGCGACCAGGGCGTCCGGCAGCGCGACGTCCTCTCGGTCGCGCAGCTCGCGGACCTCGGCCCAGGTCGTCGCACCGACCGCGAGGCGCGAGCCCAGGCAGGCCCGCCCGAACCGCGAGCCCTCCTCCTCCACGAACGCCGCCACCCCCAGCGGCCGCGCCGGCCTGAAGCCCCGCTCCCGCAGCACGTCGAGCGCCGCGAACGCGCTCACCACGCCCAGCGGCCCGTCGTACGCCCCGCCGTCGAGGACCGAGTCCAGGTGCGAGCCGGTGAGCACGCCGTCGGCGGCCCCGCCCGGGCGGGATAGTCCCTGACGTTCTGACCATCCGGGCGCGGCCCCGGACAGTCCCTGACGTTCGGACCCGGATCCGGCCGGATCCACGGCCCGAACGTCGGGGACTACCCCGCCGCCCGGCCCGACACCGGCCCCGGCTTCGGGCCCGACCTCCGGGGCCACGTCCCACCACGCGACCTGGTTGCCGAGGCCGTCGACGACGAGGCGCAGGCCGCGGCGGCGGGCCTCCTCGGCGAACCAGGTCCGCAGCTCGGTCTCGGCCGCCGTCCACGGCTGGCGGAAGTAGCCGCCGCTGTCCGCCGACCGCCCGACCGGGGCGAGGTCGCGCCACATCTGCTCGAACGTCATGATCCGCTCCCATGGAGTTCGCCGAGGTCGTCCGCCGCCGCCGCATGGTCCGCCGGTACGCCGACGCGCCCCTGGACCCCGCCGACGTCGACGCGGTGCTGGACGCCGGCACCCGCGGGCCCAGCGCCGGCTTCAGCCAGGGCACGCGGCTGCTGGCGCTGGTCGAGCCCCCGGACGTCGCCGCGTTCTGGCGCGCCACCACCCCGTCCGGCGTCACCGGCAGCGCCTGGCTCGACGGGATGCGCACCGCTCCGGTGGTCGTGGTCGTGTGGGCGGACGAGTCGGCCTACCGCGAGCGGTACGCCGAGCCCGACAAGGCCCGCTCCGACCAGAGCTTCGCGGTGCCGTGGTGGCACGTCGACGCCGGCATGGCCGCCCTGCTGGTGCTGCAGGCCGCCGTCGACCGGGGCCTCGGCGCCTGCTTCTTCGGGGTGCCGCCGGGCCGCTGGCCCGCGCTCCGCGAGGCGTACGGCGTGCCCGCGGCCCTGGTGCCGACCGGCGCGGTGAGCCTGGGTCACCCGCACCCCGACGACGCCGGCTCGGGCTCGGCCACCCGCCGGCCGCGCCGCCCCCGCGACGAGGTCGTGCACCACGGGCGCTGGGGAGGCTGACACCGGGGCTGGCACGGCCCCAGTCCACCGGTCCCGACGCCGCGGCGGCAACCGGGGGCGCGCCACCCAGGTCTCGGATGCGAGATCCGTCGGGACCCGGCAGGCCGGCGTACGGGCGCGGCTCGGGCCGACGACCAGGACTCCGGCTCCTGGTCGTCTCGGCCCTGACGCAGCGGGGCGTCGGGCGGAGACCGCGCGCGCTCGTCGCCGCGGCGGTCGCGGTGGTCTCGCCGACCCTCCTGGGCGTGGGCACGGCCCCGGTCCGCCGACGGCCCGCCGCGGACGCCCGCGCACGCTCCGGCCCCCTCGTACGCTGGAGGGCGAGGTGATGGCGATGTCCCAGCGCTCTCACGACGAGGGCTCCGACGAGCAGGACGAGGCCGCGCGGCGCTACGCGACGGCCGAGGAGCTGCGCGAGCGCGACCCGCGCACCGGTCGGTCCGCGGCGGCCCTGCGGATCCAGCACCAGTCGTCGTGGGTGGACCTCCAGATCCGGCAGGCGCAGGAGCGCGGGGACTTCGACGACCTGCCCGGCGCCGGCAAGCCCATCGACGAGCTGATCGGCCGCGGCGACGACCCCGACTGGTGGGTCAAGCGCCTCATGGAGCGCGAGAAGATCACCGGTCTCCTGCCACCCGCGCTGCAGCTGCGCAAGGACGACGCCCGGCTCGAGGAGCGGCTCGACGCGCTCACCGCCGAGCCGGAGGTGCGCCGGGAGGTCGCGGAGTTCAACGCCCGGATCAAGCACGCCCTGCTCACGAACCTCGGCGGGCCGCCCGTGATCACCGCCAAGCGTGACGTCGAGGCCGAGGTCGAGGCGTGGGCCGAGCGCCGCCGGGCCCGCGCGGCCGCGTCAGACGCTGG
>NZ_BAAAMY010000006.1:0-7256 GCF_039529515.1 Nocardioides lentus
GGCGCGACCGGCGGCTGGACCGGCCGGCCCGGGCCGGTGGCCCGGGCCGCCGTGCGGCTCAGCCGGCGTCGCGGGCCCGGGCGGCGAGGGCGCGGGCCATGTCGGAGCGTCCCTCCCGCACGTAGCGCTTCGCCGCGGGGTTGGCGGCGGAGGTCTCGAGCCACGCGTCCAGGCGGTCCACCACGTCCGGCGACGCCAGCGGCATCGGGAACATCGCCTCCAGGACGGTCGAGGCGCGCTGGACGCCCTTGTCCTCCCAGATCGTCTCCGCGACGTCGAGGTAGCGCTCCAGGTACGGGGCGAGGAGCTCGGCCTGCCCGGGCGTGGCGAAGGCGATCGCGATCTGCCGCTGCGTCTCGTTGGGCACGTCGTCGCGCTCGACCGCGTCGCGCCACGCCTCGGCCTTGGCCTCGGCGGTGGGCCGCACGGTCCGTGCCATCGCGGCGTGCTCCTGGCCGGAGATGGTGTTGTCGCGGGCGAGCTCCTGCGCGATCCGGTCCCCGTCGGCGCGGCCCGTGCGCGCGAGCGCGGTCAGCAGCGACCAGCGCAGGTCGGTGTCGAGGGTCAGGCCCGGCACCTCGGCGGTCCCATCCAGCAGGTCGGCGATGAGCCCGAGCGCGTCGTCGCCGTGCGCCGAGGCGGCGAGGGCGCGGGCGAAGGCCAGCTGCCGGTCCGACCCGGGCTCGGCGGTCGTCAGCAGCTCCCGCAGCCCGGCCTCGGTCATGAGCCGCAGCTCGTCGCGGCCCTCGGGGTCGGAGTAGTGCTCGACCGCCGTGCGCAGGTACATCGGGAGCCGGCCGACCGCCGTCATGTCCGTCTCCGTCCGCAGGCCGCGGAGGACGAGGGCGACGAAGTCGCGGGCCCGCATCTCGGCGTCGCGGGTCATGTCCCAGGTCGCGCCCCACAGCAGGGCCCGAGCCAGCGAGTCGTCGAGGGTGTCGACGTGCGCGACCGCGGTCGCGAGCGAGACCTCGTCGAGACGGATCTTGGCGTAGGTGAGGTCGCCCTCGTTGAGCAGCAGCAGGTCGGGTCGTCGCTGACCGAGGAGCGCCGGGACCTCGGTGACCTCGTCGCGCACGTCCACCTCGACCGACGTGCGGCGCCGTAGGCCCGCGGGGGTGAGGTCGTAGAGCCCGATGCCGAGGCGGTGGCGGCGCAGCGTCGGGAAGTCGGGGTGGGCCGACTGGCGCACCCGGACGGCGCTCAGCACGCCGTCGTCGTCGGTCTCGAGCTCGGGGGTGAGGGTGTTGACCCCCGAGGTCTGCAGCCACTCCGAGGCCCAGCCGGACAGCTCGCGCCCGGAGGTCTCCTCGAGCGCGCGCAGCAGGTCGGCGAACTCGGAGTTGCCGAAGGCGTGGGCCTTGAAGTAGGCCCGCAGCCCGGCGGTGAACTCCTCGATGCCCACCCAGGCCACGAGCTGCTTCAGCGTCGAGGCGCCCTTGGCGTAGGTGATGCCGTCGAAGTTGACCTCCACGGCCTCGAGGTCGTGGTTGTCGGCCGCGATCGGGTGCGTCGAGGGGAGCTGGTCCTGGCGGTAGGCCCAGTTCTTGCGGGCGTTGGTGAAGCCGGTCCAGGCCTCGGTGTAGCGGGTGGCCTCGACCAGCGCGTGGTGCGAGGCCCACTCGGCGAACGACTCGTTGAGCCAGAGGTCGTCCCACCACTTCATGGTCACGAGGTCGCCGAACCACATGTGGGCCATCTCGTGGAGCACGGTGTTGGCGCGCTGCTCGTAGAACGAGTGGGTCTGGCGGGAGCGCGGGAGGTACTCGTCCCGGTAGGTCACGCAGCCCGCGTTCTCCATCGCGCCCATGTTGTACTCCGGCACGTAGAGCTGGTCGTACTTGCCGAAGGGGTAGGGGAAGTCGAACGCCTCCTCGTAGAAGGCGAAGCCCTGCTTGGTCAGCTCGACGAGCTCGTCGACGTCGAGGTGCTCCTTCACCGACTGCCGGCAGTAGTGCCCGAGGTCGACGGTGCCGTGCGCGCCCTCGTAGACGTCGCGCACCTCGTGGTACTCGCCGGCCACGAGCGCCGTGATGTAGGTCGACATCCGCTCGGTCGTCGGGAACGACCACGTCGCGACCGCGCGGCCGTCCGCGTCGTGCGCGGGCTCCGGCGTCGGCGCGTTCGAGACCACCTTCCAGTGCTCGGGCGCGGTCACCGTGAAGGTGAACACGGACTTCAGGTCGGGCTGCTCGAACGTCGTGTAGACGCGGCGCGCGTCGGGGACCTCGAACTGCGTGTAGAGGTACACGCGGTCGTCGACGGGGTCGACGAACCGGTGCAGGCCCTCGCCGGTGCGGCTGTAGGGCAGGCGCGCGTCGACCACGAGGACGTTGTCGGCGGCGAGGTCGTCGAGGCGCAGGCGCGAGTCGGCGTACACCTCGGCCGGGTCGAGCTCGCGTCCGTTGAGCGTGACGGTCAGCTCGGAGCCGCCGACGAGGTCGGCGAAGGTCGAGGCGCCGGGCTCGGAGGCGGTGAAGCGCAGCGTGGTGAGCGACCCGAACACCTTCTCCCCGAGGGTCAGGTCGAGGTCGACGTCGTAGGAGGTCACGTCCACGAGGGAGGACCGGGTCGCGGCCTCGTCGCGGGTCAGGTTGGTGCCGGGCATGGTCCGATCATGGCACCGCGCCCGGGAACAGGCCCGACGGGTCGCGTGTTGGGCGCCACATGACCGACACCGCTGAGTTCTGGTTCGACCCCCGCTGCCCCTTCGCCTGGATCAGCTCGCGCTTCATGCTCGAGGTGGAGCAGGTGCGGGACGTGAAGGTGACCTGGCGGATCATGAGCCTCGCCTACCTCAACGCCGACAAGGACATCCCTCAGGAGTACCGCGACATGCTCGCGGACGCGTGGGAGCTGGTGCGCCTGTGCATGGCGGTGGAGCAGCAGCACGGCCAGGCCGAGCTGCTCGCGCTCTACACCGCGCTCGGCACCCGTCTGCACAACGAGGGCCGCGACCAGTCGCGCGAGCTCGCCGAGGAGGCCCTGGCCGAGGCCGGGCTGCCCCGCGAGCTGGCCGACGCGATGACCGACGACTCCTACGACGAGGCCGTCAAGCGGTCCCACCACGACGGCATGGACCAGGTCGGCGACGACGTGGGGACGCCCACGATCTCGGTGAACGGGACCGCGTTCTTCGGGCCGATCCTCGGGTCGATCCCGCGCGGCGAGCAGGCCGGCGCGATCTGGGACGGGGCCGTCGCGATGGCCGCCTACCCGGAGTTCTACGAGCTCAAGCGCAGCCGCTCCGGGGGTCTCGACTTCAGCTGAGCCCCGCGGACCCTAGGGTGGCGGCATGGGTAAGTCCGCGCCGCCCCCCGCCCCGTTCGACCTCGTCAACTCCTACGCCCGGTTGCGCGGCGAGTCGGTCGAGCTCGTGCTGAACGGACCGAAGGCCCCCGGTATCGAGCAGTGCACCGAGGCCGTCCTGCGCAAGGGCGGCACGAAGGTCGTGGGCCGCGCGGTCGTCGACGACGGCCCGCTCGGGCGCCGCGTGGTCGTCACCGTCGGGCGCGACCTGCTGGCCGACGGCCGCTGGGTGGTGCGTCTGCGGGGCGGCGACGGCGACCCCGTCGCCACCCGTACGCGTCTGCTCGTGCAGGGCGACCGTCCGGTCGTGCTGCTGTGGGGCGGGTCCGACCCCGAGTCGCGCCTGCCGGTGCCGCGCGACCGCTCGACCGCGGCCGGGTCGGCGTCCGGCGCCGGGTCCGACGTGAGGGCCACCGTGGTCAGGGCCGGCTCGCGGGCGCTCGACGCCGCGCTCTCCCCGCTGCCGCCGCAGCGCCGCGACCGCGCCCGGCAGGGCGCGCGCCGCGTCGCGCGACGGCTGCTGGGCTGAGCTCGGCGCTCCCTCAGGAGGCCCGCGGCGCGGGACGGCGCAGCGGCGCCAGCGCCTGGGCGACGGCGGGAGCCGCCGCGGCCGCCGGGAGCCGGCGAGCCCGCGCCAGCTGCTCCCAGACGTCGAGCTCGAACAGCTCCTCGGGCGTCCAGGCCCGGCTGCGCTCGAGCACCTCGACCGGCACGTGCGGCGGGTCGGGCGAGACCGCGACGTCGAGCCAGTCGTCGTACCACGGAGCGACGCCGTCGAGGCTCGCGTCGGGGGACAGCACGACGGCGGCGCCGGTGCCCTCGCAGTCGACCTCGATCACGACCAGGTCGGGCCGGTGCGTGCGCAGCGCGTCGAGCGCCTTGAACACGTCGCCGGTCCAGCCGCGGGTGATCCGCACCCGACGGGCCTTCTCGGGGTCGCGGGGGAGGATGTCGTCGAGGACGATCACGCTGGCCGGGTGGGTGAAGCGCTCGACCGCCAGCACGTCGCGGACGACGTACTCGGCCAGGTGCATGCCGTCGATGAAGACCAGGTCCAGCACGTCCACGGGCAGGTGGGCCAGCGGGCGGCGACGGGCGAAGAACTCGTCGCTGGTGGTGCGCGCGAGGTGCACGTCCTGCTGGATCTCCTCCTTCACCTGGAACTCCGGGTCCACGCCGATGCGCGGTGCGCTGCCGAGCGCGAGGCTCTTGCCGTCCTGGACCCCGATCTCGAGGTAGGTGCGCGGGTCGAGGCGTGCGTGCAGGCCGGCCAGGAAGGTGTGTCGATCCATGGCCGCCACTATCGCGCACCCGGGCCTCAGCCGCCCGCGGGAGGTGCCGGGTCGTCGCCGAAGCGCAGGTTGCAGCCGGGTCCCTCGCACACCCGCAGCCGGCTCGCACGTGCCTCCAGCTCCCGCACCACCCCGGCGTACGCGGGGTCCGCGAAGCGGTTGTGCAGCTGCCAGGGATCCCGGCGCCGGTCGTAGAGCAGCCCGTCGCCGGTGTGGGCGTTCACGGCGTAGAGCCAGCCGGGTGTCTGCACGCCGCGGTACTGCCAGCCGTCGAGCTGGCGGCCACCCGTCTGCACCAGGGTCGTGTCGCGGAACTCGACGTCGCGCCCGAGCGCCGGCGCCAGCAGCGACTGCCCGTCGAGCCCGGTGGTGTCGTCGATCGCGGCGAGGTCGAGGAGGGTGGCCGGCAGGTCGACGAGCGTAGCGGGGACCGAGGAGGTGGCTCCGGCCGGGACGCCCGGGCCGCGCACCACCACGGGGACGTCCATGATCTCGTCGACGAGCACGTTCTTGCCGAACAGGCGGTGCTCGCCGAGGGCGTGGCCGTTGTCGGAGGCGAAGACGAGGTAGGTGTCCGCCAGCTCGCCGGTCTCGCGCAGCGTGCGGACCAGCGAGGCGACCGAGCGGTCGACGGCCAGCAGGCTGCGGACGCGGGCCCGGTACATGCGCTCGTTCTTCGCGTCCTTCATCACCGGGCGCTTGCGGATCGGCTGCGGCTGGTCGGAGACCTCGGCCTGGTTGTAGTTCGGCTTCGTCAGCGACGGCGCCGGCAGGTCCCGGTACTTCCTCCGGTCCCGCGGCAGGCTCGGCGGCGGCGCGTGGACCTTGCCCTTCGGCTTGTAGTGCGGCGCGACGTGCCAGGAGAACAGCAGGAACGGGTCGTCGCCCGCGGCCAGCTCGCGGACGGCGTCGTCGGTGCGACGGGCGATGCTGGTCGTGACGTAGGGGACCTCGTCGTCCGCCCAGGACCGCTCCTCGCCGGCGTAGGTGTAGCGGTCGTAGGAGTAGACGCCGCGCACGAGCGGCTGCCACAGGTCCCAGCCGGGCTCGGGCGCGTCGGCCTCGGGCTGGTAGCCGTTGAGGTACTTGCCGACCAGCCCGGTCGCGTAGCCCGCGGCGGCGAAGCGCTCCGGCAGCGTCGGGTACGCCGGGTCGAGCGCCTGGTCGCCCCCGTGCGGCCCGCCGTTGTGGCGCACGCCGTTGTTCTGGCCGTACTGCCCCGTGAGCAGCTCGGCGCGGGCCGGGCAGCACAGCGGGTGCGGCGAGATCGCCGCGTCGAACGAGGTCCCCCGGTCGACGAGCAGCCGGCGCGTGCGCGGCATGTGCTCGAGCTCGTCGACGTTCTGGTCGTCGGTGAGGACGAAGACGACGTTCGGCCGGTCGCGTCCGGCGCGGCGCTCGGCGAGGTCGACCTGGGCGGCCCGGGGGAACTGCGGCACCACCCGGACGCCGTCCTCCTCGTCCCCGCCGCCGCCCCCGCGCAGCGCGGCGAGCAGGCCCGCGACGATCGCGACGACCACGAGCCCGTGCAGCAGCCCGCGCAGCAGCCCGCGACGGCGCTGCTGGCGGGGGTCGGAGTCCGCGGCGTCCTCGCGGTGGTCGGTGGCTGCGGTGATCGGACCCACCCCCCTCTGACGACGCCGTCCCCGGTCGGGGACGCGTCAGGCTACCCAGCCCGGCCCGCGGACCCGCCCCGGAGGCACCGCGTGGCGCGGGACGGCGTGGAGACGGCGTGGAGACGGCGCCCGAGACCCCTCGTACCCCGGACGGTGGGTCGCCGGGTCTCGTGGCCCTTCGGCTCGTGCGTCGCCTCCGGGCACCTCGACCTCCGCGCAGCCGTCCGGAGGTCGAGGTGCGAGGGCCCCCGGGCCCGAGCCACGAGACCCCCCAACCCCGGACGGCGGGTGGCCGGGTCTCGTGGCCCTTCGGCTCCTGCGTCGCCTCCGGGCACCTCGACCTCCGACCACCGAGACCTCCGGGCACCTCGACCTCCGGGGTGCCGTCCGGAGGTCGAGGTGCGAGGGCCCCCCGGGCCCGAGCCACGAGACCCCTCGCACCCCGGACCCCGGACCCCGGACCCCGGACCCCGGACCCCGGACCCCGGACCCCGAACGGCGGGTGGCGGCTCACCGGGTCTCGTGGCCNCGCGAGGGCCCCCCGGGCCCGAGCCACGAGACCCCCCGCACCCCGAACGGCGGCTCACCGGGTCTCGTGGCCCCTCGGCTCCTGCGTCGCCTCCCGGCACCTCGACCTCCGGGCACCTCGACCTCCGACCATCGAGACCTCCGGGCACCTCGACCTCCGGGCACCGGGGCCTCCAGGCACCTCGACCTCCGGGTAGTCGTCCGGAGGTCGAGGGGGTGTCGATCAGGCGCTCGGCGCGGGCCCGCGCACGGCGGGGGCTCGGAGACGCGTGCGGTGGGGCGGAGGTGGCCGCGTGGCCACAGCCCGGCTGATCACACGCGCCACGCCCGTCACACGCAAACCACGGGTCACGGCAGCCCCATCACGCATGATGGGGCACCATGACTTCCCCTCGGTCTCGGACCCCGCGCCCGGCTGCGCGCCCGTCCTCGCGCCCGTCCTCGCGCTCCGACGCGCGCCCGTCGGTGCGCACCGCCACCCGTCGTACGGCGCTGCTCAGCGTCCCCGCCG
>NZ_BAAAMY010000006.1:7283-46809 GCF_039529515.1 Nocardioides lentus
ACCGCCGCCGTCGCGCTGCGCGGCGGACCCGCGGACGCCGCCGGCCGCGCGCGCCGCGTGCGGCTGCGCTCCGACGCCGGCTCGGTCGTGCGCTCGGCGGAGGTCACGCTCGGCGGACCCGGTCGCGCCGAGGAGTCCGACGGCACCCTCGGGCGGATCGAGAGCGACCGCTTCGCGCTGGTCGCGCTGACCTGGAACCCCGAGGAGGCGCACCCCGACCTCGAGCTCCGCGTGCGCCGCGACGGCGCGTGGGGCCGGTGGACCCCGGCCCGCCCCCTGCACGACGGGCCCACGGCCGGCAACCGCGAGGCCCGCGACGCGCGCCGCGGCAGCGACCTGGCCTGGGTGCGCTCCGCCGACGCCGTGCAGGTCCGGCGGCGCTCCGGGCGCTCCCCGCGGGGCCTCAAGGTGGTCCTCATCGACCCGGGCACGCGCCGCGAGGACCGTGCCGACCTCCCCGCCGGGCAGGAGCGCGCCGCCCGTCGCGCCGCGAAGGGCAAGGCCTTCCAGCCGCCGATGCGCGGACGCCGGCTCTGGGGCGCCGACGAGCGCCTGCGCGAGGGCAGCCCCAGCTACTGCAACCGGCTGCAGCAGGTCCACCTGCACCACACGGTCAACTCCAACGACTACACGCGCGCCGAGGTGCCGGCCCTGATCCGGGGCATGTACCGCTACCACACGCAGTCCCTCGGCTGGTCCGACATCGGCTACAACTTCCTCGTCGACCGCTTCGGCCGGATCTGGGTCGGCCGGGCCGGCGGCCCGCGCGCGCTGGTCCGCGGCGCCCACACCCTGGGCTTCAACCACACCTCGGTGGGCATCGCCGTCATCGGCAACATGGAGGTGGCCGCACCGTCGAAGCAGACGGTCACCGCCATCGTCATGCTCGCCGCCTGGAAGCTGCGGCGGGCCGGCAAGCGACCCGCGTCGTCGGTCCGGGTCCGCTCGGAGGGCAGCGACCGCTACGGGCCGGGCCGTGAGGTCCTGCTGCCCACGATCGACGGCCACCGCGACACCAACGACACCGCCTGCCCCGGCGGCAGGCTCTACGCGCGGCTGCCCGAGATCCGCCGCCGCGCGCAGCGTCGGTGGAACCGCGGCGGGGAGTGACCGGGCGCCGTCACGAGGTCCGGGCGCACTCCTAGGCTGCTCCCCATGACCAGCACCCCCACCTCGGAGCCGACCCCGCGCCGGGTCCTGGCCGCCGTGGCCTGGCCCTACGCCAACGGCCCGCGCCACATCGGCCACGTCGCGGGCTTCGGCGTCCCCTCCGACGTCTTCGCCCGTCACCAGCGGATGCTCGGCCACCAGGTGCTGATGGTCTCCGGCTCCGACGAGCACGGGACCCCGATCCTCATCGCGGCCGACGAGGCGGGGGTGACTCCCCAGGAGCTCGCCGACCGCAACCACCGGCTGATCGCCGAGGACCTGGTCGCGCTCGGCCTGACCTACGACCTGTACACGCGCACCACCACCCGCAACCACCACGCGGTGGTGCAGGAGCTGTTCCGCGGCGTCCACGCCAACGGCTACTTCGTCGAGCGCACCACGTACGGCGCGATCTCGCCGTCCACCGGCCGCACGCTGCCCGACCGCTACATCGAGGGCACCTGCCCGATCTGCGGCGCCGCCGGGGCCCGCGGGGACCAGTGCGACACGTGCGGCAACCAGCTCGACCCGGCCGACCTCGTCGACCCGGTCTCGCGGATCAACGGCGAGACGCCGGAGTTCGTCGAGACCCAGCACTTCTTCCTCGACCTGCCGGCCCTCGCCGAGGCCCTGGGCGCCTGGCTCGACGAGCGCGAGGCGAGCGGCACGTGGCGGCCCAACGTCATCCGCTTCAGCCAGAACATCCTCTCGGAGATCCGCCCGCGCGCGATGACCCGCGACATCGACTGGGGCATCGCGGTGCCCCTCGACGGCTGGCGTGAGAACCCGACGAAGAAGCTCTACGTCTGGTTCGACGCGGTCATCGGCTACCTGTCGGCCTCGATCGAGTGGGCGCGGCGCTCCGGCGACCCCGACGCCTGGCGCGCGTGGTGGAACGACCCCGAGGCGCTGTCGTACTACTTCATGGGCAAGGACAACATCACCTTCCACTCCCAGATCTGGCCCGCCGAGCTCCTGGCGTACGCCGGGCAGGGCGAGCGGGGCGGCGAGCCGGGGGAGTACGGCGCGCTCAACCTGCCGACCGAGGTCGTGAGCTCGGAGTTCCTCACGATGGAGGGTCGAAAGTTCTCCTCCTCGAAGCGGGTGGTCATCTACGTCCGCGACCTCCTCGAGCGCTACCAGGCCGACGCCTTCCGCTACTTCGTGGCGGCGGCGGGCCCGGAGGCGCAGGACGCGGACTTCACCTGGGCCGAGTTCGTCCGCCGCACCAACGACGAGCTCGTCGCCGGCTGGGGCAACCTGGTCAACCGCACCGCGAGCATGGTCGCGAAGAACTTCGGCGAGATCCCCGCGGCGGGTCCCCTCACCGAGGCCGACGAGCGGGTGCTCGGGCTGGTCGGGACGTCCTTCGACTCGGTGGGGGCGCTGCTGGGTCGCCACCGTCTGCGCCAGGCGGTGGGCGAGGCCATGCGCGCCGTGGGCGAGGTCAACCGCTACGTCACCGACCAGGCCCCGTGGACCCTGAAGGGCGAGGAGCAGCGTGACCGGCTCGGCACGGTCCTGCACGTCCTGGTGCAGTGCGTCGCGGACCTCAACGTCGTCCTGTCGCCCTTCCTGCCGTCCTCGGCCAACGCCGTCGACCGGGTGCTCGGCGGCGACGGCACGGTGCAGCCGATGCCCGAGCTGCGCGAGGTCGCCGACCTCGACGGCGGCGCGCCGTACCCGGTGATCACGGGTGACTACTCCCGCGTGCGCGCCTGGGAGCGGCGCCCGGTCGCGGTGGGCACGCCGGTCGCGAAGCCGACCCCGGTGTTCACCAAGCTCGACCCCGAGCTCGTCGACGACGAGCTCGCCCGCCTGCAGGAGGCCTGATGCTGCACCCCCAGGCGCGGCGCGCCCTGGACCGCTCGGCCGGCGAGGTGCCGGTCCACCACCCCGACTTCGACCTGGCGGCCGAGCGGGAGGCCTCGCAGCGTGCGGCCGCCGCCGAGGCCCGTGAGGAGGTGGCGGAGGCGGTCGACGAGACCCGCGGCGGGGTGCGGTGCCGACGCTACGAGCCGGACGGCAGCGAGACCCCCCGCACGGGCACGGTGGTGCACCTGCACGGCGGCGGCTTCGTCCTCAACGACGTCGAGGTGCACGACGCCTCGGCCCGTCGGCTGGCCAACCGCAGCGGCATGACGGTGCTCAGCGTCGACTACCGACGACCCCCGGAGCACCGGTTCCCCGCCGCGGTGGAGGACGTCGACGCGGTCGTCGCGTCGGTCGAGGGTCCGCTGCTCCTGCACGGCGACAGCGCCGGCGCCAACCTCGCCCTCGTCGCCGCGCTGCGCCACCCCGGCCGTGCGGCGGCGCTCGGGCTGGTCTACCCGTTCCTGGACCCGCGCGGCGAGTGGCCGTCGTACGCCCTCGAGGAGGTGCGCGAGGCCGGCCCGGTCATGGCCTGGTTCTGGGAGCAGTACGCGGCGTCCCCGGCGGACCTCGACGACCCCGACCTGGCGCCGCTGCTCTCCGAGCACCTGGGCGCGCTCCCGCCGACGCTGGTGACCACGGCCGAGTACGACCCGCTGCGCGACGAGGGCGAGGCGCTCGTGGACCGGCTGGCGGCGGCCGGCGTGCCGGTGGTCGGCACGCGCTACCTCGGCCAGACCCACGGCTTCTGGCGCCACCCGTCGGTCTTCGAGGCCGCCGAGCCCCTGATGGGCCAGGTCGCGGCCTTCCTGCGCCGGCACGCGTCGCGCCCCTGACCCGGCGGACCTCGGCAGGACCGGCCGCGGGCCACCTGGGAGGATCGGCGACATGCGCGTGCACCTGGGATCCGACCACGCCGGGCTCGAGCTGAAGGACCACCTGGTGGGGTGGCTCGCGGAGCAGGGCCACGAGCCCGTGGACCACGGTCCGCACCACTTCGACGCCGAGGACGACTACCCCGCGTTCTGCCTGCGCGCGGCCGAGGGCGTGGTCGCCGACCAGGCCGCGGGGACCGAGGCGCTCGCGATCGTCGTCGGAGGCTCCGGCAACGGCGAGCAGATCGCGGCCAACAAGGTCGTGGGCGCCCGTGCCGCGCTGGTCTGGTCCGACGAGACCGCCCGGCTGGCCCGCGAGCACAACGACGCCAACGTGATCTCGGTGGGCGGGCGCCTGCACACCCTGCCGGAGATGACCGGCTTCATCCGCGTCTTCCTCACCACGCCGTTCAGCGGCGCCGAGCGCCACGTGCGCCGCATCGGCCAGCTCGCGTCGTACGAGACCGGCGGCGGCCTGCCGCCGGTGCCGCCCGCCCCGACCGATGCCTGAGGGTCACACCCTCCACCGGCTGGCCCGCGACCTCAACGCCGCGTTCGCGGGCCGTCCGGTCCGCGTCAGCAGCCCGCAGGGCCGCTTCGCGGACTCCGCGGCCCTGCTCGACGGGCGGGTCGTCGAGGGCGCCGAGGCGTGGGGCAAGCACCTGGTCGTCGACCTCGGCGACGACCGGCTCGTCCACGTCCACCTGGGCCTGTACGGCGGGTTCGCCGTGCACCCCGCCGTCGCCGAGGTCCCCGACCCCGTCGGCCAGGTGCGACTGCGCCTGGTGAGCGACGACGACCGTGCGCCGGCGTACGCCGACCTGCGGGGCGCGACCGCCTGCGAGCTGCTCAGCGCCGAGGGCCGCGACGCGGTCCTGGCCCGCCTGGGGCCCGACCCGCTCCGGGCCGACGCCGACCCGGACCGCGCCTGGCAGCGCGTCCGGCGCAGCCGGGTGGCGATCGGGGCGCTCCTCATGGACCAGTCCGTGCTCGCGGGCGTCGGCAACGTCTACCGCGCCGAGGTCCTCTTCCGCCACCGGATGCACCCGCTGCGACCCGGGGGCACGCTGCGGGCCGGGCAGTTCGCCGCCCTCTGGGACGACCTCGTGGTCCTGATGGCCGAGGGCGTCGAGACCGGTCGCATCGACACGGTCCGACCGGAGCACACGCCCGAGGCCATGGGGCGTGACGCCCGCGCCGACGACCACGGCGGCGAGGTCTACGTCTACCGCCGCCAGCAGCAGCCCTGCCACGTGTGCGGTGCGAGCGTGAGGACCGCCGAGCTGGCCGGGCGCAACCTCTTCTGGTGCCCGCGCTGCCAGCCGGTCTTCCGCTCCCGGGCGAGGGGCTGAGCCCGGGCGCGGTGTGGCACGATGAGCGCCGTCCGGAGCCGCCACGACGCGACGACGGACGCACGCGGATGTAGCTCAATGGTAGAGCCCCAGTCTTCCAAACTGGCTACGCGGGTTCGATTCCCGTCATCCGCTCCAGACCTGCTCCGGACCTGCTCCGGACCCGCTCAGCCCGCGTGCTCCGGGAGCGGCCGGACCCGCCCGGGCCACCAGAAGCGCTCGCCCAGCAGCTGCGCCAGCGCGGGGACCACGACGGTGCGCACGAGCAGGGTGTCGAGCAGGACGCCGAGGCAGATGACGGTGCCGAGCTGCGCCAGCACCACCAGCGGCAGGACCCCCAGGACGGCGAAGACCGCCGCCAGCAGGATCCCCGCGCTGGTGATGACGCCGCCGGTCGCCGACAGCGCGCGCAGCATCCCGCGCCGGGTGTCCGTGGCGCGGGCCTCCTCCCGCGCGCGGGTGACGAGGAAGATGCTGTAGTCCACGCCGAGGGCGACCAGGAACAGGAACGCCAGCAGCGGCATCGAGGAGTCGACGGCGGAGAAGCCGAAGACCCCGGTGAACACCCACCACGACACCCCGAGCGCGGCGGCGTACGTCGCGACGACGGCGAGCACGAGCAGCACCGGTGCGACCAGGGCGCGCAGCAGCAGGACCAGCGCGCCGAGCACGAGCAGCAGGATCAGCGGGAAGATCACGAGCCGGTCGCGCTGCGCTCCCGCGGCCTCGTCCACGGCCTCGGCCTCGCTGCCGGTGACGTGGGTGTCGGGCAGGTCGCCCAGCGCCGCGCGCATCCCCCCGATCGCGTCCCGCGCGGCGTCGGAGCCGGGCTCGGCGTCGAGCACGACGTCGACCGTCGTGATGCCCGCCTCCTCCTCGCCGGGGGAGAGCGACGCGAGCCCCGCGACGGGCTCGAGGGCCGACGTGACGTCGTCGGCCGAGGCCCGGCTGACGACCGTGGTCGGGTCGGACAGCCCGGCGGGGAAGGACTCGCCGAGCCGGGTCGCGGCGGTGATCGCCTCGGGGGTCTCGAGGAACTGGTCCTCGGTGTCGAGACCGGTCCGGAGCTGGGTGAGACCCGCGGCCAGCACGAGCAGGACCAGCCCGCTCACCACGACCAGCAGGCCCGGACGCGCCTCCACGCGGCGCCCGATCCGGCCCCACAGCGACGGCGCGTCCGCGGTGGACGGCTCGCCGAGGCGGGGCACCCGGGGCCAGAAGATCCAGCGGCCGGGCAGGACCAGCGCCGCGGGCAGGACGACGAGCACGAAGGCCGCGGCCACGACCACCCCGGCCGCGCAGGCGAGACCCAGCCCGCGGGTGGTCGGCGTCAGCGCCAGGAGCAGGCACAGGAGCCCGATGACGACGGTGGTCGCGCTGGCGACCACGGGCTCGACGGTGCGCCGCAGCGCGAGGGCCATCGCCTCGCGGCGGTCCTCCTGGCGTCGCAGCTCGTCGCGGTAGCGCGAGATCAGCAGCAGGGCGTAGTTCGTGCCGGCGCCGAACACGAGCACGGAGAGGATCCCGACCGTCGACTCGTCCCAGGCCTGGCCGGTGGCCTCGAGCAGCCTCGTCGCGACCACCGCGCCGAGCCGGTCCGCCACACCGACCACGGCCAGCGGGACGACCCACAGCACGGGGCTGCGGTAGGTGATGACCAGCAGCACCGCGACCACCAGGGCGGTCACCGCGAGCAGGCGCACGTCGGCGCCCTCGAAGACCGCGGCCAGGTCCGCCTGGACGGCGGCCGGCCCGGTGACGGCCACCTCGACGCCACCGGGGACCGAGGCGCCGAGCTCGGTGCGGAGCTCCTCGACGACCGCCTGGGCCTCGGTGGCGGTCGGGGTGGTGACGGGCACGACGGCGATCGCGGCGGTGCCGTCCTCGGCCAGGGCGAGCGCCGAGCCGTCCCCGCCGGTCGGCACCGCCCCCAGCGACCCGGCGGCGGACTCGAGGTCCTCGCGCGCGGCCTCGAGGTCCGCGGGCGCCTCGGCGGTCCACAGCACGAGCACCGAGCTGCCGGGGTCCTCGGGCAGCTGCGCGATGAGCTCCACGCCCTGCGTGGAGTCGAGGCCGGCGGGCAGCGCGTCGGCGGGTCCGGGGTCGCGCTCGCCCTCGCCCACCGCGCCGATCATCAGCCCGGCCAGCAGCAAGGGCAGCAGCGCCACGAGCCACGCCGTGCGTCGGCCGGTGATGGTGGAGAGGAGACGATGGCCCATGACGATCCTTCGACGAGGCGGTAAGGTGCTTCGTGATCTTAACCATTAAGAAGGTGAAACAGAAATGGACGAGGAGCTCGCCCTCGGCATCGCGCTGCGCGGCGTGATCGCCGCCGGCGCCGAGGTGCGGCAGGAGGTCGCCAAGCGGATGTCGCTCTCGGAGCACGAGCTGGTGACCCTCGAGCACCTCGCGGACGTCCCGCGCGGCCCGGGGGAGCTCGCCCGGCTGCTGGGGGTCAGTCCGGCGGCCGCGACGGGGATCGTGGACCGCCTGGCCGAGCGCGGCCACGTCGAGCGCGGGCACCACGCGGGGGACCGGCGACGCGTGGAGGTGCGGCTCACGCCGGGCGGCCGCGAGGCGGTCTACGCACAGCTCATGCCGATGTTCGCCGCGCTCCGCGAGGCCCACAGCGGCTTCGACGCCACGGAGCGCGCCGTGCTCCGCCGCTACCTCCACGCCGCCGGCGAGGCGCTCCACTCCTCGGGCCTCACACGGTCGGCGCCGCCCCCCGGGTCGACCGGGCGGGAGCGCTAGAGTCGGCCACCGCGCGGGGTGTGGCGCAGTTGGTAGCGCGGGGCGTTTGGGACGCTCAGGTCGCAGGTTCAAGTCCTGTCACCCCGACCAGCCCGTCGTCGCCGTCCGACGGCGACGTGGGCCCCGGCCTCCGTGGTGCGCCACCGGCCGCCGTCGCGCTCGCCCGTCGCCGACCCGCCGTACCGGCCGCCCACGCTGCTGACGGGCGGGCTGCGGGGCTTCGTCCGGCCGGCCCCCCGCCGTCCCGGTCCCGGGACCGGGACCGGCCCGAGGGCGGGCCCGAGCGCGTGCGGGCCTCGCGGCCGGCGCCGGATTCCGCGACCTCCCGGGGCGTGGCCTACGCTGGACGTCGGCCCGCGAGCGCCGCGCCTTCGGAGCGCGCGTGCGCCCCGGAGGCTCCCGAGCCGCCGGCGGGCCCGGACCGCGTGCCGTCATCGCGCGAGACCCCCGGACCGACCTAGGAGAACACCTGTGAAGAGCGCCGTCGAGACCTTGAGCCCGACCCGGGCCAAGCTGACCGTCGAGGTGCCCTTCGAGGAGCTCAAGCCGAGCCTCGACGCGGCGTACAAGGCCATCGCGCAGCAGATCAACGTCCCCGGCTTCCGCCGCGGCAAGGTCCCGCCGATGGTGATCGACCGCCAGGTCGGCCGGGAGGCCGTCCTCGCGCAGGCCATCAACGAGGCGCTGCCGCAGGTCTACAACGACGCCCTGCGCGAGAACGAGCTCGAGCCGCTGTCGCAGCCCGAGCTCGACATCACCCGCCAGGACGACGAGGGGCTCGAGTTCGTCGCCGAGCTCGACGTGAAGCCCGAGGTCACGATCCCCTCCTACGACGGGCTGGCCGTCGAGGTCGAGGACGCCGTGGTCACCGACGAGGAGGTCGACACCCAGCTCGACGCGATGCGCGAGCGCTTCGGCACCCTGTCCGACGTCGAGCGGCCCGCCGCCGACGGCGACTTCGTCACCATCGACCTGCAGGCCACCAAGGACGGCGAGGACATCGAGGGCGCCCAGCTGTCCGGGATGTCCTACCAGGTCGGTCGCGGCGGCATGCTCGACGGCCTCGACGAGGCGGTCACCGGCCTGAGCGCCGGCGACTCCACCGACTTCACCTCCCAGCTCGTCGCCGGCGACCTCGTCGGCCAGGACGTCGACGTGGCCGTCACGGTCACCGGCGTGCAGGAGCAGGAGCTCCCCGAGCTCGACGACGACTTCGCGCAGCAGGCCTCCGAGTTCGACACCCTCGAGGAGCTCCGCGCCGACGTCCGCGAGCGGCTCGGCCGGGGCAAGCGTCTCGAGCAGGCCGCCGCCGCCCGCGACGCCGTCCTCGAGAAGCTGCTGGAGCAGGTCGAGATCCCGCTGCCGGAGTCGATGGTCGCCGAGGAGCTCACGGCCCGGCGCCAGAGCATCGAGCAGCAGCTCGCGCAGGCGGGCATGTCGATGCAGGCCTACCTCGACGAGGAGGAGCAGACGGTCGACGAGTTCGAGGCCGACCTCTCCGACCGGGTCCGCGACGCCGTCGCCGCGCAGTTCCTGCTCGACGAGATCGCCAAGACCGAGGAGTTCGGCATCGAGCAGCAGGAGCTGTCCGAGCACCTGATCCGCCGCGCCCAGCAGTCCGGCCAGGACCCGCAGGAGTTCGCGAACCACATGTTCGCGCACAACCACATCCCCGAGCTGGTGCAGGAGATCCTGCGCGGCAAGGCCCTCGCCAAGATCGTGGAGGCCGCGACCATCACCGACGCCTCGGGCGACCCGGTGGACGTGACGAACCTGCGCCCCGACGGCACGCTGGGCGACCCGGCCGCCGACGAGGCCGGCGACGGCGCCGAGGGCGACGACGCGGTGGCCGAGTACGCCGTGGGCGGCGCCGACGAGAGCGCCGACGAGAGCGCCGACGAGAGCGCCGACGAGAGCGCCGACGAGAGCGCCGACGAGAGCGCCGACGAGAGCGCCGAGCAGGGCGACGCCAAGGCCTGAGCCCCGCCACGCACGACCGACACCCGGGTGGACCGTGTCCACCCGGGTGTTGTCGTCCCGGCGGGCCGGTGCTTCACTGCACAGGTGTCCACTCAGCAGTCCTCCGGGCAGGCGTCCGGGCAGGCGTCCGGACGGTCCACGCGGCAGCCCACGCGGCAGCCCACGGTGATCCAGGCCCTCGCGCTCGCGTCCGTCGTCGCCGACGAGCTCGTCGTGGGCACCGTCCGCGACACCCACCACGCCGTCGCCGACCGGGTCCACGGCCTGCTGCGGCGCCCCACCCGCGGGGCGTCCCGCCTCCCCGAGCTGGCGCACCGCGCGGTGTCGGCGCCCGTCTACGCCGGTCTCGGCCTCGGCCTGCGGACCCTCGCGACCGGGCTGGGCGCCGTCGGCTCGACGGGCCTGGGCCCCTCGCTCGAGGGCGACCGCCACGGCCGCCACCTGCGGGCGGCCGTCAACGGGCTGATCGGCGACCGCCTGCGCGACGAGCGGCACCCGATGGCGATCGAGATGTCGGTGCGCACCCACGGGCACGACGTCGAGGCGTCCCCCCGGGGGCTCGCGGCGGCGTACCCGAGCGCGACGGGCCGCGTCGTGGTGCTCCTGCACGGGCTGTGCGAGGACGAGGAGCACTTCCGGCGCCACCGGCACCGGCGCGGCACGACGTACGCCGAGGAGCTCGCCGCCGACGGGTGGACCCCGGTGCTCGTCCGCTACAACACGGGCCTGCCGCTGCGCGAGAACGGCGTCGAGCTCACCGCGCTGCTGCAGCGCGTCGTGGGCGCGTGGCCGGTCCCGGTGGAGCGGGTCGCCCTGGTGGGCCACTCGATGGGCGGCCTCGTGGCGCGCGCCGCGGCGGCGGTCGCGACCGAGCCCGAGGACGCGTCGTGGACCCGTCTCGTCACCGACGTCGTGACGCTGTCGACCCCGCACCTGGGAGCACCGCTGGCCGGGGGAGTGGGCCACGGCAGCCGCGCCCTGGCGCGTCTGCCGGAGGCGGCGGCCTTCGCCCGGATCCTGGACCAGCGCTCGCGCGGGGTCCACGACCTCGTCGCGGGTCTCGCGGACGACGTGCCCGCGCTCCCGCGGGCCCGCTACCACCTCGTGTCGGCGGCGCTGAGCACCTCCGAGCTGGGGCTGCTGCGCAACGTGGTGGGCGACCTGCTGGTGGGCCAGGAGTCCGCCTACGGCCGGCGCCGGGGTCGGGACCTGTTCCCGGGCGCCGACGTCCTGCACGTGCCGGGCGGCAACCACTTCGACCTGCTCAACCACGCGGACGTCGCGGTCGCGCTGCGCCGCTGGCTGCGCTGACCGGGCCGGGTGCGCCCGTGGGACGGCGGGTCGCTCCGCTGGCAGCGAACAACGGCCGGTGGCCCGTGGATGTGTCGGCGCCGCGGGCTAGGGTCGCCACGTGACCCAGACATCCAGCCCCGAGACCCCCCGCGGTCCTCGCATGGCGGGCGCCGACAGCCTCAACATGCTCGACGACCACATCTACTCGCGGCTCCTCCGCGAGCGGATCGTGTTCCTCGGCTCCGAGGTGCGCGACCAGAACGCCAACGCCATCTGCGCGCAGCTGCTCCTGCTGTCCGCGGAGGACCCCGAGGCCGACATCTTCCTGCACATCAACTCGCCCGGTGGCTCGGTCGACTCCGGCATGGCCATCTACGACACGATGAACTACATCCCCAACGACGTGGCCACGGTCGGCATGGGCCTGGCGGCGTCGATGGGCCAGTTCCTGCTGTGCGCCGGCGCGAAGGGCAAGCGCTACGCGCTGCCGCACTCGCGGATCATGATGCACCAGCCCTCCTCGGGGATGGGCGGCTCCGCCTCGGACATCAAGATCCAGGCCGAGCAGTCGCTGCACATCAAGAAGGTGCTGCTCGAGCTGATCGCCGAGCACACCGGCCAGGCCGTCGAGCAGGTCGTGCGCGACGCCGACCGCGACCGCTGGTTCACCGCCCAGGAGGCCCTCGAGTACGGCCTCGTCGACAAGGTCGTCACCAGCGCCCGTGAGGCCGCCGACGAGGGCCGTCCCGCCCGTCAGGAGAGCTGAGCACATGAACTACTACATCCCGCAGTGGGAGGAGCGGACGTCCTACGGCGTCCGCCGGATCGACCCGTACGGCAAGCTCTTCGAGGACCGCATCGTCTTCCTCGGCACGCCGATCTCCGACGACATCGCCAACGCCGTCATGGCGCAGCTGCTGTGCCTGGAGTCGCTCAACCCCGACCAGGACATCCAGATCTACATCAACAGCCCCGGTGGCTCCTTCACCGCGCTGACGGCGATCTACGACACGATGCGCTTCATCAAGCCCGACGTGCAGACCGTGTGCCTGGGCCAGGCGGCCTCCGCCGCCGCGATCCTGCTCGCGGCCGGCACGCCGGGCAAGCGCCTGGCGCTGCCCAACAGCCGGATCCTGATCCACCAGCCCTACACCGAGGGCACGTTCGGCCAGACCTCCGACATCGAGATCCAGGCCAACGAGATCATCCGGATGCGCACGCTGCTCGAGGACATGATCGCCGAGCACAGCGGCAAGGACCGCGAGGAGGTCAGCCGCGACATCGAGCGCGACAAGATCCTCACCGCGGAGCAGGCCGTCGAGTACGGCCTCGTGGACTCGGTCCTCGAGTCCCGCAAGACCTCCATGGCCCTGGCCTGAGGCACCCGCGCGGCGCCACGACGCCGGGGTCGACCCCGGTGTCTGGCGCCGCGCGAGCGCGCGGTGCACAGACCCGTGTCGCCCGTCCCACGACAGGGCGCCAGGAGGTACCGTCGTACGAGCGATTCGCACTACCCCGGCGCGGTGAGCGCCGGGCCGATCTGGAGGGTGGCCCTTCGTGGCACGCATCGGTGATGGCGGGGACCTGCTGAAGTGTTCCTTCTGCGGGAAGAGCCAGAAGCAGGTCAAGAAGCTGATCGCGGGTCCGGGTGTCTACATCTGCGACGAGTGCATCGACCTGTGCAACGAGATCATCGAGGAGGAGCTGTCCGAGGGCAGTGAGCTCGGGCTGGAGGAGCTCCCCAAGCCGCGCGAGATCTTCGAGTTCCTCAACTCCTACGTGATCGGCCAGGAGCAGGCGAAGAAGTCGCTCGCGGTCGCGGTGTACAACCACTACAAGCGGGTCCAGGCCGGCGCCCAGACCGGCAAGCACAGCAAGGACGAGCCCGTCGAGGTCGCGAAGTCCAACATCCTCGTGATCGGGCCCACCGGCTGCGGCAAGACCTACCTCGCGCAGACCCTCGCGCGGATGCTGAACGTGCCGTTCGCGATCGCCGACGCCACCGCCCTGACCGAGGCCGGCTACGTCGGCGAGGACGTCGAGAACATCCTCCTCAAGCTCATCCAGGCCGCCGACTACGACGTCAAGAAGGCCGAGACGGGCATCATCTACATCGACGAGATCGACAAGGTGGCCCGCAAGGCGGAGAACCCCTCGATCACCCGCGACGTCTCCGGCGAGGGCGTGCAGCAGGCGCTGCTGAAGATCCTCGAGGGGACCACGGCGTCGGTGCCCCCGCAGGGCGGGCGCAAGCACCCGCACCAGGAGTTCATCCAGATCGACACCACCAACATCCTGTTCGTCGTGGGCGGGGCCTTCGCCGGCCTCGAGCACATCGTCGAGCAGCGCGTGGGCCGCAAGACCCTCGGCTTCACCGCCGAGGTGCAGGGCAAGGAGGAGCGGGAGGCCGAGGACCTGCTGGCGCAGGTGCGTCCCGAGGACCTCACGAAGTTCGGGCTGATCCCCGAGTTCATCGGCCGGCTGCCGCTGATCGCCTCGGTCAGCAAGCTCGACATCGACGCCCTCGTCGCGATCCTCACCGAGCCCCGCAACGCCCTGGTCAAGCAGTACCAGAAGCTCTTCGACCTCGACGGCGTCGAGCTCGAGTTCACCGACGCCGCCGTGCAGGCGATCGCCGAGAAGGCCCTGGAGCGCGGCACCGGGGCCCGGGGCCTGCGCGCGATCATCGAGGAGACCTTGCTCTACGTCATGTACGAGGTGCCCTCGCGCGGCGACATCGCGCGGGTCGTCATCGACCGCGGCACGGTCCTCGAGGACGAGGCCCCGACGCTCGTCACCCGCGAGGTCGACAGCAGCAAGAAGAAGAAGTCCGCCTGAGGCCACGGCCGGTCGTGTCGCAGGTCAGCATCGAGGTCGGCGCCGCCGACGCGGGCCTCGACCAGCGGTTGTCCGACGAGCTGGACCGCCACAACCACGCGGCCGTGCCCGGCCCGACCGCCGTCGAGCTGACCGTGACCGCCCGCCGACCCGGGGACGGCGACGTGGTGGGTGGGATCAGCGGGTGGACCTGGCAGGAGGCAGCCGGCATCCAGATGGTCTGGGTCGCGTCGGCCCATCGGGGGGAGCGACTCGGCGCACGGCTGCTCGCCGCGTTCGAGGGCGCGGCGGCGGCGCGCGGTGCGCGGCGGGTCTTCGTCACGTCGTTCACGTTCCAGGGGCCGGGCTTCTACGAGCGCTGCGGCTACCGGGAGATCTTCCGCTGGGACGGTGTGCCCGTCGAGGGAGAGGCGGACGTCCACCTCCGCAAGGACCTCGCCGTCGGGTGACGGAGCACGGACGGCGCCCCCGCTCGACGAGCGGGGGCGCCGTCCGTGGACGGTGCCGGTGGTCTCAGTCCTCGACGCCGAGGGCGACCTCGGTGGACTTGACCAGGACGGTGACCTTCGAGCCCTCGGCGAGGCCGAGGTCGGCCACGGCGTCCCTGGTGATGGACGAGGTGATGTGCTCCCCGCCGTCGAGACGGACCTTGACGACGGCCATGGCCTCGCCGGTGGTCACGGAGACGACGGTGCCGGGCAGCTGGTTGCGCGTGGACAGCCTCATCGGTCGGTCCCTTCCTGAGGGGTCTCGGCCAGGGTGGCCTCGACGGTGATGGTCTGCGCGGCCTCGTCGGCCACGAAGGTGAGGTCGCCGGTGACGCGACCCGAGGCCCGCAGGTCGCGGGCCGCGCTCTCGGCGGCCGTCACGAGGTCGGCCGGTCCGCGGACGACGGCCACGGCCAGCTCGGCCCGCATGGACGCCTTGGCCTGGGACTTGGCGCCCCGCATGCCGGCCAGGGCGGCGGCGGCGGCCTCCAGGACCCCGGGTGCGGCCGCCGCGGCCGAGCCGAGGTCGGTGCCCCTGGGCCAGGGCTGGCGGTGGATCGAGCCCTCGCGCCACCACGACCACACCTCCTCGGTCACGTACGGCAGGAACGGCGCGAGCAGCCGCAGCACGACGTCGAGCGCCAGCGCCAGGGTCGCCTGCGCGGAGGCGGTGCCGGGGTCGGCCGGGTCGCCGTACGCGCGCTCCTTGACCAGCTCGAGGTAGTCGTCGCAGAACTCCCAGAAGAAGCGCTCGGTCGTCTCGAGGGCGGTGGTGTAGTCGTAGGCGTCGAAGGCGTCCGTCGAGCGGCGCACGACCGTCTCGAGTCGGCCGAGCAGCGCGCAGTCGACGGGGTCGATGACGGCGAAGGGGTCGGTGGTCGCGCCGGCGACGCGGCCGAGCACGAACTTCGACGCGTTCAGCACCTTCATCGCCAGGCGGCGACCGACCTTCATCTGCGACTCGTCGAACGGCGAGTCCAGGCCCGGGCGGGCGGTGGCCGCGCGCCAGCGCACGGCGTCGGCGCCGAACGTGTCGAGGATGTCGGTGGGCACGACGACGTTGCCCTTCGACTTCGACATCTTCTTGCGGTCCGGGTCGACCACGAAGCCCGACACCAGCGCGTGCGACCACGGCGAGACGCCGTTCTCGTGGTGGGCGCGCACCACGCGGGAGAACAGCCAGGTGCGGATGATGTCGTGGGCCTGTGTGCACAGGTCCATGGGGAAGACCCGCTCGAACAGCTCGGGGTCGTCCTCCCAGCCGCCCGCGATCTGCGGGGTCAGCGAGGAGGTGGCCCAGGTGTCCATGACGTCGGGGTCGCCGACGAAGCCGCCCGGCACGCCGCGCTGCGACTCGTCGTAGCCCCGGGGCGCGTCGGTGGAGGGGTCCACGGGCAGCTCGGCCTCGGTCGGCATCAGCGGGTGGTCGTAGTCGGGCGCGCCCTCGTCGTCGAGGGGGTACCAGACCGGGAACGGGATGCCGAAGAACCGCTGGCGCGAGATCAGCCAGTCGCCGTTGAGGCCGTCGACCCAGTTGTCGTAGCGGTGCTTCATGTAGGTCGGGACCCAGGTGATCTCCTCGCCGCGCACGAGCAGCTCGGAGCGCAGCGACCGGTCACGACCACCGTTGCGGATGTACCACTGGCGGGTCGCGACGACCTCGAGGGGCTTGTCGCCCTTCTCGTAGAAGTTCGCCATGCGCTGGGTGGGGGTGGGGTCGCCCTCCATCTCGCCGGACTCCCGCAGCATGGCGACGGTCTCCTCGCGCGCGGAGAACACCGTCTTGCCCGCCACCCGCTCGTAGGCCGCGGCGGCCGCCTCCGAGGCCGCGTCCGACGTCAGCCAGGCGGGCGTCTCGCGGGTGAACCGGCCGTCGCGCCCGATCACGGTGCGGACCGGCAGGTCCAGCTCGCGCCACCAGGTGACGTCGGTCAGGTCGCCGAAGGTGCAGCACATCGCGATGCCCGCACCCTTGTCCATCTCGGCGGCGGGGTGCGCCAGCACCGGCACCTCGACGCCGTAGACCGGCGAGGTGACCGTGGTGCCGAACAGGTCGGCGTACCGCTCGTCGTCGGGGTGGGCGATCAGCGCGACGACGCTGGCGACCAGCTCGGGGCGGGTGGTCTCGACGTGCACCGCGGAGGCCTCGTCACCGGTGCGGTGGAAGGCGATGCGGTGGTAGGCGCCCGGGTAGTCGCGGGCCTCGAGCTCGGCCTGCGCGACAGCGGTCTGGAAGGTCACGTCCCACAGGGTGGGCGCCTCCTGCAGGTAGGCCTCGCCGCGGGCGAAGTTGCGCAGGAACGCCCGCTGGCTCGCGGTCTGCGCCTTCGGGCCGATGGTCGTGTAGTGCTGGCTCCAGTCGACCGAGAGCCCCAGCGTCCGCCAGAGGTCCTCGAAGGCCTTCTCGTCCTCGACCACGAGTCGCTCGCACAGCTCCACGAAGTTGGGCCGGCTGACCGGCACCTGCTTCTTGGGGTCGGGCTTCTCCGGTGGGGTGAAGTCGGCGTCGTAGGGCAGGGAGGGGTCGCAGCGCACGCCGTAGTAGTTCTGCACCCGGCGCTCGGTCGGCAGGCCGTTGTCGTCCCAGCCCATCGGGTAGAACACGGTCTTGCCGCGCATCCGCTGGTAGCGGGCGATCAGGTCGGTGTGCGTGTAGGAGAAGACGTGGCCGACGTGGAGCGAGCCGGACACGGTCGGCGGCGGGGTGTCGATCGAGTAGACCTCCGCGCGGGGGCGCGTGCGGTCGAAGTCGTAGGTGCCCTCGTCGGCCCAGCGCTGCGACCAGCGGGCCTCCAGGCCCTCGAGCACCGGCTTGTCCGGTACGGCGACGCCGGCGGGCGGCGTCGTCGTGGACTGCTCGGGCTCTCGTGTCGCTGTCATGCACCCGATGCTACGCATCGCTTGACAGCTGGCCGAAACCAGTATGCGCAGGTCGTGGGCCCTTTCCGCCCTCGGACCGTGGTCGGTCGACCGTCGAGGCGGGACCCGGTCGCGCTCCTGGCGGAGGCGGGGGAGCCCCTCGCCCGCGACCCCCTCGTGACGACCGTGGTCACGACCGTCCCGCAGCGCGACGCCGCGGGCCCACCGACGGCCTCCACCGACGGCCCCGCCGACGGGCCGCGGGCGCGCACCGGGGGCGGACCTAGACTCGACCTCGATGTCCGAGACCCCGCAGGCGCGGCCCGCCCAGACCCTCGCCGAGGCGTACGACGCCCTGCTCTCCCGCTGGCCGGAGACCCGCCTCGAACCCTCGCTCGACCGGATCGCGGCCTTCTGCGAGCTGCTGGGCGACCCCCAGCGCTCGGCGCCGGTGGTGCACCTGACCGGCACCAACGGCAAGACCTCCACGGCCCGCATGGTCGACGACCTGCTGCGTGCCTCCGGGCTGCGGACCGGACGGTTCACCAGCCCCCACGTCGAGAGCGTCACCGAGCGGATCAGCATCGACGGTGAGCCGCTCGACGACGACGCCTTCGTCCGGGTCTTCAACGACGTCGCGCCCTACACCCACCTCGTCGACGCCGACGCCGAGCACCCGCTGTCGTTCTTCGAGACGGTGGTCGGGATGGCGTTCGCGGCGTTCGCTGACGCCCCCGTGGACGCGCTCGTGCTCGAGGTCGGCATGGGCGGGTCGTGGGACGCGACCAACGTCGCCGACGCCGACGTCGCCGTCGTCCTGCCGATCAGCCTCGACCACCAGCAGTACCTCGGGGACACCGTCGTCGACATCGCCCGGGAGAAGGCGGGCATCGTCAAGCCCGGCTCGGTGCTGGTCAGCGCCGCCCAGCCCACCGACGTCGCCGCCGTCCTCGCCGACCGTGTCGCCGAGGTCGGGGCGACCGCGGTCGTCGAGGACGTCGACTTCGGCGTCGTGCACCGCCTGCCCGCGGTCGGCGGCCAGGAGGTCACGCTGCGCGGGCTCCACGCGACGTACGCCGAGCTGTTCATGCCGCTGTACGGCGAGCACCAGGCGCGCAACGCGGCGGTCGCGGTCGCGGCGGTCGAGTCGCTGCTCGGCCGGGCGCTCGACGACGAGCTGGTGCGCGAGGTCGTCGCGGGACTCACCTCGCCCGGGCGCCTGGAGATCGTGCGTCGCAGCCCCACCGTGGTGCTGGACGCCGCCCACAACCGCGCGGGCGCCGCGGCCACCGCGGCGGCGATCGCGGACTCCTTCACCTTCTCCCCGCTGATCGGCGTCGTGTCCGTGATGGCGGACAAGGACGTGGAGGGCGTGCTCGGCGAGCTCGAGCCGCACCTCGCCCACGTCATCGCCACCCGCGCCTCGACCGAGCGCGCGATGGACGCCGAGACGCTGGCCGACCAGGCCCGCGAGATCTTCGGCGACACCCGCGTCTCGGTCGCCGAGCGGCTGCCGGAGGCCATCGACCAGGCGGCCGCGCTCGCGGAGGCCGGCGAGGCGTTCGGCGACGCGCTCGGCTCCGGCGCGGTGCTGGTCACCGGCTCCGTCGTCACCGTCGGCGAGGCCCGCGCGCTGCTCGCGCGCCGCGGCGGCCGTCGGCCCGAGCAGGAGCGCGAGGAGGAGTCGTGAGCGGCACCGGCGAGCTGCGGCCCGACGGCGTCCCCCGGGCGGGGGAGCGGTCGCCGCGGCGCGGCATGTGCGCCGCCGTCCTGTCCCTGCAGGCGATCACGCTCGGCCTCACGACGCCGGTGATGATCACCCTCTCGGACGTGCCCACCGGCGCGGCGCTGGCGGTCGGCCTGGGCCTGACGGTGGTCTGCATCCTCCTCGCCGGCATGCTGCGCCGCGAGTGGGCGTACGGCGTCGGCTACCTGGTGCAGGGCGCCGCGGTCGGCCTCGGGTTCGTCGTCACCACGATGTTCTTCCTCGGAGCCGTCTTCGCCGCGCTCTGGACCACCGCGGACCTGCTCGGGCGCAAGATCGAGCGCGAGCGCGCGGCGGCCTGGGCGGCCTACGAGGCGCAGCGCGGGCCGAGCGAGGCCTAGGCCCGTGCCCGCGAGCGGCCCGACGCCGGGCGTGCCCGACGCCGGCACGACCGCGGCCGCCGAGGAGCGGCTGCTCGACCTCGTGACCCGGGCGGTCGACCCGGCCGGCGGGTTCGGGTGGCTGGACGACCGCGGCCGCCGCACCCCCGGGCGGGCCCCCGAGACCTGGGTCGGCGCCCGGATGACCCACGTCGCCGCTCTCGCCCACCTGCGCGGACGGGACGGCGCCGGCGACCTCGTCGACCACGGGGTGCGGGCCCTACGCGGGCTGCTGCGCGACGACGACCGCGGCGGCTGGCTGGCCGTGGCGGACCGGCCCGAGGGACCCAAGGACGCCTACACCCATGCGTTCGTCGCGCTCGCCGCCGCGTCGGCCACCGCCGCCGGCCACCCCGACGGTGCCGTGCTGCTCGACGACGTCCTCGCGGTGGTGGAGCAGCGCTTCTGGGACCCCGACCAGGAGATGGTCGTCGAGGCCTGGGACGCCGGCTTCACGACCCTCGAGGACTACCGCGGCGGCAACGCCGCCATGCACGCCGTCGAGGCGTTCACCGCGGTGGCCGACGTCACCGGCGACCCCCGCTGGACCGCGCGTGCCCTCGCGATCGCGACCCGGCTCGTCGACGGCGTCGCCCGCGCCCACCACTGGCGCCTGCCCGAGCACTTCGACGCCCGCTGGGTCCCCGACCTCGAGCACCACCGCGACCAGCCCGACCACCCGTTCCGCCCCTACGGCGTCACCGTCGGGCACCTGCTGGAGTGGTCGCGGCTGCTGCTCGGCCTGCGGCACGCGCTCGGCGCCGGCGCGCCGGGGTGGCTGCTGCCCGCGTCGACGAGCCTCTACGACGCCGCCGTCGCCCGCGGCTGGCACGTCGACGGGGCTCCCGGCTTCGTCTACACCACCGACTTCGCGGACGTGCCCGTCGTCCGGCTGCGGATGCACTGGGTGCTGGCCGAGGCGATCGGTGCCGCCTGGGTGCGTCACGCCGTCACGGGCGAGCCGGGCGCGCTCGCGGACCACGCGCGCTGGTGGGACCACGCCCGGGCGCACGTCGTGGACGCCGACGGCTCCTGGCGCCACGAGCTGGACGCCCGCAACCGGCCCTCGGCGCACGTGTGGACCGGTCGCCCCGACGTCTACCACGCCTACCAGGCGACGGTCCTGCCGTCGCTGCCCCTCGCCCCCAGCCTCGTGGCGGCCGCGCGGGCTCAGCGGGAGGGCCGGGGCCCCGCCGCCTGAGCGACGACGCGGTGCGGCACGTCGTACACCGCGGGGCGGGGGCCGGGGTCGACCCGGACCGACGTCCGGCCGTCCCAGGAGGCCCGTGCGGCGGCGACGGCCTCCGCGGCGACGTAGTAGTCCCACAGCGAGGCGCCGGCGCCGCGGCCGGTCCGGACCGAGCGCACCCAGGCCGAGAGGCCCGTGCGGGTGGCGTCGGCGAAGCGGGCGTCGGCGCCCGGGGGCAGGGCCGTCCGTGCTCGCCCGCCCGCGACCAGCCGGACGGCGGGCGGGGCCGCGAGGCCGGTCGTCGCCCGGGCGCCGACCAGCTCGCAGCGCACGTCGTGCCCGCCGCGCGGCCGCGGGTGCACCTCGAGGCGGGCGACCACGGTTCCCGGGGCCGGCCCCGGCACGTGCGGGTCCGTGACCCGGGCCGTGAGGAGCACGGGACCGCCGGGCTCCGCGTGGTCGACCCGCACCCCGACCGGCGACCCCCCGACCAGCCAGGCCGCCGCGTCCAGGCCGGCCAGCGCCTGGTCGGCCCACGAGCCGGGGCCGCCGCGGTCCGCGCCCCGCAGCACCCGGACGGCGCCGAGCCCGCCGGCCGCGCGACGCAGGGCCAGGTGTGCGGGGTCGTGGCGGCGCAGGAACCCGGTCTGCACCAGCCGGCGCCCACCCGCGTCCTCGAGGCTGACCGCCGCCCGCAGGTCGGCGGGGTCGGCCGCCACCGGCACGACGTACGCCGGGAGCCCGGCCTCGAGGCAGTCCAGCAGCGCGGGCGCGGGGTCGGGTGTCGCGACCACGACGCCGTCGAGCCCGTCGTCCAGGTCGCCCGCGAGCAGGGCCGCACGGTCGAGGACCGCGGCGCCCGCCAGCTCGGCCAGCTCGGCGAGCCGGGCGGGCCCGGCGGTGTCCCCGGGGTCGTCGGCGACGGCCACGACCCGGGCGCCCGGGACGCTGGCCGCCAGCGCCCGCAGCGGCGCCGTGCCGGTCCCGGTCGCCCCGAGCACCCCGATCCGCAGCGCCACGGGGCCGTCGGTCGGGCGGGCCGGCGCGAACAGGTCGTCGGCACTCGTGCCGGCCTCGGCCATCCGCGCTCCCGGGCTCGGTGAACAGTGTTCACCCAGCCCATCACGACCGGGCCCGCCGCGTCACCGGGCTGGTCGAGGGCTGGGACGGCCCCCGGTGTCAGCGGGGGACGACGGGGACGCCGGTGCCGGCGTCCAGCGAGGCCCTGGCCGCGGCGACCGCCCGGTCGGCGGCGAGGCCGTCGGCCGGGCCGGCGGCGATGGGGGTGGCCCCGCCCAGCTGGCGCGCCCACGCGACGAGCAGGATCCGGTCGGCCTCGGCGAGCCAGGCCGCCCGGGTCAGGAGCTCCGCGGAGCCGTCCGAGCCGACCACCTCCCAGCGGACCTCGCCGTCACCGTCCGCACCGTCGCCGACCTCGAGGTCCAGCGTGCGTCCGTCGCGGGTCGTGGCGGTGAGGAGGCACAGGTCGCCGTGGTCCTCGCACCGCACCGCTGCCACGCTGTCGTCCAGCAGCCAGGCGAGGGTGTCGAGGGCCACGGCGAGCACCCGGGCCCCGGCCGCCTCCCCGGCCCCGAGAGGGCCGGGCCCCTCGCGGACCTCGACCGCCCGCACCAGCCGCACCTCGCCGACGGCACCGGCGGCGAGGTGCGCCCGCAGGTCGCGGAAGCGGGGGTCGTGGCGGCGCGCGAACCCGACCCGCAGCGCCCCCGGGCCCACCGTCGCCTCGGCGCGGGCCGCGGCCTCGACGAGCGCCGCCGCGGTGTCGGGGTCCCCGGCCAGCGGCGGGTCGACGAGCACGGGCACGGCGGCGGCCAGGCAGGCCAGGACGGTCGCCGCGCGCTCGGAGCCGGTCGTCGCGACCAGGACGCCGTCGATCCCGGCCAGGTCGGCGGGCCCCCTCACGCCGTCCCCGGAGACGGCGACCACGCCCACCCCCGGCACCGCGTCGGCGAGCGCGGCGCGCAGCGCGTCGGCCCGCGGCCCGTGGCCGAGGACGGCCACCCGTCGTACCGGCTCGTCGTGCACGGACCCATCATCACCCGGCCCGGGGACGGGGTGCGCGGGCGCTAGGGTGCGCGCATGTCGCAGCGCACCCTCGTCCTGCTCAAGCCCGACACCGTCCGTCGGGGTCTCGTCGGGCAGGTGCTGTCCCGCCTGGAGGCCAAGGGCCTGGCGCTCGTCGCCATGGAGCTGCGCACCATCGACGCCGCCCAGGCCGACCGGCACTACGCCGAGCACGTCGAGCGCGACTTCTACCCGCCGCTGCGCGACTTCGTCACCAGCGGCCCGCTGGTCGCCCTGGTCGTCGAGGGCGACGAGGCGATCGAGGTCGTCCGTGCCCTGAACGGCGCCACCGACGGCCGCAAGGCCGCGCCGGGCACCATCCGCGGGGACCTGTCGCTGTCCAACCGCGAGAACCTCGTCCACGGCTCCGACTCGCCCGAGTCCGCCGAGCGCGAGATCGGGCTCTGGTTCCCGCACCTCTGAGACGGCTCCGAGCCGTCGCGGGACCGTGGTGCGCGTGAGGCCCGTGGTGCGCCCGGTGCGCGTGTGAACGGGCGCGAGCCGCGGCGGTGGGGCTCGGCGTGCCTCCCGGATCGGGGGAGTCGGCGCTCCTAGTGTCGGGGCGGGTCCGGTGCGTGCCGGGCCGTACTTCCCCACACGAGAAGGACCTGCGAGGCAGCCACCATGCCGAACAGCTTCATCGGCCGCGACATGGCCGTGGACCTCGGGACCGCCAACACGCTCGTCTACGTCCGCGGGCGTGGCGTGCTGCTCGACGAGCCCAGCGTGGTGGCGCTCAACGACTCCACCGGCGAGATCCTCGCGGTCGGTCACGAGGCCAAGCGCATGATCGGGCGGACCCCGGACAACATCGCGGCCATCCGACCCCTCAAGGACGGCGTCATCGCCGACTTCGAGGCCACCGAGCAGATGCTGCGCTACTTCATCCAGCAGGTGCACCGCCGTCGCTACTTCGCGAAGCCCCGGCTCGTGGTGTGCGTGCCGAGCGGCATCACCGCGGTCGAGCAGCGCGCGGTCAAGGAGGCCGGGTACCAGGCCGGCGCCCGCCGGGTCTACATCGTCGAGGAGCCCATGGCCGCCGCGATCGGCGCGGGGCTCCCGGTCCACGAGGCCACCGGCAACATGGTCGTCGACGTCGGCGGCGGCACGACCGAGGTCGCGGTCATCAGCCTCGGCGGCATCGTCACCTCGCTGAGCATCCGTACGGCGGGCGACGAGCTCGACCAGGCCGTCATCGCCTGGATGAAGAAGGAGTACTCGCTGCTGCTCGGCGAGCGCACGGCCGAGGAGATCAAGACCACCCTCGGCTCGGCGTTCCCGCTGCCCACCGAGCCCGAGGCCGAGATCCGGGGTCGCGACATGGTCTCCGGCCTGCCGCGGACGGTGACCGTCTCCAGCGCCGAGGTGCGCCAGGCGATCGAGGAGCCGCTGCACGACATCGTCGACGCGGTCCGCTCGACCCTCGACTCCACGCCGCCCGAGCTGGCCGGCGACATCATGGACCGCGGCATCGTGCTCACCGGCGGCGGCGCGCTGCTGCGGGGGCTCGACGAGCGCCTGCGCCACGAGACCGGGATGCCGGTGCACGTGGCCGAGGACCCGCTGACCTCCGTGGCGCTCGGCGCCGGGCGCTGCGTCGAGGAGTTCGAGGCGCTCCAGCAGGTGCTGGTCTCCGAGCCGCGGCGGTTCGGATGACCGCACCCACCAACCCCTACCGGGGACGCGAACGACGCTGGCGCGGCGCCGGCCGCCTCGACGGGCCCACCCCGTCGCGGGCGCTGCTGGTCGCGCTGCTGCTCGCCTGCGCGTGCCTGATCACCCTCGACCAGCAGACCGACGGGCCCGTCGAGGCCGGCCGCGAGGTCGTCGGCGAGGCCGTGGGCCCGCTGCAGTCCGGCGCCGCCGGCCTGGTGAGGCCGTTCACGGCCGTGCCGGAGTGGCTGCGCACCCAGTCCTCGCTGCGCGAGGACGTCGCCGCGCTCGAGGCCGAGAACTCCCGGCTGCGCCAGGAGGCGGCCACCAGCGGGCTCGACCGCAACCGGCTCGCCGAGCTCGACGGGCTGACCCGCGCCGCCCAGGACGGGGGCTTCACGCTCGTCCCGGCCCGCGTGGTCGCGATGGGTCCGATGCAGTCGTTCTCCCGCACCGTGACCATCGACGCGGGGGAGCGGGCCGGGGTCACGCCCGACATGACCGTGATCGACAACGACGGCCTCGTCGGCCGGGTGCTGCGCACCACCCGCACCACCGCCACCGTGCTGCTGGTGATGGACCCCGAGTCCGTCGTCGGCGGCCGGGTCGGCGAGAGCATGGAGATCGGCTTCCTGCGCGGCCGCGGCGCCATCGAGGACGGCGGGCGCCTCACGCTCGACCTCGTCGACGGCTCCGTGGTGCCCGCGGAGGGCGACACGGTGGTCACCTGGGGCAGCGACGGCGGCGCGCCGTACGTCGCCGGGGTGCCGATCGGGCGCGTGCAGCAGGTGTGGAGCAGCCCGCGCGAGACCGCGAAGTTCGCCGAGATCGAGCCGTTCGTGGACTTCAGCTCCCTCGACCTCGTCGGCGTGGCCGTGCCCTCGGGAACGCGCAGCGACCGGGGCGTGCTCGAGGCCGACGGGAGCATCCGGTGAGGGCCCGATGAGGGCGCTGCGCGCCGCCGTCGCCCTCGGACTGGTGCTGGTCGCGCTGCTGGTGCAGTCCAGCGTGCTGGGCCACGTCGCCTGGCAGGGCGTCGTGCCCAACCTCTGCCTGCTGGTGGTGGTCGGGGCCGCGCTCGTGCGGGGGCCCGAGTTCGGGGCGCTGCTCGGCTTCGTCGCCGGCGTCGCGCTCGACCTGGCGCCGCCCGCCGACCACGTGGCGGGGCGGTGGGCGCTGGCGCTCGTCGTCGTCGGCTGGCTCGTCGGGCGGGTCCGCACCGCCCAGACCGCCGACGTGCGTCCCTCCGCCGGCTCGGTGGTCCTCACCGTCGCCGCCGCGTCCTTCGTCGGCACGTCGGTCTTCGCGCTCAGCGGCCTCGTGCTCGGCGACCCCGTGATGGGCATCGGCGACCTGCTCACGGTGATCCTCGTGGCCCTCGTGCTGGACGTCGTGGCCACGCCGTTCGTGCTGCCGGTGGTGCTGGCCGTGGTGCGGCGCCTCGACACCGAGCGCGAGCGCGGCCGTCGCACGGAGCGGGTGCTGACGTGACGGCGTCCCGTCGCAGCCGGCTGCGGCTGATCGTGGTGCAGGCCCTGGTGTTCTCGCTCTTCGCGACCCTGCTGGCCCGCCTCTACTACCTGCAGGTCCTCGACGGCGAGGAGTACCAGGCGCGCGCGGCCTCCCAGTCGGTGCGCGAGGTCGTCGTGCAGCCGCCCCGCGGGCTGATCGTGGACGCGCAGGGCCGCCCCCTCGTCGCCAACCGCACCTCGTGGACCGTCTCGGTGGACCGCTCGCTGCTCGACCGGATGGACCCCGGGCCCCAGGAGCGGCTGCTGGAGCGTCTCGCGGAGGCCGTGGACCTGCCGCTGCGCCGCGTGCGGGCGACGCTGCTGGACTGCGGCGACCCCGGCTCGCAGGAGGGCACCTGCTGGAACGGCTCGCCGTACCAGCCCGTGCCGGTGGCCAGCGACCTCGAGCAGGGCACCGCGCTCGGACTGATGGAGCAGGCCGAGGACTACCCGGCGGTGCTGGTCGAGAAGCAGCGGCTGCGGGCCTACCCCCGCCCGTACGGCGTCAACGGCGCCCACCTGCTCGGGTACCTCTCACCGGTGACCGAGGCCGAGCTCGACGAGGCCGACGCCGCCGAGGACCGCTCCGTCAACGGCGCCTCGACGGTCGGGCGCGCCGGCGTGGAGAAGCAGTACGACCGCTTCCTGCGCGGCATGCCGGGCTACCGCCGCGTGGCCGTCGACTCCATGGGCCGCGTGCTCGGCGAGGACGGCGCGACCCGCGCCCGCCCCGGCGACACGCTGGTCACGTCGATCGACGCCCGCGTGCAGGGCGTGGTGGAGCGCCAGCTGGCCCAGACCATCGAGACCGCCCGCTCGACCGTCGACACCGTCACGGGCACGCCGTACGTCGCGGACGCGGGCGCCGCCGTCGTCCTCGAGGCCGACACGGGCCGCGTCGTGGCCATGGCCAGCCAGCCGACGTACGACCCCGACGTGTGGACCGGCGGCATCACCACCGACCAGCTCGACCGGCTCTACTCCGAGGACGCCGGCACGCCGCTGCTCTCCCGCGCCACGCAGGGCCAGTTCGCGCCCGGCTCGACGTGGAAGCCGTTCATGACCATGGGCGCCCTGACCCACGGCTACAGCACCGACACCCGGCTGGACTGCTCGAGCTCGTTCACCGTCGGCAACCGGGCCTTCAACAACTACGAGTCCGGCGCCTACGGCTCGATCGGCTTCGACAAGGCGCTCGAGGTCTCCTGCAACACGTTCTTCTACCGGATCGGCTACGACTACTGGCAGCGCCTGGGGTCCGACCCGACGGACGTCGACGCGCCCGACCCGCTGGTCGAGGAGGCGAAGGAGTTCGGCTTCGGCCGCCGCACCGGCATCGACCTGCCCGGCGAGGCCACCGGTCGCATCGCCGACCGGCGGTGGAAGCAGGAGTACTACCGCACGCAGAAGGACTACTACTGCGGGATCGGCGAGGAGCCCGGCGAGGACTTCCTGCACCGCTTCGCCCGCGAGTTCTGCGTCGAGGGCGGCTGGTACCGCGCCGGCGACGCGGTGAACTTCTCCATCGGCCAGGGCGACACCATCGTGACGCCCCTGCAGCTCGCCCGCGCCTACGGCGCGATCGCCAACGGCGGGAACCTCATGGCCCCCCGGGTCGGCAAGGCCGTCGTGTCGCCGTCGGGACGCGTCGTGCGGGAGATCGAGCCCACGGTGTCCGCCCGCGTGGACATGCCCGCGCAGCTGCGCGACTACGTCGACGCCGCGCTCGGCAACGTCACCTCGGTGGGCACGATGGCGTGGCGGATGGGCGGCTTCCCGCTGGCCGACGTGCCGATCCGCTCCAAGACCGGCTCCGCGGAGGTCTACGGCAAGCAGTCGACCTCCTGGGTCGCGTCATACTCCGACGACTACGTGGTCGTGATGATGGTCAGCCAGGGCGGCACCGGCTCGGGCACCTCCGGGCCGGCGATCCGCAAGATCTGGGAGTCCCTCTACGGCGTGGACGGCGAGCGCGTGGTGCCGAGCGAGGCCGCGATCCCCGGCGTCGTCGCGCCCGACGCGCTGCCCACCTTCGCCGACGACGGCTCGATCCTGCCGCCGCGCCCGGACCGCCAGGAGGACTCGTGAGCCTGCTCGACCGTCCCTCGGGCCGGGTCCCCGCGCGGGCGCCGTCCCGTCCGGGGCTGCGGCCCGGGACGCGGCCCGGCCTCCGGGCGCCGCGCCTCGACTGGTGGCTGCTCGGCGCCGTCGCCGCGCTGATCGTCGTCGGCACCCTGCTGGTGTGGTCCGCGACCGTCGGTCGCGACGACCTGACCGGTGGCGACCCCCAGGCCTACCTGCGCCGCCAGCTCGTCAACGTGGCGGTCGGGTCGGTGCTGTTCGTGCTGGTGCTGGCCACCGACCACCGGTGGATCCGCATCGTCGCGCCCGTGGTCTACCTCGCCTCGCTGGTCGGGCTCGTGCTGGTGCTCGTGATGGGCTCGACGATCAACGGCTCACGCTCCTGGATCGACCTGGGCGTGCTGTCGGTGCAGCCCAGCGAGTTCGCCAAGCTCGCCGTCGTGATCGGCATGGCGCTGCTGGTCGCCGAGCGGGCCGAGGGCTCGTGGCGCCGCGGCGTCCGGTCCTTCGAGGTCGTCGGGATGCTCGTCATCGCCGGCCTGCCCGCCGCGCTGATCCTGCTGCAGCCCGACCTGGGCACGATGCTCGTGCTGGCCGCCACCGTCTTCGGGGTGCTGGCGATCTCGGGCGCGCCGCGCCGCTGGCTGGTCGGGCTCGCGGGCACCGGCGTGGCCCTCGCGGTCGTCGCGGTCGCGGCGGGGGTCCTCGCCGACTACCAGGTCGACCGCTTCCTGGCCTTCACCGACCCCGACCTCGACCCCCGCGGCGCCGGCTACAACACCGAGCAGGCCCGGATCGCGGTCGGCAACGGCGGCCTGTTCGGCCAGGGCCTGTTCGACGGCTCGCAGACCCGGGCGGGGTTCGTGCCCGAGCAGCACACCGACTTCGTCTTCACCGTCGCCGGCGAGGAGCTGGGCCTGGTGGGCGCCGGGCTGCTGATCGCCCTGCTCGGCGTGGTCGTCTGGAGGGCGCTGGTCATCGCGACCGAGTCCGACGACGTCTTCGGCCGGATCGCCGCCGGCGGCATCGCCTGCTGGTTCGGCTTCCAGGCCTTCCAGAACATCGGCATGTGCCTGGGCATCATGCCGGTCACCGGCGTGCCCCTGCCCTTCGTGTCCTACGGCGGGTCGTCGATGTTCGCGGGCCTGCTCGCCGTCGGCCTGCTGATGAACATCCACCTGCGCACCCACGCCGTCGCCCCCACCCGCTACACCGCGCCCCGTCGTACGCCCGCGCGCTGAGGACCCGCGCCCCCGGCGCCCGTAGAGTGGGCCGGTCCGCACGCCCGTCCGAGAGAGGTCCTCACGTGTCCCCCGAGCAGGAGCCCGCCTCCGTCTTCGACCGACTCGAGCCGCACCTGGCCGACGTGAGCAAGCCGATCCAGTACGTCGGCGGCGAGCTCAACAGCACCGTGAAGGCGTGGCCCGGCACCGAGGTCCGCTGGGCGCTGATGTACCCCGACGCCTACGAGGTGGGGCTGCCCAACCAGGGCGTGCAGATCCTCTACGAGGTCCTCAACGAGCGGGACTGGATCGTCGCGGAGCGCACCTACTCGGTGTGGCCCGACATGGAGGCTGTGATGCGGGCGCAGGGCGTGCCGCAGTTCACCGTCGACGCCCACCGCCCGGTGCGGGACTTCGACGTCCTCGGCATCAGCTTCTCCACCGAGCTCGGCTACACCAACATGCTCACCGCGCTCGACCTCGCCGGCATCCCGCTCCACGCGGCCGACCGCACCGACGCGGACCCGGTGGTGCTGGCGGGCGGCCACGCGGCCTTCAACCCCGAGCCCGTCGCGGACTTCCTCGACGCCGCGGTCCTCGGCGACGGCGAGGAGGTCGTGCTCGCGATCTCCGACGTCGTGCGCGAGCACACCGCGCAGGGTCGCCCCGGCGGTCGCCAGGAGCTCCTGCGTCGCCTCGCGGTGTCCGGCAACGTCTACGTGCCCCGCTTCCACGACGTCGCCTACCGCCCCGACGGCTCGATCGCCGCCGTGGTGCCCAACACCCCCGGCGTGCCGCACCGCGTCCGCAAGCACACCCTGATGGACCTCGACGCCTGGCCCTACCCGGCGAAGCCCCTGGTGCCGGTCGCGGAGACCGTCCACGAGCGGTTCAGCGTCGAGATCTTCCGGGGCTGCACGCGCGGCTGCCGCTTCTGCCAGGCCGGCATGATCACCCGGCCCGTGCGCGAGCGCAGCATCGAGACCATCGGCGCGATGGTCGACACCGGCGTGAAGGCCTCCGGGTTCGACGAGGTCGGCCTGCTGAGCCTCTCCAGCGCCGACCACACCGAGATCGGCGAGGTCGCCAAGGGGCTGGCCGACCGCTACGAGGACCAGGGCGTCTCGCTCAGCCTGCCGAGCACGCGGGTCGACGCGTTCAACATCTCGCTGGCCAACGAGTTCTCCCGCAACGGTCGCCGCTCGGGCCTGACCTTCGCCCCCGAGGGCGGCAGCGAGCGGATGCGCAAGGTGATCAACAAGGCGGTCACCGAGGAGGACCTGATCCGCACGGTCGCGGCCGCGTACTCCCACGGCTGGCGCCAGGTGAAGCTCTACTTCATGTGCGGGCTGCCGACCGAGACCGACGAGGACGTCCTCGCCATCGCCGACCTCGCCACCCGCGTCATCGACACCGGCCGCGAGGTCTCGGGCCGCAACGACATCCGCTGCACCGTGTCCATCGGCGGGTTCGTGCCGAAGCCGCACACCCCGTTCCAGTGGGCCTCCCAGCTCGACCCCGAGACCACCGACGAGCGGCTGCGCAAGCTGCGCGAGGCGGTCCGCAGCCAGAAGAAGTACGCCCGCGCCATCGGGTTCCGCTACCACGACGGCCAGCCCGGCATCGTCGAGGGACTGCTCTCGCGCGGTGACCGCCGTGTCGGGCGCGTCATCGAGCAGGCCTGGCGCGACGGCGCCCGCTTCGACGGCTGGAGCGAGCACTTCTCCTACGAGCGCTGGGCCGCGGCCGCCGAGACCGCGCTGGCCGGCACCGGGGTCGACCTCGACTGGTACACCACCCGCGAGCGGGGCTACGACGAGGTGCTGCCCTGGGACCACCTCGACTCCGGCCTCGACAAGGACTGGCTCTGGGCCGACTGGGAGGACGCGCTGGACCCCGACGCCGTCGACGTCGAGGACTGCCGCTGGACGCCCTGCTACGACTGCGGCGTCTGCCCCGAGATGGGCACCGAGATCCAGGTCGGGCCGACCGGTCGCCAGCTGCTGCCTCTTTCAGTCGTCTGAGTCGGCCCGCCGGCCGCCGCGGCGAGCGCACGGGCACCGGACCCGTGCGAACGGCCCAGCAGGGAGGGGCTGCTGCCCTACCCTTCGTCACATGACGATCGACGGGTCGCAGCGCGCGCTGCACGGCGGCGCAGGGCGGGTGACAGCCCTGGCGGCCCGGTCCGCCGGCTACGACAGCGCGATCGCGTGCCTGGTCGACCCTGGCGGGTCGCAGGAGCGGCCGGCGCTCCGCGTCATCACCCACCACGGCGTGGGTCGCGAGGCCCTGCTCGTCGCGGCCGCCGAGGTCGCCGCGGGACGCGACCCGGGCCCGTCGTACGTCGGCGCGCGGATGTGGGACCCGACCGGTGCCGTGGTCGGCGTGCTCTGCCTCGCCGGCCCGCCGGAGGGTCGTGACGTCGCGCTCGACCAGGACTCGGTGGGCGCCTTCGCCGAGGTGCTCGCCGACCAGCTCGACCTGCTCCGCCTGCTCGGCCCGCCCCCGGACCGTGCCGCGGTCGCGCGGCTGCGCTCGGCGCTCGCGGACGGCGAGGTCGAGGCGTGGTTCCAGCCCATCGTGGAGCTCGAGGGGGAGCGGCTCGTGGGCTTCGAGGCCCTCGCCCGCTGGCGCACGGCCGACGGGTCGCTCGTCTCGCCGGGGGAGTTCGTCCCCCTGGCCGAGCAGGCCGGCCTCGTCGACACCCTCGACATGACGATCCTGCGGGACGCGGTGACCCACCTCGCGCGGTGGCAGCGGACGCGCCCCGACCTGCGGGTGAGCGTCAACGTCTCGGGCCGCCACCTCGACCGGCCCGGCTGGCTCGACGACATCGCGGCCGTGGTCACCGCGGCCGGCGTGCCGCCGGCCACGGTCGAGCTCGAGCTGACGGAGTCGGTCCGGCCGGCGGACGTGGTCCGCAACGCCCGCGAGCTGGCCGAGGCCCGCGAGCAGGGCTTCGAGGTCTGGTTCGACGACTTCGGCACGGGCTGGTCCGAGCTGCGCCAGCTGGTGGAGCTGCCCGTCGACGGGTTGAAGGTCGACCGGTTCTTCACCGAGGCCCTCGGCGGTCGCGGCGACAGCGTCGTGCGCGCGGTGGTGTCCATCGCCGCGGACCTCGGGCTCGACACCGTCATCGAGGGCGTGGCCACCCGCGCGCACGCCGACCGGGCCCGCGAGCTGGGCTGCCGGCTGGGGCAGGGGTTCCGCTGGTCGCCGGCCGTGCCGGCCGCGGAGGTCGACGCGGTGCTGGGCGGTCTCAGCCCGGCGTTCGTGGCTGCAGACCGCTGAAGGGGTCGAGCGCCGCCTCCTGCAGGTAGGCGCCGGCCTTGGCGGTCGTCATGGGCCGTGCCAGGTGGTAGCCCTGCACCATCGCGCAGTCGAGGGCGCGCAGGGTCGCGAGCTGGTCGGCCCGCTCGACCCCCTCGGCGATCACGTCCAGCCCGACGGCGCGGACGCCCTGGATGACCAGGTGGAGCAGCTTGTCGTGCTCGGTGGTGCCGACGTGCAGGAAGTCCGAGCCGATCTTCACCAGGTCGACGGGCGCGTCGGGCAGCGCGAGCAGCGAGCGGAACCCGGCCTCGAAGTCCGCGAACGCCACCCGCACCCCGAGCTCGCGGACCTCGGCCAGGTGGGCGGTCGCCCGGGGGTCCGCGAGGGCACTGGCGTGGTCGATCTCGAGCACGAGGCGGGAGCCCGCCAGCCCGGACGCGGCGAGGGCGTCGGCGACGTCGGCGACCAGGCCGTCGCGGCGCAGCTGGCGGTCCGAGACGTTGACGTGGACGGCGAGGTCGTCGCGTCCGAGGTCGGTGGTCCAGCGACTCAGCTGGGCGGTCGCGGCCCGCACCACCCAGCGGTCGATGTCACGGATCAGCTCGGAGCGCTCGGCCACGGGCAGGAACGAGCCCGGCGTCAGCAGGCCGTGCCCCGGACGGTTCCAGCGCACCAGTGCCTCCCAGCTGCGCACCCGGCCGGTGTGGGCGTCCACGATCGGCTGGTAGCGCAGCTCGAGGCGGTCGTCGACCACCGCGCGGCGCAGGTCCGAGGCGAGGCTCTCGGCCTCCCGGGCCGCCGCCCGCATCGCCGGGTCGAACAGCTCGGCCCGCCCCCGCCCGCCGGCCTTCGCGCGGTAGGCGGCCATGTCCGCCTCGTCGAGCAGGGTGACCGCGTCGGTGGTGCCGTCGAAGCACTGCGAGACGCCGATGCTGGCACCGACCTTGGCGGTGCCGAGCGACCCCAGGGTCACGGGTTCGGAGATCGTCGTGATCAGCCGGCGGGCCAGCGCCATCGCGGCGTCCGAGTCGGGCAGCGCCTCGACGACCACCACGAACTCGTCGCCGCCCAGGCGGATGGCGGTGTCGCCGTCACGCATCGCCGCCCGCAGCCGCTCGGCGACCCGCTGCAGCAGCACGTCGCCGGCGCGGTGGCCGAAGGTGTCGTTGACCTGCTTGAAGCCGTCGAGGTCGATGAAGAGGACCGACACGCTGCCGCCACCGGCGAAGACGCGGTTCAGCGCGGACTCGACGAGCACGAGGCCGCGGGCCCGGTTCGGCAGGCCGGTGAGCCCGTCGTGGGTGGCCTCGTGGGAGAGCTGGTCGCGCAGGGCGGTGGACTCGTCGTGGGCGGCCTCGACCTCGGTGAACGCGAGCCGCAGCCGCACCAGGACCAGGCCGGTGATCACGAACGTCCCGAGGACGACGGTCCAGGGGGTGGCCCGCAGCTCCGTGAGCGTCTGCACGGCGCGGCACACGGTCGGCGTCACGACCGCGAGCCCGAGGGCCCCGAGCCGCGCGCGCCCCAGCGCCATCGGCTGGGGCCGGCCACGCTCGGTGAGCACGAGCATCCCGGGGTGCAGGGCGGCCGCGCCCCACGCGAGGTAGGACAGCAGGTAGAGGACGTCGGGGAGCCGCGGCTCCGCCACCCCGCCGTACAGGCGCAGGGCGAGGGACAGGGCGTCGGCGGCGACCACCAGCGCGATGGCGGCGGCCAGCAGGCGCATCGGCAGCACCCAGCCGCCCGGGCTCGTCGCGATCCGCACGAGGCCCGCGAGCAGGAGGAGGTCCCCGGCCACGAAGGCGAGCTCGACGGCGGTCTGGGAGGCCGAGAAGTCCCCGGAGGCGACGACGGGCCAGCCGAGGAGGGCCAGGAACGCCACGGTCAGCGCCAGGGCCAGCATGACCGCGTCCAGGAGCCCGGCCAGGTCGCGACCCGCCGTCCGGACGCGGGCCAGCAGCACCAGGCCGAGGGTCAGCGGCGCGTAGCCGGCGGCGAACGCGGCGTCCGAGAGCCCGTCCCGGCCGAGCGCGAGCAGCAGGTCCGCGACGACCCACAGCGACAGGCCCGCCACGAAGGCCCACCACGGCGCCGCGTGACGCGGCTGGTTGAGCCGGACCCCGACGCCCAGGCCCACCACCCCGAGCAGGCCGATCGCGACGTACGCGACGTCCTCGAGGGCCGGCACGGTGAACTCGACCACCAGCAGCGCCACCCCGACGGCCAGGAGCGCGCGCCACCAGGTGGGCGGGACGGCGCCGAGTGAGGGGGACACCGCGCCACCTCCTGCCTCCGCGGGGCCCGGACCGGCCCCGTGCGGTCGATCCTAGGAAGGGCCAACTGTTCTTCGTGGTGCTTCGGCCGAATCGGCGCGCCGGGCGAGCTGGTCCTCGACGTGGCCGGGCCGACCGGTGACGAGGCTGAAGCCCGCGAGCGGCAGCGCCGTGGCGATCAGGAACAGCACCGGCCAGGTCCAGCCGCCCGTGGTGTCGTGCAGCGCGCCGACGGTCAGCGGCCCCGCCGCGGAGATCACGTAGCCCCCGGACTGCGTGACGGCGGAGAGCCCCGAGGTGCCGGACGCCGTCCGGCTGCGCAGGCCGACCAGGGTGAGGACCAGGGGGAACAGGGAGGCCCCCAGGCCGAGCACCAGGGCGGCCGGGATCGCCAGCGTGTACGGCGCGACGAGCACCATCGCGTAGCCGACGGGGTAGCAGGCCCACACCGCCAGGCAGAGCCCGACCTGGCTCTCCCGCCTCGCCGCGGCCCGCGGCAGCCAGAACGACGTGGGGATGCTGACCGCCGCGAGCAGCCCGACGAGCGCGCCGGCCGCGGTGGGGGAGTAGCCGGCCTCGCGCCACAGCAGCGGGAACCAGCCGAACAGGGCGTAGGCCTGCAGGGCCTGGAAGCCGAACATCCCGGCCATGCACAGCCCCAGCGGGGTCCGCAGCACGGTCACGAGCCGGACCGGGGCCTCGGGGGCGCGGTCGGCGTCCTCGCCGGCGCGGGTGCCGTCCTCCCGCCACAGCAGCAGCCACGGGACCGCGCTGACCAGCGAGACCACGGCCCACGCCCCGAGCCCCCAGCGCCAGGAGCCGCCCAGGTCGGCGATCGGGACGGTGAGGGTCAGGCTCGCGGTGAGGAAGATCGCCAGCGAGGTCGTGTACGCCGCGGTGACGGGGCCGACGCGGTCGCCGAAGTGGTGCTTGACCAGGGCGGGGAGCAGCACGTTGCCCGACGCCATGCCCGCGAGCGCGACCACGGAGAGCACGAGGAACGCCACCTGGCTGTCGACGAGCGCCCGTCCGGTGAGCCCGGCCGTCAGCAGCAGGAGGCTGACCAGCGTCACCCGGTGCGGCCCGATCCGGCGCGCCGCCAGCGGCGAGGCCGCCCCGAAGACCGCGAACGCGACCACCGGCAGCGAGGTCAGCAGCCCCGCCGTCAGGCCGGTCATGCCGAGGTCGTCCCGGACCTCCGCGAGGACGGGCCCCACGCTGACGGCGGCCGGCCTCAGGTTGAGCGCGACCATGACGATCCCGGTCAGCACCAGCCACGGGGCCGCCGTACGAGGGCCCGAGCGCCCGGGGGAGTGCAGCACGGGGCGAGCATGCCACCCGCGTCCTCGGCACGGCCCGGCCGACCTCGCTACGGTCGGCGGGTGAGGCTGGTCGACGACGAGGAGCGCCGCGCGCGCCTGGCCCGGCGGCACGGGCTGCACCCCGAGCACCGCCACCCCGACCCGGTGGCCGCCACCCGTGCCCTGACCGTGCTGCACGCCACCGAGCCCGCGACCGTGCACCTCTCCCTGCAGGCCCGGGTGCCCGGCCTCACCGTCGCCGACGTCGAGCGGTGCCTCCACGAGGACCGCACGCTGGTCAAGCAGCTCGCGATGCGGCGCACGCTGTTCGTGTTCCCGCGCGAGCTGCTGCCCGCCGCCTGGGGCAGCGCGTCGGCGCGGGTCGCAGGCACCGAGCTGCGCCGCCTCGCCGCCGACGTCGAGCGCTCCGGGGTCGGCGCCGACGGCACCGCCTGGCTCGAGCAGGCCGGGGCCGCGGTGCTCGACCACCTCGCCCGCGAGGGCGAGCTCGACGCCCGCTCGCTGCGTGAGCAGCTGCCGGTGCTCGAGGCCCGTGTCCTGCAGGGGTCCGGCGCCTACGCCGGCGAGGCCGCGGTCGCCTCCCGCTTGCTCACGCTGCTGGGGGCCCGCGGGCTGCTGGTCCGCGGCCACAACGGCGGGCACTGGCGGGTCTCGCGCCCACGGTGGACGCCGATGGCGACCTGGCTGGGCCCGACGCCGGAGCCGCTCGGCGAGGCCGAGGGCTACGCCGCCCTGGTCGAGCGCTGGCTGTGGTCGTTCGGCCCCGGCACCGAGGCCGACCTGGTGTGGTGGCTCGGCGCCACGAAGTCCGCCGTACGACGGGCGCTGGCGGACCTCGGCGCCGTCGAGGTCGCGCTCGAGGGGGGCGGCACCGGCTGGCTGCGCCCCGACGACACCGACCCCGTCGGTCCGCCCGGGCCCTGGGCCTCCCTGCTCCCCGTGCTGGACCCCACCACGATGGGCTGGAAGGAGCGGGACTTCTACCTCGACCCGGCCGACCGGCCCTTCCTCTTCGACACCCAGGGCAACGCCGGGACCACCGCCTGGTGGGACGGACGCGTCGTGGGCTGCTGGGTGCAGGACCCCGACGGGGTCGTCGTCGTGGTCCCACGTGCCGACCTGCCCGCGGAGGCCGCCGCCGCGCTCGCCGCCGAGGCCGAGCGCCTCACGACCTGGCTCGACGGCCAGGTGGTCGGCTCGGTCTACAGCTCCCCGCAGATGAGGGGTGCCCGCCTGCCCTGAGCGTCGGGCGCGCGGGGCGCCCGCTAGCGTCGGGCCGTGCGTGAGCAGCCCGAGCAGCAGGCCCCGCCGGTGCAGCGGCTCCGCGTCCGCTACGCCAAGCGCGGTCGCCTGCGCTTCTCCAGCCACCGCGACTTCAGTCGCGTCTTCGAACGAGCGGTGGCCCGGGCCCGGATCCCGATGGCCTGGTCCTCCGGCTTCCACCCCCACCCGCGGATCTCCTACGCCGGCGCCGCCCCCACGGGCGCGGCCAGCGAGGCGGAGTACCTCGAGATCGGGCTGGCCGAGGTCAGCGACCCCGCCGCCGTGAGGGCGGCCCTGGCCGACTCGCTGCCCGACGGCCTCGACGTGCTGGAGGTCGTGGAGTCGCCCGGGGGCGCGCTGGCGCCGCTCCTGGAGGCGAGCGTGTGGCGGGTGGCCCTCCCGGGGGCGCTCGACCGGGGGACCGTGGCCGGCGCCGTCGCCGCCTTCCTGGCCCGCGAGGAGGTGCTCGTCGAGCGCGTCACCAAGCGCGGCCCCCGCACCTTCGACGCCCGCGCCGCCGTCGTGTCCCTCGAGGTCGTGCCCCCGGAGGTCGCCGGGACCGGCGCGGGATCCGGCGCGGAATCCGGCGCGGGGTGCGGGCTGGCGCTCGTGCTGCGCCACACCGAGCCCGCCGTGCGGGCCGAGGACGTCCTCTCCGGCCTCCGGACGGCCAGCGGCGCGGACCTCGGCCCGCGCCCGCTGCTGACGCGCCTGGCCCAGGGACCGCTGCGCGAGGACGGCTCGGTCGCCGACCCGCTGGCCGCGTCGGAGTGAGGCCGGCGGCCTGAGCGTGTGCGATACTCCCCGCAGGTCGCCGGGAGCAGATCCTGGCGCCCCGACGACGTTCTCGCCGGCGGACCACGGGCCATCGGCACACGGGGACGGACCGTCACCGGACCGCGACGCGGCCGGCCACGTCGGTGACAGCGACGCGACCGGTACGGCGACCGCGGCAGGTACGGCCCGCCGACGTGACGCACCGCGGAGGGTGTCGCCGGCCACGAAGGCTTAGCGTCGCCGCCCCGGTCCCGACCTCGTGCGACGACGTCGGACAGGACCGGTGCGCGAGCCCGGTCGAGGAGAGCACGTGCTCAACGACGAACCCACCGACGCGAACGAGACCACCACCCCCGCGGAGGCCGGCGCACCGCCGGCCGAGCGGCCCGGCGCCGAGGAGGCGCCTCCGCCCCGCAAGCGCGCGACCCGCAAGGCGGGCGCCCCCCGCAAGACCGCATCGAAGAAGGCCGAGCCCGCGGCCACCGAGCCCGCGGCCACCGAGCCCGCGGCCACCGAGCCCGCGGCCGCCGAGACGCTGCCCGGGCTCGAGCCGCCCGCCGCGACCCCGGACGCCGCGCCCGACGCCGCGCCCGACGCCGCGCCCGCGGAGGGCGGGAGCGAGATCGTGGTGACCACGCGCGCCCGGACCGCCAAGAAGACCGCCGCGAAGAAGTCCGCCGCCAAGACGACCGCCACCAAGGCGGCCGCGAAGAAGACGACGGCCAGGAAGACCACGAAGAAGGCCGCGAAGAAGGCGGGCGGCGACGCCGCCCCCGAGAACGCCCTCGAGAACGCCCCCGAGAACGCCGCCGTCGAGCCCGCCCCCGAGCCCGCCCCCGAGCCCGCCGTCGAGCCCGCTGTCGAGGCCGCCACCGAGGCGCCCGCGGCGGAGGAGCAGGCCCCCGACGCCGAGCCGACCCGCTCGGTCGGCCGCTCGCGCCGCCGCGCCGGCCGTCCCGCCGCCGCGCCGCTGTTCCAGGCGCCCGACCCGACCGCGGCCGCGCCCGCCGCCGTCCCCGCGGACGAGCTCGAGGCCGACCCGGACGAGGACGGCGAGACCGCGCCGCTGGCCCTCGACGAGGCCGAGGCCACCGCGACGCAGCCCACGGACGACGCCGAGGTCGCGGCGGACACCACGCCCGGCTCCGAGTCCCCGGACGACTCCGGCTCCGACGACTCCCGCGACTCCCGCGACTCCGACGACTCCGACGACGCGGACGGCTCGGACGACGACTCCGACGCGCAGGACGGCGACGGCTCCGGCGGCCGC